>JANOGU010000223.1:0-22200 GCA_031406135.1 Rhodobacterales bacterium
ACCCAAGAGCGCCACCGTGGTCTTCCCCCTTGACCCCGCGCGACCCCCCGGGCAACAGACGCGGCCATGGCAACCGGACGTCTCACCGTCGACCTCGACGCCATCGCCGCCAACTGGCGGGCGCTGGACCGGCTGTCGTCCTCCGGCACCCAGACCGGCGCGATGGTCAAGGCCGACGCCTACGGCCTCGGTGTGTCCCGCGTGTCCCGGGCGTTGGCGCAGGCCGGGGCGCGACGGTTCTTCGTCGCGGTGGCCGAGGAGGGGGCGGCGGTGCGGCAGGCCTTGGGGCAGGGGCCGCAGGTCTGCGTGATGTCCGGCCACATGGCTGGCGACACCGAGATGATCGGCGATCTGGAACTGACGCCCATGCTCAATTCCATCGAGCAGGTGACGCGCCATCTGGAAGCGCTGCCCGGCCACGCCTTCGGCATCCAGCTCGACACCGGGATGAACCGGCTGGGGATGGAGCCGGCGGAATGGGAGGCGGCGGCGGCCTTCGTCCTCGACGCCGGGCCGGAACTGCTGATGAGCCACCTCGCCTGCGCCGACGAGCCGGACCATGCGCTGAACGCGGTCCAGCTTCAGGCCTTTCGGGCGATGACTGACGGCACCGACATCCCCCGCTCGCTGGCCGCGACCGGCGGCATCCTGCTTGGTCCCGCGTTCCACTTCGACCTGACCCGACCCGGGATCGGACTCTACGGCGGCCTGCCGTTCGTGGCGGCGCGGCCGGTGGTCAGCCTGTCCTTGCCGGTGGTGCAGGTGCGCGAGTTGGAAGCTGGCGAAACCGTCGGCTACGGCGGCACCTGGACCGCCGAACGCCCGGCCCGGATCGCGACGGTTTCCGGTGGCTATGCCGACGGGCTGCTGCGCGCGCTGTCCAACCGGGTGGTCCTCTGGCACGGCGACACGCCCTGTCCGGTGGCCGGACGGGTGTCGATGGACCTGATCACCCTCGACGTGACGCATCTGGACGAGGTGCCCGCGGCGCTCGACATCCTCGGTCCGCAACAAACGGTGGACGACCTCGCCGCCGCCGCCGACACCATCGGCTACGAGATCCTGAGCGCGCTCGGCCCCCGTTACGCCCGCCGCTACATCGAGGGCGGCGCGTGAGCCCGGCCCTGCCGGTTGCGCGCCTCGGGCGCGGTGTTCTGGCGGGACTGGCCGCGCTGGGGAGGGTGGCGGTCTTTGCGGTTCAGGTGGTCAGCCACCTGCTGCGCCCGCCCTTCTACCCCCGCGAATTCGCCCAGCAGTTGCTGCAGATCGGCTGGCTGTCGCTGCCTGTCGTCGGGCTGACCGCGCTGTTCACCGGCGGCGCGCTGGCCTTGCAGATCTACGCCGGGGGCGCGCGGTTCAATGCCGAAAGCGTGGTCCCCTCCATCGTCGCCATCGGCATGGTGCGCGAGCTTGGCCCGGTGCTGGGCGGCCTGATGGTGGCCGCGCGCGTCGCCTCCTCCATCGCGGCCGAGCTTGGCACGATGAAGGTGACCGAGCAGATCGACGCGCTGGTCACGCTCTCCACCCACCCGCTGAAATACCTCGCCGTGCCGCGGGTGCTGGCGGCGACGCTGGCGGTTCCGGTGCTGGTGGCGGTGGGCGACGCGATCGGGATCATGGGCGGCTGGCTGGTCGGCGTGTCGCGGCTCGATTTCAACTCGGCCGCCTATCTGAAGACCACCTTCGACTATCTGGAGGGCTGGGACGTGGGCTCGGGCCTCGTCAAGGGTGCGGTCTTCGGCTTCCTCGTGGCGCTGATGGGCTGCTGGCACGGGATGAACTCGGGCCGCGGCGCGCAAGGCGTGGGCAAGGCCACCAAGGCGGCGGTGGTTGCGGCCTCGGTGCTGATCCTGGCCGCCAACTACGCGCTGACGGAGGTGTTCTTCTCGGCATGATCGAGCTTTCCGGCGTGGAAAAAGCCTTCGGCTCGAACCGGGTTCTGACCGGGGTGGACCTTTCGGTGCCGACCGGAACCTCGCTGGTGGTGATCGGCGGGTCGGGGACGGGCAAGTCGGTGTTGTTGAAGTGTATTCTGGGCCTCGTACATCCCGACAAGGGCACCATCCGGCTCGACGGGCTGGACGTGACCAAGGGCGACCGCGATGCCCTCCTCGCCCGCTTTGGCATGCTGTTCCAGGGCGGCGCGTTGTTCGACAGCCTCAAGGTCTGGGAGAACGTCGCCTTCCGCCTGCGCCGGGGGGTCCAGAAGCGCCCCAAGGCAGAGGCCTATGCCGTGGCGGTGGAAAAACTCGCCCGCGTGGGCCTCGATGTGCGGGTGGCCGACCTCTACCCGGCGGAACTGTCGGGGGGGATGCAAAAGCGGGTGGGGCTGGCCCGCGCTATCGCGGCATCCCCCGAGATCATCTTCTTCGACGAGCCGACCGCCGGGCTTGACCCGATCATGGCCGGGGTCATCAACACTCTGATCCGCGGCATCGTCACTGAACTCGGCGTGACCGCGATCACCATCACCCACGACATGACCTCGGTCCGCGCCATCGCCGACAACGTCGCCATGTTGCACGGCGGCAAGCTGCGCTGGCATGGGCCAGTGGCCGAAATCGACGCCGCGTCAGACCCTTACCTCGACCAGTTCATCCACGGCCGGCCCACCGGCCCGATTGCGACGGTGCGATGAGCCTCGGTGTGGCGCTCCTCCTTTGGCTCTTCCTGGCCGGCGCCGGGGCGCTGGTGGCGCTGGCCTGGGCGACGCTGGCGGCCTTTGCCGACACCGCGCGCTGGCTCGGGCTGGCGCTGCTGGGGACGACCGGCTGCCTGGCCGCCTGGCCGGCGGTGCTGACGCGGTGGAACGACGGGGCGGTGGCGCCCTACGGGCTGCCGCTGCTGGTCGGGACGGCGCTGATCCTTGGCGCGGCGCTGGTCGTCCTGGCCCGGCTGTGGCGCCATACGGAGGCCAGGCTTCCGGCCCGGATCGCGGCCCTCGCCTCGGCTCACTACCTGGCCGCGCTGGCGCTGGCGGTGTTCTGGCGGGGGTAGTGTTGCGCAGTGCGAGCTGCGCGTGGACGGCACTGCAGCGTTGGCCGCAAGTCGTTGCGTGCGTTTGATGTGCCGGTTCACGGAAGCGGCGGCCGCCGCCCCGCGGGTGTCGGTTTCGCGTCGGTCCTGTGTCGGGTATCCGTCCCGACCGGGAGCGCGCCGCCGGCGACAACCGGGCAACAGCGCATCGACCACGTGTCGCAGGTCGCGCCGCCCCTGCGCGTCAGGTCGGCCCCGACGGGTGGCTTGCGGAAGGCGTCGTCGCGGCGGGCGTTGAGGTGACAGCCGGGCGCCATGGTGCGCAATCAATGCGCCCCTTACGGCGCGGCGCCACGCCGTCCGGAGTCACATGGCGACAGTCACCAGCGTCCACATCCCCATGGCGTAGTGTCCGGCGATGTTGCAGTAGATCATGTAGGTCCCGGATTTCACCACCAGGGTGATCGCGGCGGTTTGTCCGGGGCCGAGTTCCGAGACCTTGCCGCGGAATCCGGCGCCGTCCTCGTCGACCTCCATGTCCTCTTCCGAATATGGCAGGGGCAGCTTCGGGTCCCTGATCCGGGCGATGACCATTTCGTGGACGAATTCCGAGGAATCGTTCTTCGCCATGAACGTCACCTCGCCCGGCGGTATGCGCGACGGCTCGGCGGTGATCAGCATCGTCGCCATGCTCATGTCGGCCTCCGGCATCGCCAGTCCCATCGGCTTGGCGGTGTCCATCACCTCCATCGAGGCCGGGCCCTTGTCCCAAAGTGAGACCTGGACCACGGTGCCGGCCATGGCCGTGCGGCCAAAGGTCAGGATCGGGGCAGCACCGATGGCCGAGAGCATCACTTGCCGTCTGGAAAGCGTCATTCCGGGAATACCTCTTGGCTGACAGAAAGCGTCCTTTGGACATAGGTCTCTGGTTTGGCCAGGTCATGCGGCGGGGGCATCCTAGCTCGTCACGCGCCGGCACCTTTGCCCGAACGGGCGGAGCGGACAAGCGGAAGTTGGCGACGGAGGAGACCAGATCAGCATCGTCGCCATGCTCATGTCGGAACCCTCCATCGCCAGTCCGGCACTGTCAGACAAACTCGGCTTGAGGCGGGGGAGGGGATGGCGTCGGACTAACTCGACCCAGTCTCAGTCAGGACAGTGACGCACCGCCGTTTGGTGGCTGCCGGGAACCGCCATCGAGAAAGGGCGGAAGCGCGTGTGCCTAGCATGCCTCTCCCGCATCGCCCTTCAGAAGGCAGGCGACAGCGACGGGCGGCGCCTTGCCTTCGAACCAGTCGAGCGCGAACCCGGCCCAGCCCTTCGGCACCCTGTGGCCGCCGGAGTGCAGCGCGATCCCGATCGAGGCACCGCCAGTACAATCGACCCAGCTTCTCACCTGCAGGTTGCCCACTGCTTCGTTAATGGCATCGGAGGTGCAGCCCGAACTGCGCCGGGCGATGGACAGCGCGGCAAAGACATCGCCCTGGACCAGGGCCCCGCCTCCGACGGGCCTTCCTTCGAGCGGCACCATCTTGTCTGCCCAGCCGTGGAAATGAAGCAGCCGCACCGGGGCTGCGCAGGTTTCGGGCAGGGGCGCCCAAAAGGTGCCGGCCACCGGAGCGAAAGCCGCGTAGTCGGACGGCGCGTCGCAGGCGAGGCGCCAGACCATCATGCCGCCGAGCGAAAAGCCCGACGCGAGAACGCGGTCCCTGGGGAAGAGGAAACGGTCAGCCGCATCGTCCATCACCGCGTCGATGAAGCCGACGTCGTCGCGCAAGGCGGGGTCCTTTTCGGCGTTCCAGTTGGTCACTGGCTCGGCGACAGTGTAGGGCAGACCGACAGGCGCAATGACGACGTAGCCGCGCGCGAGAAGCGGGCCGACGACACCGGTGTTGGCGATCTCGGCCCTTGCCTTGCCGCCCCAGCCGTGGAGAAAGAGGACGGCTCCAATCGGTTGGCCTTCAGGTACGGCAGCGAAATACTCACCGTCCACGACGGCGCAAGGTTCGCCTGTCCCACAGGTTTGCGCGGCGGCCGGTGCAAAGCCGGGCACCGCGAGCGCGGCAAGGAGCGCGAGGCGGCTCATCATGTCATGTCACCCGGGAGTCCTCGTTCGGATGCTCATCGGCGAGCATGCCGCCCAGGACGAAGTTGAACAAGTGCCCTGATGATTTCGCCGCGCCGTGCCGGCATTGACCTGAAACCGTCCGTGTCTGTGCCGGCACAGGGGCACGGGAAGATCGGTTGCCGAGCGCCGGGGTCAGACCGGCACTTCCCCCCGGCCCGTGGTTGACGTTCTGCCTGCTGCCGGGGGAAGGTGCGGCCATGACCGCACCGCGCTGGATCGTCGTCGCCAACCTTGCCCTGCTGATCCTGTTCCCGTTGGCCTGGTTCGCGCCGCTGCTGCGGGCCGGGCTGCTGCCGCTGTTCGGGCTGGACGAGATTTCCGTCATCACCGGATTGCAATCGCTGTGGGAAAGCGATCCGCCGCTGGCGCTGGTGGTGACATTCCTGGCGGTGTTTGCCCCGATGCTGAAGTCGCTGGGGCTGGCGCTGCTGCACTTCCGTCTGCTCAGCCCCCGGGTGAAGCCGGCGGTCTGGCTGATCGGGCGGCTGGCCATGGGCGATGTGTTCCTGATCGCGCTCTACATCGTGGTGGTGAAGGGGGTGGGGCTGGCGACGGTGGAGGTGGCCTGGGGGCTCTGGCTCTTCACCGGCTGCATCCTGGCCGCGCTGGCGCTGTCGCTGCTGACCGACCGGGCGGCGAAGCGGTAGGGGGCCGCCCCCGGAGTGTCCCGGAGACGGCCAAAGGCGTCAGGCGCCAATCACGCCGCCGTCCTCGCGGGTGATGACCAGCGTGGCCGACCGCGGCACGGTGCCGTTGTAGTCGGGAAAGCCCGAGCCGAAGTTGCCGGCGGCGAACTCGTCGCCGCTGGCATGGGCGCCGGGGTGCTGGACGTTGACGAACATCGAGGTGCCGTCCGGCGTGGTGACCACGCCGGTGATCTCCTGCCCCCAGGGGCCGGTCAAGAAGCGGCGGATCTCGCCGGTGCGGGGGTCGGCCGCCAGCATCTGGTTCATGCCAAAGGGCGCCAGCGGGCCCTCCTGCGCCGGCCCGATGTCGCCCATGTCGGACTGAATCCAGAGCCGCGAGTCCTTGTCGCACCAGATGCCGTCGGGGCAGGCGAAGAGGTTGTCGTCGGTCAGCGTCTCGCCGCTGATGGTCTTGGAATTGGCCTTGGTGCCGGCGAGCACGAACAGCTCCCACTGGAACGTGGTGGCGGCGAAGTCGCCCGCCGCTTCCTTCCAGCGCACCACCGAGCCGAAGAAGTTCTCGGCCCGCGGGTTGACCGGATCGACGTCGGGTAGCGTGCGGCGGTTGTTGTTGGTCAGCGTGAAATAGACCTCGCCGGTCGAGGGATCGACCGTGCCCCATTCCGGGCGGTCCATCTTGGTGGCGCCCGCCTGATCGGCGGCAAGGCGAGTGTTCAGCAGGATGTCGGCCAGGTCGGCGAAGCCGTTCTCGGGCGTGAGGCCGTTCTCGCCCGGTGCCAGCGCCAGCCACTCGCCGCTGCCATCAGAGTTGAACTTCGCCACGTAAAGCGTTCCCTCGTCGAGGATTTCTCCCCGCGAGCCGGCCGCCCATGGGGCGGCGGAGACGAACTTGTAGATGTATTCAAAGCGCGAATCGTCCCCCGAGTAGCAGACCACCGGCTTGCCCTCCTCTGCCGCATGGAAAACCACGCCTTCATGCGCAAAGCGGCCGAGGTGGCTGCGCTTCACCGGGGTCGAGGCCGGGTCGAACGGGTCGATCTCGACCACCCAGCCATAGGTGTTGGGCTCGTGGCGGTAGTCCTCCGCCGCGCTGGCGCCGGTCGCGGTGGCGTTGAAGCGGGCGAATTCGTCGGCGCCCGAGGCGGCGAGCTCCCATTTGTAGCGGCTCGCCGCGTCGGGCACGCCGTAGCGGTCGTGCTCGCGCGGCTGCTCGCCGGTGTTGACGAACATTCCGGCCCAGTTCTCCTCGGCCGCGAGGTAGGTGTTCCAGGGCGTCACGCCATGGGCGCAGTTGTTCAGCGTGCCGCGGGTGCGGGTGCCGTCAGGCGAGAACTTCGTCACCAGATTGGCGTGGCCGCGGACCGGACCCGCGATCTCCATTTCGGTGGCGCCGGTGATGCGTCGGTTCATCGGGTCGGCGACGATGGCCCACGGGCCGTCCGCGCCGCGCCGGATGCGCATGACAGATACGCCGTGGCCGTTGATCTCGGCCAGGACCTCGTCGTCGTCGCGCTTGCCGTCGGCGGTCAGCACCACGGTGTCGCCGTCGAGCGCCAGGCCCTTCCACTTCCCGGCATGGATGAAGCGCGGCTCGACATATTCGTGGTTCATCACCAGAAGGCCGTCGTCGGAGGCGCCGTCGATCGGGAAGAAATGCATCCCGTCATGGTGCGAACCGACCTGCATCGCCTGCGCGGCGCCGGTCACCGCGCCCGGGGCGTAGGCCGGCGCGCCGTCCAGCAGCGGCGTCCCCCAGGGGGCGAGGACCTGCACCTTGTAGCCGGCGGGAACGACGACGATGTCGTCCTTCGACAACGGCACCGGCGCGAAGCCCAGCAGGGCCGAGGTCGCCGCTGACTGCGCCAGCGCGGCGCGCGGCCCCAGGCCGACCGAGACCAGGCCCGATGCCACGACCGCGGCCAGTCCGCCGCAGAGGAAGCCGCGGCGCGAGGCGCGGGCTTCGTCGAGGATGTCGTAGAAGGTCGGGTTGGCCGACCGGTTCGAGGGGCGTTCGTCGCCGTGCTCGAATCCGGGCGTCGCCCGGGGATCGTCCAGATAGTCGCGATCATAGTCCATCATGCATTGCTCCTGTCATCGGGGGGTCAGACCAGACCGCGGGACGCGTCCCCGCGATCCGGTTGGCCCGGGATATAGTTGGGCGGGATGACGGTCGAATGGCCGCAAGATCACAGGCCGATGTCAAGACCGGGCACCGGCCGCCGATCAGCCATTGGCGCGGTAGCAGACGGCGTTGAGCTTGTTGCCGTCGGGGTCGCGGACATAGGCGGCGTAGAAGTGCGGCCCGTATTGCGGACGCAGGCCCGGGGCGCCTTCGTCGGTGCCGCCATGCGCCAGTGCCGCGGCGTGGAACGCATCCACCGCGGCGCGTGTGGGGGCGAGGAAGGAGACCATGCAGCCGTTGCCGACGCTCGCCGGCTTGCCGTCGAAGGGCTGCGTGACCCAGAGATGTGGACCCGGATCATCGCTGCCCCACGCGTCGGATGTCGGGTCGCCGTAGTCCGGGATGCGGACATGCCCCAGTGGCGCCAGGGCCGCGTCATAGAACCGCCGGGCGCGGGCGATGTCGGTGGTGCCGAGCGAGATGTAGGAGAACATGGCGCCTCCGCCAGGGACGGGACGGCACAAGGGCGGTTGTGGCGGCACCCTGTCAAGGGCGGCCATGGAGCGCGGCGCCCAGGCTCCCGTAGCCGCGCGCACAAGGATGAGGGCCGGGGAGTTGCGCGGACTGGCCGGCGGCTATCCGGGCCCGATCAGGTCCCAGCGGTTGCCGAACGGATCGCGCCAGACGGCAACGGTGCCGTAGGGCTCGTGTCGCGGCGCCTCCTCGAAGGCCACGCCAGCGGCAAGCATGGCTGCATGGTCGCGGGCGAAGTCGTCGGTGTGCAGGAAAAAGCCCACCCGCCCGCCGGTCTGGTTGCCCACCGCAGCGGCTTGCGCGGGGCCTTCGGCGCGGGCAAGCAGAAGCGCGGTTCCGTCCTCGGGCGCCACCCGCACCCAGCGCTTGGCGCCCTGCGCGATGTCCTCCAGAAGCCGGAAGCCCAGCCGTCCGACGTAGAAGGCGATGGCCGCGTCATAGTCCGGGACGACCAGCGCCACCGTGGCGATGCGCCTCACCCCGGGACCGGACCCGGCTGCGGCGGGGCGCCGTCGCGACCGGCGCGGCCGTCGGGCAGGCTGATCCGGGCGACCTGCTCGGCGATGGGATCGACCGACAGCGGGTGCAGCTCGGCCCGGTGCATGGCGGGGTCGCCGATCGCCTGCCAGCGCCCGCCCTTGTAGATCTCCAGTGCCGAGAAGCCCGACTTGTAGCCCATCTTGCGGCTGCCCGGCACCCAGTAGCCGAGATAGACGTAGGCCAGCCCCGCCTCGCGGGCGAGCGCCACGTGGTCCAGGATCAGCTGCGTGCCCAGCGACCGGGCCGGGTCGCGCGGGTCGTAGAAGGAATAGACCATCGAGAGCCCGTCGTCGAAGACGTCGGTCAGACAGACGGCGGCCAGCGGCCGGGCGCCGTCCGCGCCGGCCGGCCCGTGGTATTCGATCACCCGCGACCGGATCGGGGTTTCCTCGATCATCGCGGCGAATTCGAAAATATCCATGTCGGCCATGCCGCCGTTGGCGTGGCGGTGGTCGAGATAGGTGCGGAACAGCGCGAACTGATCCTCGGTCGCCCAGGGGCTGGTGGGGTTGCGCACCAGATCCTCGTTGCGTTTCAGGATGCGCTTCTGGGTGCGGCTGGGTCGGAAGTCTGCCACCCGGATGCGGGCCGACAGGCAGGCGGAGCACTCGGCGCAGGACGGGCGGTAGAGCACGTTCTGGCTGCGCCGGAAGCCCTGCTTGCTGAGCGTGTCGTTGAGCTTCTGCGCATGTTCGCCCTGCAGCGCGGTGAACAGCTTCCGCTCCATCCGCCCCTCGAGGTAGGGGCAGGGCTGGGGAGCCGTCACATAGAACTGCGGCGCGAGGGGAAGGGTATGGCGCATCGGGCCGGGTGACCGGGGGCGGGAGGGGCTTGCGGTGGAAACAGTAGCAAGGCCCCGGACTTCCGCCAAGCGTCAATACAAAGGCCCCCGCGTTGCCGCGGGGGCCGGAAACCGGGCCGGTCCGGGGATGAAGACCGGCCCGGAAGCACGCGCCCGGGGGGGAGGGCGGTCAGTAGCCCGCAGCCGGGGCGGGCGGAGGCCCGCTGCGGACGTCGTCGCGCGCCTCGTCCTGGCGCTCGGCCGCGCGGGCCGCGTTGGCCCTGGCGCGGTCGTCCATGAAGGCGTCGAACTCGGTCTTGTCCTTGGCCTGGCGCAGGCGGTCGAGGAAAGACTCGAATGCCTCCTGCTCGTCCTGCAGCCGGCGCAGGGTGTCGGCCTTGTAGCTGTCGAAGGCGGCGTTGCCCGAAGAGCGGAAGCCTTCGCGGCCGGTGAACTCGCGGAACATCTCGCGGCCGGCATCGTGGCGGTGGCGGCGCTGGCCGCAGGAACGGCTGAACATGCGTTTGCTCCAGATCATGTAGGCGAGGAGGCCGAGGCCGATGGGCCAGAAGACCACGAATCCGGCGACGGTCGCGACGATCCAGGCCGGTCGGCCACGGTCGTCGAGCCAGGCTTCGCCCCGGCGCAGCGCTCCGGCGATCCCGCCGGAAGAGGAAGACGTCGAGGCAGTGTGCATGGCTGTCTCCGAATGGGTGCGTTAATGTTTAGGCGCTTCACATGACGGGAGATTGCCACAGCCGCAGCGGTTTTCAAGGGGGTATGTTAAGGAAATTTACATAGTCCGGCGGCGGTCCGCCGAACCGCCCCGCGAGGAGAGTGGTCACCCCGCGCCGGTGTGCCGCAAGCCCCGGCGTTGACCGCGCCGTCCGGCCGGGATCAACTCCGGGATATGGCCAGCCCCTTCGCCGCCCGCCTGACCCGCCACCCCCTGCCGGTGGACCCCGCCACCGGGGCCGAGACGGCGGCGCTGGTCGGCGACGCGGACCTCGCCACGCTGATCGCCGGGACCGCAGGGTCGAGCCCCTACCTGCGCGGCCTGATGCAGCGCGAGACCGGCTGGCTGCGGGTGGCCCTGACGCTGTCGCCCGAGACCGCGCTGCACTCCGTGCTGACCGCGCTGGTCCCGGCGCCGTCGGACGAGCTCGGCCCCCTCCTGCGCCAGGCCAAGCGGCGGGTGGCGCTGCTGGCGGGGCTGGCCGATCTCGGCGGTATCTGGACGCTGGAAGAGACGACCGCGGCGCTGACCCGGCTCGCCGACCGGGCGGTGGACCTGGCGGTCGCAGCGCTGGTGGCCGACGAGGTGCGGCGCGGAAAGCTGCCCGAAAGCGGTGCGCCGGCGCAGGGAATGGTCGTGCTTGCCATGGGCAAGATGGGCGCCCACGAGCTCAACTATTCCTCCGACATCGACCTGATCTGCCTCTACGACGAAACCCGCCACGAGGGCCGCACGGACGAGGCGCGCGCCGCCTTTGTCCGGGTGACGCGGCGGATGACGGCGATGCTGTCGGACATGACCGGCGACGGCTACGTCTTCCGCACCGACCTGCGGCTCAGGCCCGATGCGGCGGTCACCCCGGTCTGCCTGTCGATGGCCGCGGCCGAGCACTACTACGAGGCCGAGGGCCGCACCTGGGAGCGGGCCGCCTACATCAAGGCCCGACCCTGTGCCGGCGACATCGCCGCAGGCGAGCGGTTCCTGCGCGCGCTGAAGCCCTTTGTCTGGCGCCGGCACCTCGATTACGCGGCGATCCAGGACGCCCACGACATGCGCCTGCGCATCCGCGACCACCGCCATCTGCACGGGATCGGGGTCGAGGGCCACAACCTCAAGCTGGGCCAGGGCGGCATCCGCGAGATCGAGTTCTTCACCCAGACCCGGCAGCTGATCGCCGGCGGCCGCGACCCCGCCCTGCGCGACCGCGGCACGGTGCCGGCGCTGGCGGCGCTGGCCCGCCGCGGCTGGCTGCCGGGAGAGGTGGCGGACGAACTGACCGCCCACTACCGCGCCCACCGCGAGCTGGAGCACCGGCTGCAGATGGTCGCCGACGCCCGCACCCACAGTCTGCCCGCGACGGCCGAGGGCGTGGAGCGGATCGCGCGGCTGTCGGGCGAGGGCGACACCGCCCGTTTTCGCGCGGCGTTCCTGGACCGGCTGGGCCGCGTCGCGGCGCTGACCGAGGGCTTCTTCGCCCCGGGAGGCGCGACCGAAGCGCCGGTGCTCAGTCCCGCGCAGGCGCAGATCGTGGATGGCTGGGTGTCCTATCCGGCGCTGCGCTCCGACCGCGCGGTCGCGGTCTTCACCCGGCTCAGACCCGTGCTGCTGTCGCGGCTCGCCCGCGCCGCCAACTCCGACGAGGCACTGATCGCCTTCGACGGCTTTCTCAAGGGCCTTCCGGCCGGGGTGCAGGTGTTCTCGCTCTTCGCCGCCAACCCCGCGCTGGTGGACCTGATCGTGGACATCTGCGCCACCGCGCCGGGGCTTGCCGCCTATCTGGCGCGCAACGCCGCGGTCTTCGACGCGGTGATCGGCGGGTCGTTCTGGGAACCCTGGCCCGGCACCGCGGCGCTGGCGGTGGAGGCGGGCGCGGCGATGGCGGGGGCGGCGGACTACGGGAAGAAGCTCGGCCGCCTGCGCGACGTCATGCGCGACTGGCATTTCCGGGTCGGCGTCCACCACCTGCGCGGGCTGATCGACGCCTTCGAGGCGGGCAAGCTCTATGCCGACCTGGCCCAGGCCGTGCTGGTCGCGCTCTGGCCCGTGGTCGGTGCCGAATTCGCCGGCCGCCACGGGCCGGCGCCCGGACGCGGCGCGGTGCTGCTCGGCATGGGTTCGCTCGGGGCCGGGCGGCTGAACGCGGGCTCCGACCTCGACCTGGTCGTGCTCTACGATGCCGCGGGCACGGAGCTGTCCGACGGATCGCGGCCGCTGCCCGTCCGGCCCTATTTTGCGCGGCTGACGCAGGCGTTGGTCACCGCGCTGACCGCGCCGATGGCCGAGGGGCGGCTTTACGAGGTGGACATGCGGCTGCGCCCGTCCGGCCGGCAGGGTCCGGTCGCGGTGTCGCTCTCCGGGTTCGAGAGCTACCAGATGTCCGAGGCCTGGACCTGGGAGCACCTGGCCCTGACCCGGGCGCGCGCCATTGCCGGCGCCGAAAGCCTGCGCGGGGCCGCGGAGGCGGTCCGCCGCGAGGTGCTGGCGGCGAAGTCCGGCGGCGCGGCCATCGCCGCCGACACCGCCGCGATGCGGGTCCGCCTGTTCGCGGCGAAGCCGGCGGAGGGGCTGTGGGAGGCCAGGCTGGGGCCCGGGCGGCTCTTGGACATCGAGCTCTTCGCGCAGGTGCTGGCGTTGCGCGCCGCGGCGCCGGCGCGGGGGGTCGAGGCGCAAATCGCCGCCGGAGTGTCGTCCGGGCAGGTGACGGCGGCCGAGGCGGAGGTCATCCTGACCGCGCTTCGGCTGTGCTGGCGGCTGCAGGCGGGCACGCGCGTGCTGACCGACCGGCGCCTCGATCTGGCGAAGGTGGGCGAGGGCGGGCGGGCGTTCCTGCTGCGCGAGACCGGCTTTGCCACCGGGGACGCGCTGACGGCCGGGCTGGAAGCGGCGACCGCGGCGGCGGCGGCGGTGATCGCCCGGCACCTGCCGGAGGAGGAGATGAGGGATGGCTGAGGCGGACCCCAAGGGCCTGATCCGGGAGGCCTATGCGATCGAGGGGATCACCCCGGCGGAATGCCGGTCGATCTTCGTCGACTGGGCGCTGAGCCTGCCCGCCGGGGCCGAGGCAGCGCCGCAGGCGGCGGTTCTTCTGGCAAGCTACGGGCGGACGGTGCCCGACCACCCGATGACCGCGGTCCTCCGGGAGGGCTGCGCCCCGCTTCCGTTGCCGCGTCGCAAGGGCGGGCGGGCGGGACGGATGGCCGAGGGCGAATAGATCAGCCCCGCGGCAGCGCGGCCGCGTCGCGCGCCAGCCGCGTGACCTCGGCCCAGTCGCCGCCGGCCAGCGCCGCCTTCGGCGCCACCCAGGAGCCGCCGACGCACAGGACGTTGGGCAGCGACAGGTAGCTCGCCGCATTCCCGGTCGAGACGCCGCCCGTGGGGCAGAAGCGCACCTGCGGCAGGGGCGAGGCCAGCGCCTTGAGAAACGCTGCCCCCCCGGACTGTTCGGCGGGGAAGAACTTCTGCACCGTGTAGCCCTTTTCCAGGAGCGCCATCACCTCGGTCGCCGTCGCCGCCCCGGGCAGCAGCGGCAGGTCATGTTCGGCGCAGGCGTCGAGGATGCGGTCGGTGGCGCCGGGCGAGACGCCGAAGGTCGCGCCCGCGGCCTTGGCCGCCTTGACGTCGGCCGGGGTCAACAGGGTGCCGGCGCCCACCGACCCGCCCGGCACCTCGGCCATCGCGCGGATCGCGTCCAGCGCCACCGGGGTGCGCAGGGTGATCTCCAGCGCCGGCAGCCCGCCCGCGACCAGGGCCGCAGCCAGCGCCTTGGCGATGGCGAGGTCCTCGATCACGAGGACCGGAACAACGGGCGCGAGGCGGCAGATCGCAAGGGCGGCGGCGGACTGGTCGGCTGGGGTCATCGCTCGGGTCCTTGGGGCAGGTTCGGGATCAGATCACGACCGCGGCGCCGGTATCGGCGGAAGACACTTGCGCCCTGAAGGCGGCGAACAGCTCGCGGCCGAGGCCGTGCTCGTTGCCCGACAGGTCGGCCTCGACCGGCGCCCGCGCCTCGAAATCCGGCGCGAGGCAGGTCAGCGTTCCGGCCGTCGCGTCAAGCCGGATCACGTCGCCGTCCCGCACCCGGGCCAGCGGTCCGCCGCCCTTGGCCTCGGGCGAGAGGTGGATCGCGGCGGGCACCTTGCCCGAGGCGCCGGACATCCGCCCGTCGGTGACCAGCGCGACCTTCAGCCCGCGGTCCTGGAGCACCGAGAGCGTCGGCGTCAGCGAGTGCAGCTCGGGCATGCCGTTGGCCGACGGTCCCTGAAAACGCACCACCACCACCGTGTCGGCGGTGAACTCGCCCGCCTTGAACGCTGCCTTCACCCCGTCCTGGTCGTGGAAGACGCGCGCCGGGGCCTCGATCACATGGCGTTCGGGGGCGACTGCCGAGACCTTGATGACCCCGCGGCCGAGGTTGCCGGACAGGACCTTGAGCCCCCCCGTAGCCGCGAAAGGATCGGCGACGGGACGCACGATCCGGTCGTTCAGGCTGTCACGCGGGCCGTCCACCCAGGCGAGCTTGCCGTCCACCAGCCTCGGCTCCTGCCGGTACAGCGCCAGCCCGTCGCCCGCGACTGTCTTGGCGTCGGGATGCATCAGCCCGGCGTCGAGCAGATGGCTGATCAGGAATTGCAGTCCCCCCGCGGCGTGGAAATGGTTCACGTCGGCCAGCCCGTTGGGGTAGACCTTGGCCATCAGCGGCACGGCCTGGCTGATCTCCTCGAAGTCGTCGAGGTCAAGCACGATCCCGGCCGCCCGCGCCATGGCGGGCAGGTGCAGGACGAGGTTGGTGGAGCCTCCCGTCGCCATCAGTCCGACGATGCCATTGACGAAGGCGCGCTCGTCGAGCACCTCGCCGACCGGGCGCCAATCGTTGCCAAGCGCGGTGATCGCCGCAGCGCGTTCCACGGCGGCGACGGTCAGCGCCTCGCGCAGGGGGGTGCCGGGGTTGACGAAGCTCGCGCCCGGCAGGTGCAGGCCGATGAACTCCATCAGCATCTGGTTGGTGTTGGCGGTGCCGTAGAAGGTGCAGGTGCCGGGGCCGTGGTAGGACGCCATCTCCGCCGCCATCAGATCGGCGCGCGAGGCGGTGCCGGCGGCATAGGCATTGCGCACCCGGGACTTCTCGTCATTGGCCAGGCCCGAAGTCATCGGACCGGCGGGGACGAAAATCGCCGGAATGTGGGAGAATGTGGCGGCCGCCATCACCAGGCCCGGCACGATCTTGTCGCAGACGCCGAGGAACAGGGCCGCGTCAAAGGTGTTGTGGCAGAGCGCCACCCCCGCCGCCAGCGCGATGACGTCGCGCGAAAACAGCGACATCTCCATCCCCACCTGGCCCTGGGTCACCCCGTCGCACATTGCCGGCACGCCGCCCGCGACCTGCGCCGTGGCGCCCGCGCGCCGGGCGGCGGCGCGGATCAGTCCGGGGTAGTCCTCGTAGGGCTGGTGCGCCGACAGCATGTCGTTGAAGGCGGTCACGATCCCGAGGTTCGGCGCGCGCGTTGCGGCGAGCGCGTCCTTGTCCGGCCCGGTCGCGGCATAGGCATGGGCCTGGTTGCCGCAGGACAGGTGGGCGCGGGCCGGGCCATCCTTGGCCGCCTTTCCCATGCGCGCGAGGTATGCGCCGCGGGTCGCGGCGCTGCGGGCACGGATGCGGTCGGTGACGCGGTCGATGACGGGGTTGAGCGACACGGGCAGCCTCCATCCCTCTCAACGGGGGGCTGGAACCGCGATACACGTCGTTAGCGCTAACGCGCAAGCCCCCGCGGCCTCCGGGCGGCCCCGCTGCCGGCTTCATACGGCATCGGCGGAAAGCGGCCGGGTCGCGCCGCGGGGCAGCCAGCGGACGGCATTTGCATGTTGCCCCCAAGCCGCAGGCCACCCGAGGATGCGGAGGAGCAAGGTCACATCCGCGGCGCGTCGTGCTAAGCATGGCGAAACGACAATAAGGACGGGGGCAGCATGCGGTTCAGGGGACATCTCGGTCTTGCGCTGTTGACGGCGCTGGGGGCCTGCGCGCCCAGCGGGGCGATCGACGGCAATCCATCGGCCGGTTTCATCGCCTATTCTTTCGCGCCGGGCCCGGCCGTGTCGCGCGATGCGCTGGAAGAGGTCTTGCTGCGGTCGGTTGCACTGTCGCTCTGACCGACGCCCGGAAACAATCCCTGGTTGTTGATCGGTAGAGTATTCAATCATAGCGTGTGATCCGCACAATTCCGCGAAAGCGGCGCAGTCCGGCCACAATCCGCTGGCAGACGTGAACCCGGGGGCGCTCGGGGTTTACGGAGGCAGAATGCGGATCAGGGTCATTTGCGCGCTTGTCGCTGCCGCCATGCTGGGCGCATGCACCACCACCGTTCCCGCCGGCGGGCCCTCGGCGGCGTTCGTCGCCGCGCCCAAGGCCAAGGCGCCGGTGTCGCGCGAGGCGATTGAGGAAGAGCTGCTGCGCTCGGTCGCGATGTCGCTCTGAGACTTCCGGAAGGCCGAGCCTTCCGCTAAGGGGCGCGGATGACCGCGCCCTTTGCCATGTCCGACACCCAGCGTCCCGTCGTGCGGCTGCGGCCGAGGGTGGACGCCCGCGCCATCCGCCACGGCTTTCCCTGGGTCTATGCCGACGAGCTGGTGATGGACCGCCGCACCTCGGCGCTGGCGCCGGGGACCTTTGCGGTGCTGGAAGACGCCGATCGCCGGCCGCAGGCGCTGGTCACCGTCAACCCCGCCTCGAAAATTGTCGCCCGGGTCATCGACCGCGACCCTGGGGCGGCGGTGGACCGCGACTGGCTCGCCCGGCGCCTGACGCAGGCACTGGCGCTGCGCGAGCGGCTGTTCCCCGAACCGTTCTACCGCCTGGTCCATGCCGAGGCCGACGGGCTGCCCGGCGTGGTGATCGACCGTTTCGGCGACGCGGCGGTGATCCAGCCCAACGCGGCCTGGGCCGAGGCGATGCTGGACGACCTCGCCGAGGCGCTGCTGGCGGTGACCGGGGTCGCGGCGGTGGTGAAGAACGGGCAGGGCCGCGCGCGGGGGCTGGAGGGGCTGCCGGAGGAGACTTTCGTGCAGCGCGGGTCGGTCGAGGGGCCGGTGCCGGTGCGGATGAACGGGGCGACGTATTTCGCCGACCTTCTGGGCGGGCAGAAGACCGGGCTCTACTACGACCAGCGGCCGAACCACGCTTTCGCTGCCGCGCTGGCCCGGGGCGGGCGGGTGCTGGATGTCTTCTCGCATGTCGGCGGCTTCGGGCTGGCCGCGCTGGCCGCGGGCGCCAAGGGCGCGCTGGCCGTGGACGGCTCTGCCCCGGCGCTGACCCTGGCCACCCGGGGCGCCGCGGCGATGGGCATGGCGGACCGCTTCTCCACCCGGCAGGGCGACGCCTTCGCGGTGATGGAGGCGCTGGTGGCGCAGGGAGAGCGGTTCGACCTCGTGGTCTGCGACCCGCCGGCCTTTGCGCCGGCCAAGGCGGCGCTGGAGGCGGGCCTGCGCGCCTACGAGCGGGTGGCGCGGCTGGCCGCCGCACTGGTCGCCCCGGGCGGCTTCCTGATGCTGTGCTCCTGCTCGCACGCGGCCGACCTCGCGGCGTTCCGCAGCGCCTGCGCCCGCGGCATCGGTCGCGCCGGGCGGCACGGGCCGATCCTCTGGTCGGGCGGGGCAGGGCCGGACCACCCGGTCCTCCCGCAACTGGCCGAGACCGGCTACCTCAAGGCGCTGGCCTTCCGGCTGGACGGGTGAGAGCCGTCCTCGACGCCTGCGTGCTGGTGCCGCCGGTGCTGCGCGACTGCCTCTTGTCCGTCGCCGCGACCGGGGCCTTCGCGCCGCTGTGGTCGGACCGCATCCTGACCGAATGGGCGCTGGCCGCGCGCAAGCATGGCCGCGACGACGGGCCGGTGATCGCGGCGGCCCGCGCGCAGTTCGCGCGCGCCACGGTGCCACCCGCGCCGGGGATCGAGGCGCGGCTGCACCTGCCGGACGAGGGCGACATCCATGTGCTTGCCAGTGCCGTGGCCGGATCGGCCGACGCCATCGTCACCTGGAACGCCGCCGACTTCCCGCGCGGGACGCTGGCTGCCGAGGGCGTGGCGCGCCGCGACCCGGACGGGCTGCTGTGGGAGCTGTGGTCGGGCAACCCCGAGGAGATCGGCGCGGCGCTGGAGCGGGTGCGCGCGCGGGCGGAGGCGCTGGCCGGCGCACCGGTCGCCCTGCGCCCGCTGCTGAAGCGGGCGAGGCTTGCGCGGCTGGCGAAGGCTGTCGCGTAAGGGCCGCGGTGCGTGTTTTGGCGGCGGCCCTGCCGTCAGGCCAGCGCGATCACCACGCGGCGGTTCTGGCGGCCCTTCTTCTCGATCTTCTCCACCGTCACATGGCCGATCTCGGCGGTGCGCGCGACGTGGGTGCCGCCGCAGGGCTGAAGGTCCACCTGATCCGCGCCCTGTCCGATGCGGACCAGCCGCACCCGGCCCTGGCCGGTGGGCGGGGTCACCGAGAGGGTCTTCACCAGACCCGGGTTGGCGAGCAGGTCGTCGTCGGTGATCCAGTCGTCGCTGACCGGCAGGTCGCGGTCGATCAGCGCCGCCAGCGCCGCCTCGATCTGCGGCGCGTGCGGCGGGTCGGGCAGGTCGAAGTCAAGCCGCCCGCGCCCATCGCCGATCGCGCCGCCGGTGACCGGGAACGGCAGGACGACCGACAGCAGGTGCAGCGCGGTATGCACCCGCATGTGGCGGTAGCGGCGGTCCCAGTCGAGGACCTGCCGCACCTCGGCCCCGACCGGGGGCAGGGCCACCGCCTCGGCCGGGACCAACGCGACACGGCCGCCCTCGGCCTTGAGCGCCGTGGCGACCGGGACCTTGCCGCCCGCCCAGAGCAAGGCACCTGAATCCCCCGGCTGGCCGCCGCCCGTGGGGTAGAACAGGCTGGCGTCGAGGATCAGCGCGCCTTCGGCGGTATGCGCCACCACCCGGGCCAGAGCTTCGGTCCGATAGGCGTCCTCGCGGAACAGAAGCCGGGTCATGCGGGGCTCTCCTTCCCGGCAGGCGCCGCGGTCTCCGCGCCGCGGGCGGCGGCCTCCGCTGCCATCTTCAGACGGAAGTCGCGCTGCACCGGGGTGGTGTCGATCCCAGCCTCGGTGAAGCGGCGGGCGATCTCGTGGTTGATCTCGGACCGCACCTCGGGCGAGGTGTAGACATCACGCAGGATGACGCGGATCTCGAAGCTCATCACTTCGCCCGCGATGCCCGTCAGCAGCACCTGCGGCGCCGGGTTCAGCACCGCCTGCGGCTGCGCCGCGACGTTCTCCTGCAGGATCGCCTCGACCCTGCGGCTGTCGGTGCCAAGCGCCACATTGACCGGCATGACCAGCCGCCCGGTCAGCGAGAACCGTGTCCAGTTCGTCACCTGCCGGGTGATCAGGTCCGAGTTCGGCACGATCACGTCCGACCGGTCGAAGGTCTGGATCCGGGTGGACCGCACCGAGATCGCCTTGACCACGCCGGAGACCGGGCCGACCTCGATCCAGTCGCCTTCCGAGATCGGCCGCTCGACCAGCAGGATGATACCGGAGACGAAATTCGACACGACGGTCTGCAGGCCAAAGCCGATGCCGACCGACAGCGCGCCGGCGACGATGGCAAGGCCGGAGAGGTCGATCCCGGCGGCGTTGATGGCGATCAGCGCAGCCAGGAAGATGCCGAGGTAGCCGGTGCCCGCGGCCACCGCGTTCTGGCCGCCCCGGTCCAGCCGCGTGCGCGGCAGGACGGTGGACTTCAGCGCCCCCTGCAGCAGCCGGGTCAGCAGGAAGCCGAGCGCGAAGACGATGGCGAAGGTCACGAAGCTGGTCGGTGAGATGCGGGCGCCGCCGAGGGCAATGCCCTCCTGCGCGCGCGCCAGCATTTCGGTGATGTCCGACCAGCGCGCCCCCCAGACCAGCGCCAGCAACGGCAGCGCGGCCAGCGTCAGCGCGAATCCCGCCAGCACGGGCAGCAGCGCCTCCTGCGCCGGACCTTCTCCGGAGACGAGCACGAAGACGTCGGCAACCAGTTTCTGCATCAGGAACAGTGCCGCGATGAACGCCAGCGTCACCGCGGCCGGGTAGACCAGCCCGGTGCCGGCCGCGACATAGCCGACCGCGGCCAGAAGCGGACCGGCGACGGCCGCGACCTTGGCGCCTCGGTCCAGAAGCCCGATCAGCCGGTTGCGGAAAGCTGGCAGGTCGCCCGGCGCGGTGTCGGCCTCGACATGCCGGCGCAGCAGCGTGGTCATGCGGTAGAGCGCCAGCGCCGCCAGCACGAGCCCGGGGAAGGCCAGCACCGACTGCGCGGCGTCGGAGCTGTTCACCGGGTCGGTGACCGACCGGCGCAGTCCCTCCAGCGCCAGAAGCAGGCCCAGTGCTCCCGCCGCGAACCGGCCGCGGCGACGCTCCTCCAGCGGCACCCGCAACGCCCCCGGCGTCCCCGGCCCCTTGGGAAACACGCGATGACCGAGCCAGCGCGCGGCAAAGACGGTAAAGCCCGCCAGCGTCAGGTCGCGGATCAGCGTCATCCCCAGCGGCCCGAAAAGCCCGCTCATGGCAAGCGCCGTGGCCAGCGCGTAGACCCCCGCGGTCGGCACCAGGACCTGCCCGAGTGAAGCCAGCAGCGCCCAGACCTCGCGACCGCGGGCCGAGGCGGTGTCGTAGAGACGGTTCGGCCACTGCTCGAACCAGCGCCGACCGCGCCAGACCAGGCCAAGCGCCACGAGGATCAGGCCCAGGATCGTGGGCGTGCGGTCGGCCAGCGCCGCGCGCACCGCGGGATCGCGGACCCGCTGGCGCGTTTCGGCCACAACCGCGGCCGCCAGGCGGTAGGCGTCGCTCAGCGCCGCCGGCCAGTTGGCCGGGTTCAGCGGCGAGGGCAGGAGCCGCATCAGCGCATCGGTCTGGCGGTCGCGCAGCAGCCGGTCGATCTCGGCGATCAGGCCGTTGGCGCGCGAATAGGCCTCGTCAGCGGCGATCACCGGCGCCTGCAGGCGGACCAGCTGGTCGGTCAGCGCGGTGCGCCGCTCCGCGATCTCGTCCGCCTCGGTCAGGCCCTCTGCGGGCACCGGCCCCAGCGCCTCGATCTGGCCGCGCAGCGTGGCGATGCGGGCGCCACTGGCGCCCTGCGCGGCAAGGAACGCGGCCCGCCAGTCGGCGATCTGGCCGCGCAGGTTTTCCAGCAGCACCGTCGAGGCTTCGCCGCCAGCGATGATCGCCTCGGCCCGCGCCGCGACCGTGCCCCAGGCTTCGTAGTCGGGCGCTCCGGACTCCTGCGGGCGCTGCTGGGGTTTGACGCTGCCCGGCGCCAGTGCGCCCTGGATCTGGCGCAGGTCGGGTGGCCCCTGCATCGGAAGCGTCTCTTGCGCCGGGGCCGGCGTGGCCAGCGCCAGCACCGCGAACAGGCTGAGGAGCAGCCGCCGCATCAGTCGGCAAAGACCGGCGGGATCGCGCGCGGGGCGCGGTCCAGCCAGTCCGGGACGGGCAGCCCCTTCTCCTTCAGGAAGGCCGGATTGTAGAGCTTGGACTGATAGCGGCTGCCGTAGTCGCACAGGATGGTCACGATGGTGTGGCCCGGCCCCATTTCCTGCGCCATGCGGATCGCGCCCGCGATGTTGATGCCGGTCGATCCGCCCATGCACAGCCCCTCGTCGCGCAGCAGGTCGAAGACGATGGGCAGCGCCTCGAGGTCCGGGATGCGCCAGCTGAAATCGGGGGTGAAGCCTTCGAGGGTCGCGGTG
>JANOGU010000238.1:0-2176 GCA_031406135.1 Rhodobacterales bacterium
ATATCTCCCCCCACTCCCCCAACACCTACCCCGCCCAAAACCCCCCCACCCCCCCAACCCGGGGGGTGTTGTGGCACCCCCAAATCGTAATCGCTTGCCGCCCCCCCCCGGGGCGCCCGGAGATTTCCGGCACGCGCGAGACGCCCACCGGGCGCTCGCTGTACCTGGCGCGGCCGTTCCAGATCAAGGACCCGGCCTGCCTGTCCTGCCACACCACGCCGGAGATGGCGCCGGCGGCGATGGTCAAGATCTACGGCGCGGCCAACGGCTTCGGCTGGAAGCTGAACGAGGTGATCGGGGCGCAGATCGTGTCGGTGCCGATGGACCTGCCGATCCGCAACGCCAACAAGGCCTTCGTCACCTTCATGAGCTCGCTCACCGTGGTGTTCGCGGTGCTGTTCGTGATCCTCAACATCATGCTGACCGCGATGATCGTGCAGCCGATCACGATGCTGTCCGCGGCGGCCGACCATATCTCCAAGGGCCGCCTTGACGCGGCGGAATTCCCCGACACCGGCAAGGACGAGGTGTCGCAGCTCGGCCAGGCGTTCAACCGCATGCGCCGCAGCCTGGAGAAGGCCATCGCCCTGATCGACAAGGGGTAGATGCGGGGATAATCCATCCCCCATGTCCGCGAATGCCCTGCCCGGCGGCCACGCGCTGCTGGAATACCGCATCGAGAAGCTGCTCGGCGTGGGCGGCTTCGGGCTGACCTACCTCGCCACCGACCAGAACCTGAACCTCAAGGTCGCGCTGAAGGAGTACCTCCCGTCCGGCATCGCGGCGCGGGCGGAAGACAGCTCGATCCGCCCGGTCGACGAAGAGTCGGCGCCGACCTTCGAATGGGGCAAGCAGAGGTTCCTCGACGAGTCGCGCACGCTCGCCTCGTTCCGCCACCCCAGCATCGTGCGCGTGATGCGCTTCTTCGAGGCCAACGCGACCGCCTACATGGTGATGGAGTTCGTGGAGGGGCAATCGCTGCCCGACTGGACGGCCGGGCGCCGGCCGCTGCCCGAGGAAGCGCTGCGCGGCATCGCCGCGCCGCTGCTCGACGGCCTCGAGGTGATCCACGCGGCGGGCTACCTGCACCGCGACGTGAAGCCCGGCAACATCTACATGCGCGCCGACGGATCGCCGGTGCTGCTGGATTTCGGCTCGGCGCGCCAGACGCTGCAGAAGGCGGATCTCACGTCGATCGTCTCGCCCGGCTGGGCGCCGTTCGAGCAATACCACTCCGGCGGCAAGCAGGGACCTTGGAGCGACCTCTACGCGGTAGGCGGCACGCTGTACTGGCTGGTCACCGGCGAGAAGCCGGTCGAGGCGGTGGCGCGCATCCGGCAGGACAGCTTGAAGCCGGCCGCATCCTTCGCAGGTGCGGCGGGTCAGGGACTCGGCTGCTCGCCCGCGTTCCTCGAAGCCATCGATTGGGCGCTGCGCGTGAACGAGGACGAACGCCCGCAGAGCGTCGCTCAGTTGCGCGCACGCCTCGGGTTGGGCGCCGGGACTGCCGCGGCGACTCTACCTGAGCGCACCGTCAGGGTTACACCTCCGCCAGTTGCTGCTTTTGCCCTGGAGGACAGGCAAATCAAGGCAATCGAGGCGGCGCTGGCCCTGCACCTGGGGCCGATCGCGGCGGTGATGGTGAATAAGGCGGCGAAGGCGGCACCCACCCTCGCCGCGCTCGCCCAGAATCTCGCCGACGAGATTGCCGACGAAAAGGCGCGCGCCGAGTTTCTGAAGAAATTCGCCGAGAATTCGCGCCCCTCGCAACCGCCGCCCGGCGCGGATCCCGCGCCAGCCCCTACCGCGCCGCCCGCCGGACTCACCCAGCTCGCGCTGGCGCGCTTCGCGCCCGAGATCCTGGCCAAGGCGGAAAAGCGCCTCTCCAATCACATCGGCGCGGTGGCGAAGGTGGTGGTGAAGCGTGCCGCGGCGAAGGCGCGCGACGAAGGCGAACTCTACCTGTTGATCGCCGACGAGATATCAGATCCCGCCGAGCGCAAGGCTTTCATCCGCAAGGCGATCTCGGTCAGCGGCAAGCCTTGACCGTCTAGGCCCCCTGCTTCAGGCTTTCGAGAAGTTTCTGCAGCTCACCCGACTGGTACATCTCCTTCATGATGTCGGAGCCGCCGACGAACTCGCCGTTGACGTAGAGCTGCGGGATGGTCGGCCAGTT
>JANOGU010000255.1:0-1520 GCA_031406135.1 Rhodobacterales bacterium
CTTCCGGTTTCATCCTTGCGCAAATACCCCACGGGGTTTGCCGACGGTGACGCCACCGGTTCGAGACACCGGCGGCATGGGGGGTGTGAAACCCCCGGGGCTCTCCACTGTTCCTGGCCCCCCGGCAGAAGTGCCACGCCAGCGCGCGCCTTGCGGGCGCGGGACGGCGGCGGGCGGATCAGGGGCCGATCAGGATTGCCCGGAAGTCGTTGACATTGGTCAGTGTCGGCCCGGTGACGACCTGGGCGCCGATGCCGCCGAAAAAGCGGTGGGCGTCGTTGCGCGCCAGGGCCGCGGCGGGGTCGAGGCCGCCGGCGCGGGCGCGGGCGAGCGTGGCCGGGCCGACCACCGCCCCCGCGACCTCGGCCGCGCCGTCCACGCCGTCGGTGTCGCAGGCGATGGCGTGGATGCCGGGGGCGCCGTCGAGGGCCAGCGCCAGCGCCAGGCAGTACTCGGCGTTCGGACCGCCGATCCCGTCGCCGCGGCGGGTGACGGTCAACTCGCCGCCCGACAGCAGCAGCACCGGGCGGTCGCCCGGCCGGCGGGCTGCGGCGATGCCGCGCGCCGCCGCGGCCTGGGCGACGGCGACCTCGCGTGCCTCTCCCTCCAGCGCGTCGCCGATCAGCCGGACCTCGCAGCCGGCGGCCTCGGCCATGGCCGCGGCGGCGGCCAGCGACTGGGCCGGGGCGGCGAAGACGCGGTTCTCGGTCCGCGACAGCCGCGGGTCGCCCGGCACCACCACACCGCTGCCGCGGGCCAGCACCGCGGCGACGCCGGCGGGCACCGGAGCGACCCAGCGGGCCAGGACCTCCCGCGCCTCGGCCGGGGTGGAGCTGTCGCCCACGGTGGGGCCGGAGCCGATGAAGGCGGGGTCGTCGCCGGGCACGTCGGAGAGGATCAGGGCCAGCGTCCGGGCCGGGAAGGCGGCGGCGGCGAGCTGGCCGCCCTTCACCCGGCTGAGGTGCTTGCGCAGCGTGTTCATCCGGTCGATCGGCGCGCCGGAGGCGAGAAGGGCGGCGTTGACGGCCTGTTTTTCGGCCAGCGTCACGCCTTCGGCGGGGGCGACAAGCAGCGCCGAGGCCCCGCCGGAGATCAGGGCGAGGACGAAGTCATCGGGGGTGAGGCCCCTGAGGAGCGCCAGCATCCGGCCGGTCGCGGCCGCGCCGGCGGCGTCGGGGACGGGATGGGCGGCTTCCACGATCTCGATCCCCCGGCAGGGGCGGGCGTAGCCGGTGCGGGTGATGACGAGGCCCTCGCAGGGGCCCCAGGCGGCCTCCACCGCCTCGGCCATGCGGGCGCTGGCCTTGCCGGCGCCGATGACGAGGACCCGGCCCGCCGGTTTCGGCGGCAGGTGGGCGGCCAGCGACCGCATCGGGTCGGCCACCTCGACGGCGCGGTCGAAGAGCGCGCGCAGGAATGGGAAGGGATCGGCGGGGTCGGGCATGAAGGGCCTCCGGGCGGGCCGGGGGGACCATGGCGCAGGCGGTCGGCGGGGGGAAGGGGGTGGGATAGCAGAGCGT
>JANOGU010000300.1:0-5496 GCA_031406135.1 Rhodobacterales bacterium
CTCGGGCCGGAGGACGAGTTTCCGGATATCGACATCACGTTGTCTAACGCGCCAGAGATCACACTCGAGGCCATGACCGGAGAGCCTGAACCTGAGGGCGTGGAATCCCAGAAAATGAAGAAAGCCCCGCCCCGGGCTTGACCCGGGGTCTCCCGCGCCACAGGAGGCACCTGTTCAGCGCGGGGCCCCGGATCAAGTCCGGGGCGGGATTTCCCTGGCAGTCGGGGACACCGTCGGCCCTACATCCGCCCTTGCACCGCCCCCCCGACCGGCCTATATCCGCCTTGACAGCGGCACCGGCCTCCACCCCCGGCGCCACCGAGCCTCGAAAAAACGGGCCGCTGCGGCCCGTTTTTCGTTTTCCGGGACCTCTCCCTTGTCCGACCTCGTCGCCAGGACCGCCATCGACCGCCGCCTCGCCGAGATCGTGCGCCCCACGGTCGAGCGCATGGGGTTCGAGCTGATCCGCATCCGCCTGATGGGCGGCCAGCGGCATATCCTGCAGATCATGGCCGACAAGCCCGACGGCGGCATCGACGTGGACGACTGCGGCCGCATCTCGACCGCCGTGTCGCTGATGCTGGACGTGGAAGACCCGATCGAGGAGCCCTATACGCTCGAGGTCTCCTCCCCCGGCATCGACCGGCCGCTGACCCGGCTCAAGGACTTTGAGATCTGGAAGGGCTGGGAGGCGCGGATCGAAACCTCGGAACTGATCGACGGCCGCCGCCGGTTCAAGGGCACGCTGGCCGGCACCGAGGGCCAGGAGGTGCTGATCGAGATCGAGGAAGGCGCCGAGCGGCTCACCATCGGGCTGCGCTTCGACTGGCTCAGCGACGCCAAGCTGATCCTGACCGAAGAGCTGATCGCCGAGATGCTGCGGCAGAAGAAGGCGACCGAGGTTGACGAGACGAAGTTCGACGAGATCGACGACACCGAGGGCGACGGGGAAGACCCCGCGCCCGAATCCGAACCCGACACCACGAAACACTGAGGGGAGAGACGACCATGGCCATCACCTCCGCCAACCAGCTGGAGCTTCTGCAGACGGCCGAGGCCGTCGCGCGCGAGAAGATGATCGACCCGGTGCTGGTCATCCACGCGATGGAGGAAAGCCTCGCCCGTGCCGCCAAGTCCCGCTACGGCGCCGAGATGGACATCCGGGTCAAGATCGACCGCAAGACCGGGCGGGCGAACTTCACCCGCGTGCGCACCGTGGTCGCGGACGACGCGGTGGAGAACTACCAGGCGCAGTTCACCGTGGCGCAGGCGAAGCCCCATTTCGCCGAGCCGAAGCCGGGAAGTGAGGAATGGTGGCTGCGCGGCGCGACGCTTGTGGACGTGACCAAGAGCGCGTCCGAGATCGGCGACGAGTTCCACGAATCGGTCCCCCCCGTGGACCTGGGCCGGATCGCCGCGCAGTCGGCCAAGCAGGTGATCCTGCAGAAGGTGCGCGAGGCCGAACGCGAGCGGCAGTACGAGGAATTCAAGGACCGCAAGGGCACGATCATCAACGGCGTGGTCAAGCGCGAGGAATACGGCAACGTCATCGTCGACATCGGCCGCGGCGAGGGCATCCTGCGCCGCAACGAGAAGATCGGCCGCGAGGCCTACCGCATCGGCGACCGCATCCGCTGCTTCATCAAGGACGTGCGGCTGGAGACGCGGGGGCCGCAGGTGTTCCTGTCGCGCACCGACCCGCAGTTCATGGCCGAGCTTTTCAAGATGGAAGTGCCGGAGATTTACGACAACATCATCGAGATCAAGGCGGTGGCCCGCGACCCCGGCTCGCGCGCCAAGATCGCGGTGATCTCCTACGACAATTCCATCGACCCCGTGGGCGCCTGCGTCGGCATGCGCGGCTCGCGCGTGCAGGCGGTGGTGAACGAACTGCAGGGCGAGAAGATCGACATCATCCCGTGGAACGCGGACGTGGCGACCTTCCTCGTCAACGCGCTGCAGCCGGCCGAGGTGTCGAAGGTGGTGTTCGACGATGATGCCACCAAGATCGAGGTCGTGGTGCCCGACGAGCAGCTGTCGCTGGCCATCGGCCGGCGCGGGCAGAACGTGCGGCTGGCCAGCCAGCTGACCGGGCTCGACATCGACATCATGACCGAGAGCGAGGAAAGCGCCCGCCGCCAGGCCGAATTCGCCGAGCGCACCAAGCTGTTCATGGACACGCTCGACATCGACGAGATGATGGCGCAGCTCTTGGTCGCCGAGGGCTTCACCAATCTGGAAGAGGTGGCCTACGTCGATCTCGAGGAGCTTCTGTCCATCGACGGCTTCGACGAGGGCACCGCGGGCGAGTTGCAGACCCGGGCGCAGGAATACATCGAAGAGCAGAACCGCAAGGCGCTGGACGCCGCCCGCGCGCTGGGCGTGCAGGACAGCCTGATCGAGTTCGAGGGGCTGACGCCGCAGATGCTGGAAGCACTGGGCAAGGATGGCATCCGCACGGTGGAAGACTTCGCCACCTGCGCCGACTGGGAACTGGCCGGCGGCTGGACCACCGAGAACGGTGAACGGAAAAAGGACGAAGGTCTGCTCGAGAAGTTCGAGATGAGCCTCGAGGAGGCGCAGACGCTGGTGATGACCGCGCGCGTCATGCTGGGCTGGGTCGATCCGGCCGACATCGCCCCCAAGGCGGAAGAGGCGGCCGAGGCCTGATGACGCGCGGCGGGCGGACAAAGGACCGGGAGGCGCCGGAACGGCGCTGCCTGGTGACTGGCGAGAGCGGCCCCAAGGCCGGCCTCGTCCGCTTTGTCCTGGGCCCGGAGGGCGAAGTCGTGGCCGACCTGCTGAACCGCCTGCCGGGGCGGGGGATGTATGTCTCGGCCGACCGCGCGGCGATTGCCAAGGCGGCGGCGAAGGGGCTGTTCGCCCGTGCCGCGAAGGTCCCGGTGAAGGCGCCCGCCGATCTCGACGTGCAGGTCGAGGCGGCACTGGCGCGGCGGGTGACGGACCTGATCAGCCTCGCGCGCAAGGCGGGCGACGCGGTGACGGGCTACGAGAAGGTGAAGGACTGGCTGACCAAGGGCAAGGCGGCGGTGCTGGTGCAGGCCTCCGACGGGTCTGAACGGGGCAAGGGAAAGCTGCATCCGCCGGACCGTCCGGACAGCCTGATCGGCTGCCTGACGGCGGGGGAATTGGGTTTGTCCTTCGCGCGGGAACGTGCGATACACGCCGCGCTTGCGGCTGGCGGACTCACCACGCGCATTGTAGAGGAAGCGGCCAGGCTGGCGGGGCTCAGGGGTGAGCCCCGGCGGCTGACCGGCGGGAAGTCCGCCGAAAAGGAAACGAAGACCTCATGACTGACACTGACGGCAGGAAACCCCTTGGCCTTGGCGGCGGCAGTTCGCGTCCCGGACAGGTGAAGCAGAGCTTCTCCCACGGGCGCACCAAGAGCGTGCTGGTCGAGACCAAGAAGAAGCGCGTGGTCGTGCCGATGCACAAACCCGCCGGCCCTGCCGTGGGCGGACCGGCGCCCGGCGGCGCCTCGGTCGCGCATTTGGGCGACCCCGCGAAACGTCCGCAGGGGATTTCCGACGCCGAGATGGAGCGGCGCCTGACCGCGCTGCGCGCCGCCAAGGCACGCGAGACCGTGGACTCTGCCAAACGGGCCGAAGAGGAACGCGCCCGCGAGGAGGATCGCAAGCGCCGCCGCGAGGAGATCGAGACCAAGGAGCGCGAGGAGCGCGAGCGCGAGGAAGCGCTGCGCGTCAAGGCCGAGGAAGAGGCCCGCGCCAAGTCGATCGAAGAGGCGCGCGCGCGCCGCGCCGAGGAGAAGAAGACCTCGGCCGCCACCGCAACGCCTTCGCCGGACAAACCTGACGAGGCGCGCGGCGGCGCCGCCAAGCCGGGCCTTTCCCCGCGCAAGACCGACCGTGATCGCGACAGCCGCGACGCCGATCGTGACCGCGCCCGCAAGGCCGACGAGGGCCGCCGCACCGGCAAGCTGACGCTGACCGCCGCGCTCGATGGCGAGGGCGGCCGCACGCGGTCGCTCGCCGCGATGAAGCGCAAGCAGGAAAAGGCGCGGCAGAAGGCGCTGGGCATCGGTCAGAAATCCGAAAAGCAGGTGCGCGACGTGCAGCTGCCGGAAGCGATCATCGTCAGCGAACTGGCCAACCGCATGGCGGAACGGGCCGCCGACGTGGTCAAGTCGCTGATGAAGATGGGCATGATGGTGACGATGAACCAGCCCATCGACGCCGACACCGCGGAACTGGTGATCGAGGAATTCGGCCACCGCGCTGTGCGGGTGACCGACGCCGACGTGGAACAGGCCATCGACACGGTCAAGGACCGCGACGAGGACCTGGCGCCGCGGCCGCCCATCGTGACGATCATGGGCCATGTCGACCACGGCAAGACCTCGCTTCTGGACGCGATCCGCAAGACCAACGTGGTCTCGGGCGAGGCCGGCGGCATCACCCAGCACATCGGCGCCTATCAGGTGCGCACGCCCAACGGCTCGCTGGTCACCTTCCTCGACACGCCCGGTCACGCCGCATTCACCTCGATGCGCGCGCGCGGCGCGCAGGTCACCGACATCGTCATCCTGGTGGTGGCGGCCGACGACGCGGTGATGCCGCAGACCGTCGAGGCGATCAACCACGCCAAGGCGGCCAAGGTGCCGATGATCGTGGCGATCAACAAGATCGACAAGCCCGCCGCCAATCCGCAGAAGGTGCGCACCGACCTGCTCCAGCACGAGGTCCTGGTGGAACAGATGTCGGGCGAGGTGCAGGACGTCGAGGTTTCCGCCGTCACCGGCAAGGGGCTCGACACGCTGCTGGAAGCCATCGCGCTGCAGGCCGAGATCCTCGAACTCAAGGCCAACGCCAAACGCTCTGCCCAGGGCGCCGTGATCGAGGCCAGGCTCGACGTCGGCCGCGGCCCGGTCGCCACCGTGCTGGTGCAGCACGGCACGCTCAAGCGGGGCGACATTTTCGTCGTCGGCGAGCAGTGGGGCAAGGTCCGCGCGCTTCTGAACGACCAGGGCGAGCGGGTCGAGGAGGCCGGGCCTTCGGTCCCGGTGGAGGTGCTCGGCCTGACCGGCACGCCGGAGGCGGGCGACACCCTCAACGTGGTCGAGACCGAGGCCCAGGCGCGCGAGATCGCCACCTACCGCGAGAAGGCCGCGCGCGACAGGCGCGCTGCCGTGGGCGCCGCGACCACGCTGGAACAGCTGATGGCCAAGGCCAAGGCCGACAAGGACACCTCGGAGCTGGCCGTCGTGGTCAAGGCCGACGTGCAGGGCTCGGCTGAGGCCATCGTGCAGGCGATGGAAAAGATCGGCAACGACGAGGTCCGCGTGCGCGTGTTGCATTATGGGGTTGGCGCAATCACCGAATCCGATATCGGCCTGGCCGAAGCATCCGGCGCACCTGTGATCGGGTTCAACGTACGGGCCAATGCCAGCGCCCGGACCACAGCGAACCAGAAGGGCGTCGAACTTCGGTATTATTCAGTGATTTACGACCTTGTAGA
>JANOGU010000351.1:0-2177 GCA_031406135.1 Rhodobacterales bacterium
GCGCCGGCCGCTGCGGCTGGGGTTCAAGGAGACCTGCATCTTCCGGCCGATGGTGCAGGCCGCGCTGACCCGGGGCGGCATTCCCTGGGAAATGGGCGTCGAAGGCGAAAGCGAGCTGGCGGTCGAGGCGACGGTGGCCGCAGACCTCGCGGTCTCGGCGCGGCTGGCGGAAGGCCTGCCCACCGGGACGGAAGAGATCAACTCTCGCGGCCGGCTGCCGGACCTCGGGCGGCTGGCGGTCTGCCTGTACCGGGCGCCGACGCTGAAGGGGGCGGCCTCGGACCTGCTTCTGTCCGAGATCCGCGATGCCTATGCCGATCCGGCGCTGCGGCACGCGGCGCAGTAGCAAGACCGGGCGCGGAGTCGCTTGCGAGTTGCGGATTTGCGAGGGCGTTTTCGCGAAACGCAAAGCAATTTGCGAAACACGCATAAGGCGAGCCGGTCAAACTGTTGGCGACCTGAGGGCGAATCAGCTCGCAGAGTTTCGTTCTGTTGGCCGTCTGTATAATTGGACATATCCGAAAAGACAGGTTTTGGTCGCGTTTGGGAGAGTCTGTGTGCAACCGGCGGGAATCGCGAATCTGGCACGAAAACTGCTTAAGATATTGTTGAGGGCACCGTGTTCGTGTGGGCCTGAGATCGATTGATGGAGTAGAAAGAATGAAGCACCCGGTAGATGCGCATGTCGGCAAGCGTATCAGACATCGCCGCTGGATGGTGGGCATGACTCAGCAGCAGCTGGCCGACCGCGTGGGCATCAAGTTTCAGCAAATCCAGAAGTACGAGACTGGATGAACCGCGTCTCCGCTTCGCGGCTTTGGGATGTGGCCGAAGCGCTGTCCGTGCCCGTCAGTTTCTTCTTCGACGGGCTGGGCGAGGCTGCCGCGGCGACCGGCGCCATCGACATGATGGCGGACAAGGAGGCACTCGAACTGGTGCGCTCCTACTACGCCATCCCCGAGGCGCAGCGTCGGCGGCTGTTCGATCTGGCGCGGGTCCTCTCGGACGCCGCTTGACCGACGGACGATGCGACTGGTAACCGCCCCTGACAGGGGGCGGCCATGCCGGATGAAGACAGCCTGATCGCGGCGGCGCACGACGTGGCTGATGCTGCGCGGGTTGCCACGCTGCGCCACTTCCGGACGGACGCGCTCGCGGCCGATTCCAAGGAAACGGCGCGCTTCGACCCCGTCACCGTGGCCGACCGCGAAAGCGAGACGGCGATGCGCGCCGTCCTCGCCCGGCTGCGGCCGGATGACGGCATCCTCGGCGAGGAATTCGCCGCCACCACCGGCACCTCCGGCTGGACCTGGGTGATCGATCCGATCGACGGCACCCGCGGCTACCTGTCCGGCGCGCCGACCTGGGGGGTGCTGATCGCCGTGGCCGACGCCACCGGCCCGCGCTATGGCATCATCGACCAGCCCTACATCGGCGAACGCTTCGAGGGCGGCTTCGGCCGGGCCGGGGTGAACGGGCCGCAGGGACATGCCGCGCTGCGCTGCCGGCCGCCGCGGCCGCTGTCGCAGGCCATCCTCTATTCCACCTTCCCCGAGGTCGGCACCGCCGACGAGGGCGCCGCCTTCCGCAGGGTGGCGGGGCAGGTGAGGCTCGTCCGCTACGGCACCGACTGCTACGGCTACGCCCTGGTCGCGGCCGGGCAGGTCGACCTCGTGATCGAGGCGGGGCTGCAGCCCTACGACGTGCAGGCGCCGATGGCGGTCATCGAGGCCGCGGGCGGCCTCGTCACCGACTGGCAGGGCCGGCGCAACCCGCAGGGCGGCCAGGTCATCGCCGCCGCCAACCCCGAGATCCACCGCGCCGCTCTGGCGCTGCTGAACCGATGACCGCAATCCTGCTTCGCGGCGCGCGCACGGTCGTCACCATGAACGACCGGCGGGAAGAGCTGGCCGACGCCGACGTTCTGCTGCGCGACGGCACGATCATGGCCGTCGGCGCGGGCCTGGCGGCCGAGGGGGCGGAGGTTGTGGACCTGAGCGGCTGCGTGGTCACGCCCGGCCTGGTGAACACGCATCACCACCTGTACCAGACGCTGACCCGCGCCGTGCCGGGGGGGCAGGACGCGCTGCTGTTCAACATCTAACCAAGCATCGACAAGATTACACGCCGCTTCGTAATGCTGCTCGTGCACGAACAACTCACCTGCTGTTACGCCA
>JANOGU010000013.1:0-12346 GCA_031406135.1 Rhodobacterales bacterium
CTACCGCCGCGAGGTCGGGCGGCTGTACCGCGTGCTGAACGACCAGCTCGCGTCGCGCAAGTTCGTGGCCGGCGATGCGCTGTCCATCGCCGACATCGCGATCTGGCCCTGGGCGCAAGGCTGGGAGCGGCAGGAGCAGACGCTGGCCGACAAGCCGCATTTCGCCCGCTGGCTGGCCGCGCTGGCGGCCCGCCCCGCGTTCCAGCGCGGCAAGGCGGTGGGGGCGGAGAAGCGCGGCGACCTGACCACCGACCGCGCGGCGCAGAACGTGCTGTTCGGGCAGAGGTAGGGCGGGATGACGTGTCGCTGAACGTTCCGGCCTTGAGCGCTTCCCTCCCCCTCGTGGGGAGGGAGAGGGTGGGGGGCGCTGCGCCATCCGAACCCCCCACCCCCATCCCCACCCCACGAGGGGGAGGGGAGGCGCCAGCGGCCGCGGTGTCGGTCCGATCCCGCGCCGCGACGCCAATCCGGAGCCGGGGCCCCGCATCGCATCCGATGAAGCCGCCATCCGCCGCTGGCTGTCGGACTGGGAGACAGGGATCAACCGGGGCGACATCGCCGCCGCCCGCGCGATGTTCGCCGCGGAGGTGACCGGCTACGGCACGGTGATGGAGGTGACGGCCGGGATCGACGCCCTGGCGGGCGGCCAGCGGGGCCGGGTCTGGCCGCGCATCCGCGAGTTCACCTTCGACGCGCCTGATCTCTTGCGCATGGACGGCGACCCCGCGGCGGTGGCGCCGCGCTGACCGGCGCGCCGGTCAGTCCTTCTTCGCGCCGGGCAGCTTGTCCTCGTCGATGAACCGCTGCAGCGCGATGATCTGCAGCCAGAGGAAGGCGAACAGCGCCACCGGGAAGCCGAAGGTCTCGATCTTGACCCAGGCGTCGTTCGACATCGTGCGCCAGACCACCTCGTTGGTTACGGCCAGAACCGCGAACATCAGCGCCAGCCGGCGGGTCAGGATCAGCCAGCCTTCGGGCTGCATCGGCAGGGCCGAGCCCAGCACCCATTGCAGCAGGCTCCTGCCGCGCCACAACCCGGCGCCGAGGATCACCGCGAACAGGCCGTAGACGATGGTGGTCTTCATCTTGAAGAACCGCTCGTCGTTGAACCAGGCGGTCAGCCCGCCGAAGACCACGACCATGACCAGGGTGAAGACCGACATCCGGCTCAGCGTGCCCGAAAGCCACCACAGAAGCGCGGTCGAGGCGATCAGCACCGGCACGAAGGCCACGGCCGCCACGATGAAGCCCGAGTATTCGGTGCCGCGGATGGTGAAGCTGTCGTCCCTGATCCACATGTAGAGCGCGAAGAACAGGAGCGGCGGCCCGAGGTCGAGCACCTGCTTCAGGATCGGGCTGATCTGCTTTTCGGCCATCACGTCTCCGTCCGCGCCGGGGTGGCGCTGGTTGCTGCCGTCGGCGACGGGGGCAGAGACCGAACCACGATCATTCGACCCCCACCAGTGCCTTGGCGAACTCCTCGGGGTCGAAGGGGGCGAGGTCGTCGATCTGCTCGCCGACGCCGATGGCGTGGATCGGCAGGCCGAAGCGGTCGGCCAGCGCCACCAGCACGCCGCCCTTGGCGGTGCCGTCGAGCTTGGTCATCACCAGCCCGCTTACATCGGCGATCTTGCGGAAAATCTCGACCTGGCTCAGCGCGTTCTGGCCGACGGTGGCATCGAGGACCAGGAGCGTGTTGTGCGGGGCGGAGGGGTCCTTCTTGCGCAGGACCCGCACGATCTTGGCCAGTTCCTCCATCAGGTCGGCCCGGTTCTGCAACCGCCCCGCGGTGTCGATGAGAAGCAGGTCGGCCCCCGTGGCCTCGGCTTGGGCCAGCGCGTCGAAGGCCAGCGAGGCCGGGTCCGACCCCTGCGCCGCGGTCAGCACCGGGACGCCGGCGCGGGTGCCCCAGACCTGCAGCTGTTCCACCGCCGCGGCCCGGAACGTGTCGCCGGCCGCGATCACCACAGACTTGCCGGCGGCGCGGAACTGGCTGGCGAGCTTGCCGATGGTCGTGGTCTTGCCGGAGCCGTTGACGCCCACCACCAGCACCACCTGCGGCCGCCTGGAGGTCAGCGGCAGGGGCCGGGCCACCGGCTCCATGATGCGGGCCACTTCGCTGGCCAGCCGCGACTTGAGCTCTGCCGAGGTCACCCGCCGCCCCATCTCGGTCGCGGCGATGTTGGCGGTGACCTTGAGCGCCGTCTCGACCCCCATGTCGGCCTGGATCAGCACCTCTTCCAGGCTTTCCAGCATGGCGTCGTCCACAACCCGCCGCGGCGCGTCGTCGCGGCCGATCAGGCGGGACAGGAGGCTCGGATTCGCCGCGGCCGGCCCGGACGCCGTTGCGGTCGCCGGGGCCGCCGCCGTCTCCGGCGCCTCGGCCACCAGCGCCTCCAGACCCTCGCCGATCTGGTCGGAGGAGCGGAACAGCCGGTCGCGCAGCTTCTTGAAGAAGGACATCAGGCAGGCCTTTCGCGTCGCCCCCCACCTAGTGGCTCGCGGCGCCCGGGGAAAGCCCGGGCGTGAACGCGGGAGCGTGATCCGGGGTGCGTGATCCGGGGCGGCGGTCCTGCTGGGCTGGCCCGTGATGATCCGCCTGCCCCCGTCCGGCCCGCTGGCCTTTGCCGCCGCCACGCTCGTGCCGCTCGCCCTGCTCGGGGCGGGGCTGGCGGGGGTCGTGCCGGCGGCGGCGGGACTGCTCTACATGGCCTGCCTGGTCCCGGCGCTCGACCTCCTCGCCCGGGCCGACGCGGCGCCAGAGGGGACGGAGTTTCCCGGCAGCGATGCGCTTCTGGTCGCCCTCGCGCTCGGCCATCTCGCGTTGTTGCCGGCAACAGTGGCGGGTGTCGCGGGCGGCGGCGGGCTTCCGCCCGGGGCGCGGCTGGCGCTGGCGCAGGTGCCGCCGCTGTGGCGGCGGGTCATGCCCCCCGCGTCTCGCCCGGCTGAACGCGGCCTCGTGACTGGCCACGGCCGGCAGGGTCTGGCAGGCTTGCAACGATCCGGAGGTTTCCGATGCGTGCCGTTCTCTTCGCCCTGGCGCTGACTGCCACGCCGACCCTGGCCGAGGTGCGGGCGGAAACGCTGATGACGCCCGACGAATTCGAAGCCTATACCACCGGCAAGACGCTGACCTATGCCCTGGACGGACAGGTCTACGGTATCGAGGAATACCGCCCCGGTCGCCGGGTGCGCTGGGCCTTTGCCGAGGGCGAATGCGAGGCCGGCCGCTGGTACGTGCAGGATGACTGGATCTGCTTCGCCTACGAGAGCACGCCCGAGCCGCAGTGCTGGCAGTTCTTCATCGGCAGTTCAGGGATCAGCGCGCAGTTCATCGGCGATGCGCCGGAAACGGCGCTGTCCGAGTTGGCGCAGAGCGACGCGCCGTTAAATTGCCCCGGGCCGGATGTCGGCGTGTAGGCGTCAGAACAGGCTGCCCTGACCGCCGTTCGCCGGACCCTTGGTCTTGCGGGCCGGACGTGCGCCGAGCGGCAGGCGGCCGTCGCGAAACTCGATCTCCAGCGCCTGCGCGGCCTCGGCGCTGGCGCGGGTGGTGACGACGGCGCCGTCGCCCCGCACCACGGCATAGCCGCGCCGCAGGGTTTCGGCGTAGCCCAGCGTCTGGCGGGTACGGTCGAGCGCGACGAGGCGGCCGTCGAGGGCGGCGAGGCGGGCAGCCTGTGCCGCGCCCAGGCGGCCGTCGAGGGTGGCGAGCTTGCCGCGGCCGTCGCGCAGCGACCGGGCGGCATCGGCGATCAGGCGGGCCAGCGCCGGGGCGAGCCGGCGGGCATCTGCCTGCACGCGGTCGGTGAGCCGCTCCAGCCGCCGGGATGCGGCGGCGTCGAGACGGGTCGCGCGGTCGGACAGGGTGGCGGAGCGGCGGGCGAAGAAGGCGGCGAGCAGCGCGGGATGGACCTTGGCGGCCACGGCGGCGAAGGCGCGGCGCTTGCGGGCGGCGGCGGCGGCGAGCGCGGCGGTCAGCCGGCCGGCGCGCAGGTCCAGCGCCTGGGCCGCGCCCTGGGTCAGGGTTTCCGGGCGGGGCAAGGCGCGGGCGAGCGCGCGCAGCCGGTCGCCGCGGGTCCGGGCGCCCTGCGCCAATGCGCGGGTCAGCCGGGCGCCGGCTTCGTCGATGCGCGCGACCAGATCGGCGCGCACCGGCACCGCCATCTCGGCCGCCGCCGTGGGCGTGGGCGCGCGGCGGTCGGCGGCGAAGTCGATCAGCGTGGTGTCGGTCTCGTGGCCCACGGCGGAAATCAGCGGGATCGTGGAGGCCGCCGCCGCCCGCACCACGATCTCGTCGTTGAAGCCCCAGAGGTCCTCGATCGAGCCGCCGCCGCGGGCGACGATGATCACGTCCGGCCGCGGCACCGGCCCGCCGGGGGCGATGGCGTTGAAGCCGCGGATCGCGGCGGCCACTTCGGGCGGGCATTTCTCGCCCTGCACCGCCACCGGCCAGATCAGCACCCGGCACGGAAAGCGGTCGCGCAGGCGGTGCAGGATGTCGCGGATCACCGCGCCGGACGGCGAGGTGATGACGCCGATCACCTCGGGCAGGAAGGGGATGGGTTTCTTTCTTTCGGCCGCGAAAAGGCCCTCCGCCGCCAGCGCGGCCTTGCGCTTTTCCAGCATCAGCATCAGCGCACCCGCCCCGGCGGGCTCCAGCGCGTCAATGACGAGCTGGTATTTCGACTGGCCCGGGAAGGTGGTCAGCCGCCCGGTGGCGACGACCTCCATCCCTTCCTCCGGCCGCACCGCCAGTTTCGCGGCCTGGCCCTTCCAGCAGACGGAGCCGAGCACGGACTTGTCGTCCTTGAGGTCGAAGTAGAGGTGCCCCGAGGCCGGGCGCGAGACGCGGCTGACCTCGCCGCGCACGCGGATGAGGCCAAACTCCCCCTCGATCACCCGCTTCACCGCACCGGAAAGCTCCGAGACGGTGAATTCCGGGGCGTTTCCGGGGGCATTGCCGGGGGCTTTGGGAGCGTCGTCGAACAGTTCCAACGGTCGTGCCTTGCAGGGACGGGACGCCGAGCCTAGACGGCGCGCGACGGGGTGCCAAGCGGGGGCGGCATGAACATCCTCATTCTCGGGTCCGGGGGGCGTGAACACGCCTTGGCCTGGGCGGTGAAGCAGAACCCCAAGTGCGACCGGCTGGTGGTGGCGCCGGGCAATGCCGGGATCGCCGGGATCGCGGAATGTGCGGCGCTGGATATCCTCGACGGGGCCGCCGTGGTGGCCTTCTGCGCGGAGAACGCCATCGACCTGGTGATCGTCGGTCCCGAGGCGCCCTTGGCGGCGGGCGTGGCGGATGCGGCGCGCGCCGCCGGGATCGTGACCTTCGGTCCCTCGGCGGCGGCGGCGCGGCTGGAGGCGTCGAAAGCCTTCACCAAGGAGGTCTGCGACGCCGCCGGGGCGCCGACGGCGGGCTGGGCGCGGTTCTCCGACCCGGCGGCAGCCCTCGCCCATGTCCGGGCGAAGGGCGCCCCGATCGTGGTCAAGGCCGACGGGCTCGCCGCCGGCAAGGGCGTGGTGGTGGCCGAGAGGCTGGCCGAGGCGGAGGCGGCGGTTGCCGCAATCCTCGGCGGCAGCCTCGGGGCGGCCGGGGCCGAGGTGGTCATCGAGGAGTTCATGGCCGGCGAGGAGGCGTCGTTCTTCGTCCTCTGCGACGGCGCGGCGGCGGTACCGCTGGGCTCGGCGCAGGACCACAAGCGGGTGGGCGAGGGCGACACCGGGCCGAACACCGGCGGCATGGGCGCCTACTCCCCTGCTCCCATCTTTACCCCGGGGATCGAGGCGCAGGTGATGGCGGACATTGTGCGCCCCACACTGGCCGAGATGGTGCGGCGCGGGATGCCCTATCAGGGCGTGCTCTACGTTGGGCTGATGATCGAGGGCGGGCGGGCACGGCTCGTGGAATACAACGTCCGCTTCGGCGACCCGGAATGTCAGGTGCTGATGCTGCGTCTGGGGGCGCAGGCGCTGGACCTGATCCAGGCCTGCGCCGAGGGGCGGCTGGGAGAGCTGCGTCCGGTCTGGGCGCAGGACCACGCGCTGACCGTGGTGCTGGCGGCGCCGGGCTATCCGGAAGCGCCGGTCAGGGGCGGGGAAATCCGCGGACTGGGCGCGATCCCCGAGACCCCGGCGGAGGTCGTGTTCCACGCCGGTACGGCGGCGGTCGATGGCCGGATGGTGGCGACGGGCGGCCGGGTGCTGAACGCGACGGCCCGGGGCGCGACCCTCGCCGAAGCACGGGACCGGGCCTATGCGCTGGTGGACCGGATCGACCTTGAAGGTGGCTTTTGCCGGCGCGACATCGGCTGGCGCGCGCTGGGCCGAGGGCCGGGCGCTACTTCCAGCAGCTGACCAGCACCGTCACCTGCGAGGCCCGGGCCGCCAGGTCCTCGGGCGCCAGCGCGCCATCGCGGACCGGCGGCGTGGCAATGACACCGGCGGCGGCCAGCCTTTCAGTCAGGACGGCGCCGGAGACTGCGAAAGCCACTCCGTCGGGCAGCACCTGCGTCCCGCCGGTCTGACGCGGCAAGAGAAGTCCGAGAACCGCGCCGGCACCGTCCAGCACCGGCCCGCCGGCATCGCCCGCGCGCGTCGCCATCTCGAGCCGCCGCAGGCCCGCCTCGCCGTCGAGCCCGCTATCGGCCGCCAGCAGGCCGTAGGTCAGCGTCGGCGCCGGGATCGCGTCCTCATAGGGGTAACCGGCCACGGCGACCTCGCTGCCCGGGCGGGCCGGTCCGGTCTCGATCCCGGCCACGGCGGCGGGCGCGAGCGGGGTCTTCGGAGTGAGGAGCGCAATGCCCAGCGCCGTGTCGGCGAAGGTCACCTCCGCCTCCGGCCCGCCGTCGAGCGTGATCCGGGTGCAGCCGTCCAGCGCCTCGGGCACGGTGAGGACCTGGCCCGTGGCCGAGACGTAGAAGCCCGACCGCGACAGGGCGGGGCGGCGGACCTCCAGCCCGGACAGCATCCCGGCGCGGGCGCTGTCGTCGAGGACGACGAGACCGGGATCGAGCGCGCGGGTGCCCACGGGCTTGAACGATGACTTCATCGCGGTCAGCGCCCGACCGGCGAGGTCGGCCTGGCCCTGATCCCAGATCAGCAGGAAGCCCTTGATGAAGCCGCCGTCAATCTCGGCCTGGGCATAGGCGGCGACGCGCGCGTCGCCGCCCTCGATGGTGAAGCTGCGGTCGCGACGCTCGCGCGGGCCGGTCACCGGGACCACGTCCAGGGTCTGCATCACGTCGTAGAGCCCGGCCAGCGCCGCCTCGTCGCCGGGCTGCGAGATCAGGACGGCGCGCAGGCCCGAGCCGTTCGTCTCGGCGAAATGGACGAAGGGCGGCTCGTAGCGGTCGAAGGCCACGAGCGCGAGCGGCAGCGCGATCTCGATCCCGGCCTCCTCCTCGGTGACGGTCCGCAGGCCCAGCTTCGCCTCGATCTCCGCCCGCTTGCCCAGAAGCGCTGCCCGCTGCTTCGTGGTCAGCACGCCTGTGGGCTCAAGGCCCTCGGCCACCTGCCAGGCCTCCATCGCCGCCCTTGTGCCGGGGCCGATGGCGCCGTCGATGGCGGAGGTGTAGTGGCCGAAGAATTTCAGTGCGTCCTGCAGCGCCTCGCGCCCCTCGCGGTCGAGATCGGCCTCGGACTGCCGCGCTTCGGCGACGGTCTCGTCCGGTGGCGGCGGCGGCACGGGTTCCGCCACCGGGTCCTGGACGGGTACGTCGGGCAGGGGGGCCAGCGCCTCGGCGGTCGCCGGCGCCCCGGCCAGGGGCAACAGGCTGCCGGGGTCCACGCCCGCGGGCCAGAACGGCGCGCGGTAGACCTCGCCAAGCGCGATGAAGCTGTCGGCCGGAACCATGTTGTCGGCGCGCAGGCGGGCCAGCCGGTCGGCCGCCGCGGCCGCCGTGTAGGGGCCGAGCGCAATGGCGTACCAGCCGGAGGCGACGCGGAAGCCCACCACGTCGGGAAAGATCGTCGCGTAGGCGCGGGCGCGGTCCTCGGCCTCGCGCAGGGTGGGCTGGCTTTCGATCTGCACCCAGGCGCGGTCCTGCGCCGACGCCGTCCCCCCGAGCAGCAGGAGGACCCCGACCAGCAGCACCCAAAGACGCATGAAACCCTCGCCCCGCCAAACCCTTGGCGGTGTGAACCACATCTCCGCCGGGAATGCCAGTCTTGCGGCCAGCGGTGGCGCGGAGTGCGGACCTTGCGCGGGAAAATTCTTGAAGGAAGAATTTTCGCCCGGACCCGCGGGCATCGCCGCGGGCCGGACGGCGCGCCAGCCTCACGGTCCGGGGCGCTGCCCCGGGCCCCGGGGTATTTGGCCAAGGATGAAGCCGCGCAGGGCGCGACCGAGAGCCGCGATCCGGCGCTCGCATTGACCCCCTGTGGCCAAGCCCCTATGCAAGGCGCGCCCCTGCCCGTGCCGGAGACCGCATGCCCGCGCCGCGTTCGTTCCAGGAGATCATCCTGCGGCTCCAGTCCTACTGGGGCGCGCGAGGCTGCGCGGTCTTGCAGCCCTACGACATGGAGGTGGGCGCGGGGACGTTCCATCCGGCGACGACGCTGCGGCCGCTCGGGCCCAAGCCCTGGGCCGCGGCCTATGTCCAGCCCTCGCGCCGGCCGACCGACGGGCGCTACGGCGAGAACCCCAACCGGCTGCAGCACTACTACCAGTTCCAGGTCATCATCAAACCCTCGCCGCCCGACCTGCAGGAGCTGTACCTGGGGTCCCTGGAAGCCATCGGCCTCGATCTCTCGCTCCATGACCTGCGCTTCGTCGAGGACGACTGGGAAAGCCCCACGCTGGGCGCCTGGGGCCTCGGCTGGGAGGTCTGGTGCGACGGGATGGAGGTCAGCCAGTTCACCTATTTCCAGCAGCTTGCCGGATACGATTGCAAGCCGGTGTCGGGCGAGTTGACCTACGGGCTGGAGCGGCTGGCGATGTATGTGCTCGGCATCGACCACGTCATGGACATGCCGTTCAACGACCCCTCGTCCCCGATCCCGCTGAGCTACGGCGACATTTTCCGGCAGACCGAGCGGGAGTATTCGCGCTGGAACTTCGACCAGGCGGACACCGGCATGCTGCTCGCCCATTTCGAGGATGCCGAGAAGGAATGCGCCCGGGTGCTGGCGGCCCCGGCTGAGGACAAGGCGGGCCGCAGGATCGTGATGGCGCACCCGGCCTATGACCAGTGCGTGAAGGCCTCGCACCTGTTCAACCTCCTGGACGCCCGCGGGGTGATCTCGGTGACCGAGCGGCAGGCCTATATCGGCCGGGTGCGGGCGCTGGCCAGGGCCTGCGCCGACGCTTTCGTCACCACCGAGGCCGGGGGCGGGGCGTGAGGGCCGGGCAGGCCTTCGTGCTCGCCATCGTGATCCCCGCGGCGCTGGCCGGCGGGGCGATCTGGTATCTGCAGGTCCACGGCTACTACCGCGAACTTTCCCCCGCCGAGGCGGCGGAGCAGAGGGTCACGCTGGCGGACGGGTCGGTGGTGGCGCTGCCGGTGGCGGGGGCGCAGGCGATCGACGCGGACAGCTCTCCCCTGCGCTACCGCGCCTGCCTGACGCTGGCGCCGGAGGCGCCGGAGCCATCGGCACTGCAGCCCTATCCCCGGGCCGAAGTGCTGCGCACGCCGGGCTGGTTTTCCTGCTTCGACCCCGGCGCCATCGACGCCGCCATGGCCGACGGCAGCGCCACGGTTGCGCTGGCCGAGGCCGACCGGCCCTGGGGCTTTGACCGGGTGATCGCCGTCGTCGGCGACCGCGCCTGGGTCTGGCCGCAAATCAACCGTTGCGGGCTGGCCGTGTTCAACGGCGCGCGCCTGCCCGAGGGCTGCGCGCCCCCTCCCGAAAGCTGACGCCGATGCCGGACCTGCTGATCGAGCTGTTCTCCGAGGACATCCCGGCGCGGATGCAGGCCCGCGCGCGGGAGGACCTGAAGCGGCTGGTGACCGACGGGCTGGTCGAGGCCGGGCTGACCTACGCCGCCGCTGCGGCGTTCTCCACGCCGCGCAGGCTCACGCTGGCGCTGGAGGGGCTGACGGCGGCGTCGCTGCCGGTCAGGGAAGAGCGCAAGGGTCCGCGCGTCGATGCCCCCCCGGCGGCGGTGGAGGGGTTCCTGCGGTCCACGGGGCTGGCGCGCGAGGCGTTGGAGGAGCGCGAGGCCGGCAAGGCCGTGTTCCTCTTCGCCGTGGTGACCAGGCCCGGGCGGCCGGCGGCGGAGATCGTGGCCGAGGTGCTGGCGCGCGTGATCCGCGAGTTCCCCTGGCCGAAGTCGATGCGCTGGGGGTCGGGGACCTTGCGCTGGGTGCGGCCCTTGCGGCGCATCCTCTGCCTGCTGACGACCGAGGCGGGGGCGGCGGCGGTGCCGCTTTCGGTGGACGGGATCGTTGCGGGCAACCTGACCGAGGGCCACCGCTTCATGGCGCCGGGGGCGTTCCCCGTAACGGGCTTCGCGGATTACGCGGCGAAGCTGAAACGCGCCTGCGTGGTGCTGGACCAGGCCGAGCGCGAGGCGGCAATCCTTGCCGACGTGCAGGCGCAGGCCTTCGCCCGCGGGCTGGAGCTGGTGCCGGACGCGGGGTTGCTCTCCGAGGTCGCGGGGCTGGTGGAATGGCCGGTGGTGCTGCTGGGCGGGATCGGGGAACGGTTCCTGCACCTGCCGGCGGAGGTCTTGCAGACCTCGATGCGCGCGCACCAGAAGTTCTTTTCGCTCAGGAACCCTGGGACGGGCCGGATCGAGGCCTTCGCCACCGTCGCCAACCGCGAGACGGCCGACCACGGGGCAACGGTGCTGAAAGGCAACCTCAAGGTGCTGGCCGCGCGGCTCTCGGATGCGGCGTTCTTCTGGGACAACGACCTGCGCGAGGCGAAGGCGGGGATGGCGGCCTGGGCCGAGGGGCTGAAGGCGGTGACGTTCCATGCCAAGCTTGGCACGCAGGCGGAGCGGGTGGAGCGCATCGCCGCCCTGGCCCGCGAGATCGCGCCTGCGGTGGGGGCGGACCCGGCGGCGGCGGAACAGGCGGCGCGGGTGGCCAAGCTCGACCTGCGCTCGGCGATGGTGGGGGAGTTCCCGGAATTGCAGGGGGTGATGGGGGCCTACTACGCCCGCGAGGCGGGCCTGCCCGCCGAGGTGGCCGCGGCGGCGCGGGAGCACTATTCGCCGCTGGGGCCTGCGGATGACGTGCCCACGGCGCCGGTCTCGGTGGCCGTGGCGCTGGCCGACAAGATCGACACGCTCACCGGGTTCTGGGCCATCGACGAGAAACCCACGGGGTCGAAGGACCCGTTTGCGCTGCGGCGGGCGGCGTTGGGGGTGATTGGGTTGGTGGTGGGGAATGGGGTGCGTGCAGGGCTCTCCCTTGTCCTGCAACTCGCAGATATCCAACATCTCAATCAGCGCCTCTACAACAGGACTTCAATCTCTGGGATGGGAGCATACCTCGCATTTCACAAGGACAAACTAAGCGATGAGTTCAAGGAACGCTTTGGCTCTGATTGGAAGAGACTTTTCGCGGCTCCGTTTTCAATCATTAGCCTTGAGGCTTGGAAGTCAGAGTTGGACCGTTGGCTTTTCGAACTACTGGCAAACGAGGAGGCAGCCGACAGGATTCAGCGGAGTTCCGATCTCCTCTCCTTCCTCCACGACCGCCTCAAGGTCTTCCTGCGCGATCAGGGCATTCGCCACGACGTCCTCGACGCCGTGCTGGCGATGCCGGGGAACGACGACCTGACGCTGGTGGTGGCCCGGGCACGGGCGTTGGATGCGGTGTTGAGGACCGAGGACGGCGCGAACCTGGTGCAGGGGTTCAAGCGGGCGAACAACATCCTGACCCAGGCGGAGGCCAAGGACGGGGTGGAGTATTCCTTCGGTGCCGACGTGAAGTTCGCCGAAGGGCCGGAGGAGCGGGCGCTGTTCGACGCGCTCGACCGGGCGGAGGCGGTGATCGCCCCGGCCATGGCGCGGGAGGACTTCGCGCAAGCGATGGCGGCGATGGCGGGGCTGCGGCCGGCGGTGGATTCGTTCTTCACCGCGGTGCAGGTGAACGCCGACAGCCCGATCCTGCGGCGCAACCGCCTCAACCTCCTGCACCGCATCCGCGCCGCCTGCCTGGCGGTGGCGGACCTGACGAAGCTGGAGGGCTGACGCCGCGTCTCCCTGCGCCGGTATTCGCGCTGACCGATGACGTCAGGCGCGTCCCTCCCCCTCGTCGGGAGGGAGAGGGGGGGGGGCTCCGCACCCTCCGCCCGGCGCGCCCCCTCCCCATCCCTCCCCCACGGCGGGGGAGGGAGGTGCCAGGCGGGAAGGTTCGGCGGGAAACCGGTTGTGCGCCGGTGATCCTGC
>JANOGU010000112.1:0-2244 GCA_031406135.1 Rhodobacterales bacterium
CACCATGTGGTTGCGACGGGTAAAGCCAACAATCCCCTCGACGCCGCCGTTCGCCATTGGGCTCGAACCAATGGCGCCTCAATGGCTCACTCGTTTCCCTTGCCCGGCCGACCGTAGCGGTCGCGGATCAGGTAATGCGACTGCAGGGCGCTGAACAGCGTGGCGCGCTTGCGCGTCCCGTCCGGCAAGATCTTCGAGACCAGGCAGCGGTCATTGTCATAGAGCACCGACTGCGGCACCCCGCCAAAGAAGGCGAAGGCATGGACATGGCCGTCCATCCAGGCCTCCGCCGTCGCGGCGGGATAAGCCCGGACGTAACAGGCGTCGCTGTGCGGCAGGTCCATGACGAAGAAATGCGCCTTCTGCTCGACCCCGCCGATGATGGCGATGGCTTCGCCGAAATCGGCCTGGGCGTGTCCCGGCGCATGCGCCAGCGGCACGAACATCTCGCGCCCGCGCCGCTCACGTTCGCGCATGTAATCCTTGATGATCGTGTAGCCGCCGGTGAAGCCATGCTCCGTGCGCAACCTGTCGAACACACGCTTGGCGGTGTGGCGCTGCTTGCGATGCACGTCCTTGTCGCCGTCGAGCCAGCTGTCGATGATCTCGGTGAAACCATCCAGCTTCGGGCGCCTGATCGCAGCCGTCCGCCGGTAGCCAGGGGGAACAGAGAAGGCCAGCGCCTTCTCCACGGTGTCGCGCGAAATGTTGAAATGCCGCGCCGCGGCGCGCGCGCTCATGCCGTCGGCGCAGGCCAGACGAACCTTCCGGTAAAGCTCCACGGTATGGATCTCCAAGCCCTTTCTGCGACCGCACGAAGAGCAAAGTGGCCGGTTTTTACGCTGCCCGCAGCAGGCCTATCCCGCCGCTACCGTGGCCGAGTTTTGCACCGCCGTTCTCACTGGCCATGAAGATCGCCGCCATGTTACGCGCGGGCCTGCTTGATCAACGTGCCACGACGGGCAGGCTGATTATGGGATCATCGCTCAAAGGGGTCATGGTTTCCAGCGTCATGTATCGGGCGCGCTGAACGGCCCATTCGTCGTTCTGTTCCAGCAGCAATGCGCCGACCAATCGCACGATGGCGGCATCGTCGGGAAAGATCCCGACCACCTCGGTGCGGCGCTTGATCTCGCCGTTCAGGCGCTCGATGGGGTTGGTGGAATGCAGTTTGGCCCGGTGCTCTTTGGGGAAGGTCATGCAGGCCAGCACATCGGGTTCTGCTTCATCCATGATGGTGGCGAGCTCTGGCACCCTGGGTCTGATTTGATCGGCCACCGCCCGCCACTGGGTGCTGGCCGTTTCAGCGGTGTCCTGGGCGAAGGCGGTGGCGATGAAGGCGGAGACGACTCTGCGACCGCTCTTTCCGGCATGGGCCAGCACGTTGCGCATGAAGTGTACCCGGCACCGCTGCCAGGTGGCGCAAAGCACCTTGGTGACGGCGGCCCTGATGCCCTCGTGCGCGTCCGAGATCACCAGTCTGACGCCGCGCAGACCGCGCCGGGTCAGTTTGCGCAAGAACCCGGTCCAGATCGGCTCGGCCTCGGAAGTGCCTATTTCCATTCCCAAAACCTCGCGGCGACCATCGGTGTTGACGCCGACCGCGATGATGGTGGCGACGGATACGATGCGACCGCCACGCCTGACCTTCAGGTAGGTGGCGTCGATCCACAGATAGGGCCAGTCACCCTCGATGGGCCGGTCGAGGAAGGCCTTCACCTTGCCGTCGATCTCTTCGCACAGGCGGCTGACCTGGCTTCTGGAGATGCCCGACATGCCCATGGCCCTGACGAGGTCATCGACGGATCGCGTCGAAATGCCTTGAACATAGGCTTCCTGGATCACCGCCGTCAGGGCCTTCTCGGCCATGCGGCGGGGCTCAAGAAAGCCCGGAAAATACGAGCCGGTCCGCAGCTTCGGGATGCGCAACTCCACTGTGCCCGCGCGGGTCTCCCAGTCCCGATCCCGGTAGCCATTGCGCTGAGCCGGGCGGGACGGGGTTTTCTCGCCAAAGCCAGCGCCAGTCGCAGTGCCCACCTCCAGCTCCATCAGCCGTTCAGCGGCAAAGCCGATCATCTCGCGCAGCAGGTCTGCATCAGGCGTCTTCTCAACAAGCGCCCGCAGGTTCATCATCTCGTCGGTCATCGGTGGCCCCCTCGGTTCTGGGTTGGCGTAAGCAACCAGACCCTACCCGGAAATCGCCGGTGACCACCTCAGCCAGAACCTACACCACGCCGCGGGACA
>JANOGU010000113.1:0-14311 GCA_031406135.1 Rhodobacterales bacterium
CAACCGCCCCTCCCCCACCCCCGTCACCCGCACCTCCACCACCCGGCCCTCCGGCTGGTCCGCCGCGAACCCCACCTCGGTGAAGTCCTCGCAGCGCCCCACCCTTGGCCCCTCGGTCAGCACCCGCTGCACCGTTCCCACCCGGGCGGCGAGGTGGCGGGTCAGCGCCGTCTGGCCGGCCGCGCGCAGGCGGGCGGCGCGGGCTTTCGCCACCGTGCCCGGCACCTGCGGCATCCGGGCCGCCGGGGTGCCCTGGCGGGGGGAGAAGGGGAAGACGTGCAGGAAGGTCAGGCCGCAGTCCGCCACCAGCCGCAGCGAGGCCTCGGCCATTGCCTCGGTCTCGGTCGGGAAGCCCGCGATCAGGTCGGCGCCGAAGACGATGCCGGGGCGTGAGGCGCGCGCCTCCTCGCAGAAGCGGATCGCGTCGTCGCGCCCGTGGCGGCGCTTCATGCGCTTGAGGATCAGGTCGTCACCGGATTGCAGGCTGAGGTGCAGGTGCGGCATCAGGCGCGGCTCGGTGGCGATGGCCTGCATCAGCCGCGGGTCGGCCTCGATCTGGTCGATCGAGGAGATGGGCAGGCGGGGCAGGTCCGGCACCAGCCGCAGCAGGCGCAGCACGAGGTCGCCCAGCCGCGGCGCCCCCGGCAGGTCCGCGCCCCAGGAGGTGAGGTCCACGCCGGTCAGCACGACCTCCAGAAACCCCCTGTCCACCAGCCTCTGCACCTGCTCCACGACCACGCCCGCGGGCACGGAGCGCGAATTGCCGCGGCCGTAGGGGATGATGCAGAAGGTGCAGCGGTGGTCGCAGCCGTTCTGCACCTGGACATAGGCGCGGTGGCGGCCGAAGCCGTCGATCAGGTGCCCCGCCGTCTCGCGCACCGAGAAAATGTCGTCCACCTGGATGCGCTCGGTGTCGGGCAGCGCGAGGCTGGCCCAGGCGGACGGCTCCATCTTCTCGCGGTTGCCGAGGACGAAGGCGACCTCGGGCATGGCGGCGAAGGTCGCGGGTTCGGTCTGCGCCGCGCAGCCGGTGACGATGACACGGGCGCCCGGGTTCTCGCGGGCGAGGCGGCGGATTTCCTGCTTGGCCTTGCGCACCGCCTCGGCGGTCACCGCGCAGGTGTTGACGACGACGGCGCCCTGCACCCCGGCAGCGGCGGCGAGGTCCTTCATCGCCTCGGTCTCGTAGGCGTTGAGCCGGCAGCCGAGGGTGGCGAAGACCGGCGCGTTCATGCGTGCGCGGCGAGGAAGGCGGGGGAGAGCTGCCCGGCGAAGACCGTGGCGACCGGGCCGGCGAGCCAGACGCCGTCGTCGCGCCAGTCGGCGGTGAGCACGCCGCCGTCCATCTCCAGCGTGACCCTGCGCCCGGTCAGGCCGCGCCGCGCCGCGGCCACCGCTACCGCGCAGGCGCCCGAGCCGCAGGCCAGGGTGACCCCGGTGCCGCGTTCCCAGACCCGCACGCGCAGGCGGTCGGTGCCCGAGGGCCGCGCGAAATGGACGTTGGTGCGCTGCGGGAACAGCGGGTCGGTCTCGATGGCAGGCCCCTCGGCGGCCGGGTCGGCGTCGGTCTCGCGGAAGAACACGGCGTGCGGGTTGCCCATGCCCACGCCCACCGGGTCGCCGGGCAGCGGCAGGTGCAGCGTGTCCGCCGCGCGCGCCAGCGGCACCTCGTGCCAGAGAAGCTGCGGCGGCCCCATGTCGACCCAGACCCGCCCGTCCCGCCGTTCCGCCGCCAGCAGCCCGCGCCCGGTGCGGATTGTCAGCCGGTCGCGGCCGGTCGCGGCCATCGCCTCGGCCGCCACGCAGCGCGTGGCGTTGCCGCAGGCATCCGCCGTGCTGCCGTCGCTGTTCCAGAAGACCAGGCCGAGGTCGGCATCCGGTGCCGGCACGATTTCCGCCAGCTGGTCGAAGCCCACGCCGCGGTGGCGGTCGCCCAGCGCGCGGGCCAGCGCCGGCGTCACCGCCGGGCCGCCGGGCCGCCGGTCGATCACCACGAAATCGTTGCCCGCCCCGTGCATCTTGACGAAGGCGAGGCCCTGGCTGGCGGTCCCGTCCATGGCCCGCCCCATACGCCGCCGCCGCGGATTCTTCCAGCGCCCCCTTGACCCGGTGCGCGGCCCCCCTTACGACCCGGCCGCGTGGGCCGGTAGCTCAGTTGGTAGAGCAGCTGACTTTTAATCAGCGGGTCACAGGTTCGAATCCTGTCCGGCTCACCAGCCCCCTCAATGACTCAGTCCCGACATGCAGACCCGAGGCGGGCTTGGCTGCCACCGGGCTGCCTCCGCAGGCGATTTCGCGGGATTCCGGGCCTCCGGAAGCGGAAGAAGTCACCCCGCGCCGGGCCGATCTACCTGATCGACACCCAACTGTCGGATGGCGTAGTTTTCGGGGTGATCTCATTGAAAGCCCTCGCCGAATGACCGACACCCGCACCCAGCGCCGCCTTGCCGCCGTTCTGGCCGCCGATGTCGTAGGCTACTCGCGGCTGATGCAGGTCAACGAGGCGGAGACGCTGGACCGGCTCAAGCTGCTTTGGCGGGATGTGATGACGCCGAATGTCGAGCGGCACCGGGGCCGGGTGGTCAAGGTGATGGGCGACGGGGTGCTGGTCGAGTTCGGCAGCGCTGTCGACGCGGTCGAGTGTGCCGTGGCGGTGCAGGCGGGGTTTCTTGCGGCGAATGACGGAGTGCCGGAGGATCGTCGCATCCTGCTGCGGATCGGCATCAATCTGGGTGACGTGATCGTGCAAGGCGGCGACCTCTACGGCGACGGCGTGAATGTCGCGGCGCGGCTGGAGGGGGTGGCGGAACCCGGCGGCATCTGCGTGTCGGCAAAGGTGTTCGCCGAGGTGCAGGGCAAGGTTGCCGCAGCGTTCACCGATATGGGCGAGCAGGTATTGAAGAACATTGCCCAGCCGCTGCGGGTGTTCGGTGTTGCGCCGGCAGTCGGCACCCATATCCCTGCGGCCAGACCGAAAACCGGGCACGACAGACTTTCGATCGCGGTCCTGCCCTTCGTCAACATGAGCGGAGACGCCGAGAACGAGTACTTCGCGGACGGCCTTTCCGAGGATATCATCACGGCCCTGTCCCGGTCGGTCACCCTTGCCGTGATCGCGCGGACCTCGTCCTTCACCTACAAGGGCAAGACCGACGACATCAAGCGGATCGCCGCCGAACTGGACGTCGCCTATGTGCTGGAAGGCAGCGTGCGGCGCACCGGGGACCGGCTGCGCGTGACGGCGCAGTTGATTGATGGCGGAACCGGCACGCATCTCTGGGCCGAAAAGTACGACGGGCTTGCCCAGGACGCTTTCGACATCCAGGACCAGATCACCCGCAGCGTTGCCGCGTCCACACACACAAAGATCTTCAGTACGCTGGAGCGGTCGCACAGCACGCTGGACCGGATCGGATCACCGGCCTACCGGCTGGCGCTTGCAGCCAACGCCCAATTGTTCCAGATGACTTCGGAATCCTTTGCGCGCGGCGCGGCGCTTGCCGAAGAGGCCCTGACGCTCGATCCGGATTGCGCTCTTGCATACCGGATGCGGGCCAACGCGTTCATTGCGCGTCTGGCCACGGGCGAGTTCCCCCATTCGGCTGAAAACACCGAGCGAGCGTTGGCACTTGCCGCAGATGCAATGCGGCGTGCGCCATCCGACGCTTGGACGCACTGGGCCATGGCCTTCGCGCTGGCCGAGGCCGGGCGTTTCGAACAAGCATTGGATGAATGCGACGTTGGGCTGGAGATCAATCCGAACGCCTCGATGATCCTCGGCGACAAGGGCGACTATCTGGTAATGCTGGGCCGGACGGTCGAGGCCATTCCGTTGTGCGAAATGGCCCTGCGTCTCAACCCGCGCGACCCGATCGGATACTGGTGGGAAAACAGCATCGCGACGGCGCGGATGATCGCAGGCGATGCCGCTGGGGCGTTGGACATGGCGCGGCGGGTCGCGTTGCGCAAACCCGATCACATCCGGGCCGGCATCGTCTGGCTGGCAGCGGCGGGCCTGCTCCGGCAGGGGGACGAGGCGGCGGCGGCGCTTCGCCACTGCCGCGACCATGCCCCGGAGATGACCCTGTCAAACGTCATGCCGCACTACATCCCCACCTTTCGCAGGCCGGAAGACCGCGATCTCCTGACCCGTGGCCTGCGCCAGGCCGGTCTGCCCGCATGACCGACCCCCGCGACCAGCGCCGCCTTGCCGCGATCCTTGCCGCCGACGTGGTGGGCTATTCCCGCCTGATGGGGCAGGACGAGGGCGGCACGCTGGCGGCCTTGCGGGCGCGGTGGAAGGATGTGCTGACCCCCGCCGTCGCGCGTCACCGGGGCCGGGTCGTCAAGGTGATGGGCGACGGGGTGCTGGTCGAGTTCGGCAGCGCTGTCGACGCGGTCGAGTGTGCCGTGGCGGTGCAGGCGGGGTTTCTTGCGGCGAATGCCGGGGTGCCGGAGGACCGGCAGATCGTGCTGCGCATCGGCATCAACCTGGGCGAGGTGATCGTCGAGGGCGGTGACCTTTACGGCGACGGGGTGAACATCGCGGCGCGGCTGGAAGGTCTGGCGGAGCCGGGCGGCATCTGTGTCTCGGCCAAGGTCATGGCAGAGGTGCAGGGCAAGGTGGCCGCGACTTTTGCCGATATGGGCGAGGTGGCGCTGAAAAACATCGCCAACCCGCTGCGGGTGTACCGGGCCGCGCCATCTTGCCGGCCGGGGCCCGGCGCGGACGCGACCGCGCCCGGCCCGAGCCCCGCTCTGGCCAGCATCGCGGTCCTGCCCTTCGAGAACATGAGCGGCGATCCCGACCAGGAATACTTTGCCGACGGCGTCGCCGAGGACATCCTGACCGAGCTATCGCGGTTCCGCAGCCTGTTCGTGATCGCGCGCAACTCGTCGTTCTCGTTTCGCGACAAGGGTCTGGACGCGCCGGAGATCGCGCGGCGGCTGAACGTGCAGTTCGTGTTGTCCGGCAGCGTGCGCCGTTCGGGGAAACGGGTGCGCGTTTCGGTGCGGCTGACCCAAGCCGCCACCGGGCAGGACATCTGGGCCGACCGCCATGACCGCGAGGTCGAGGACATCTTTGCGGTGCAGGACGACATTGTGCGCACCATCGTGGTCACACTCGAGGCGCGGCTTGGATTGGCAATCGCGGCAGAGGCGTCGCGCCGCAGGACGCCCAACCTGGCCGCCCACGAATGCGTTCTTTTGGCGCTCGGGTACGTCAACAAGCACGATTTCCTGGGGGCCGAGCCCTATGTGCGCCGGGCGCTGGAAATTGATCCGGCCAATGCGATGGCCCATGTGATGCAAAGCTCGCTGGCCTATGTCGAGTACCTGGAGACCTTCGACAAGGCGGCGCTTGACCGCATGGAGGCGGCAGCACGACGGGCGGCGGCGCTCGACCCGCTGGAGTCGGGCGGTCCCGCGCTGATCGGCATGTCCTTGACAGCGCGGGGCGCCCATCAGGAGGCCGCGCCGTTTGTGATGTTGGCGGTCCAGCTCAATCCCGCCGATACGGTGGCGCTGGCCTATCAGGCCGAGTGGTTGTTGCACACCGGCGATGCAGCGGCGGCGATGGCGGTGATGGACCAGTTGCTGCTGCGCGACCCGGTCTCGCAACCCTGGCATTGGGAGATCCGCGCCCAATGCCACATTGTGGAGCACCGGTATCACGAGGCGATCAAGGCGCTCGGTCAACAGGACCGGAAGTTCTGGTACATTCACGGCTGTCTTGCCATTTGCCATGCCCGGTTGGGTCAGCCGGAGAAGGCAAGGGCCGAGGTCGCGGAACTGTCGCGGCTGAAGCCCGGGATGACCGTTGCCGCGTTCCTGTCCGCCTTGTTTCCCGAGGCAACCAGGGACCTGGATGTCTGGGCTGACGGTCTGCGACAAGCCGGGCTGCCGGCATGACCGGCGCGCGAACTGAGGCCGGTCGAGTGCGGTTTCGCGGTTCAGGCCGCCAAGGCTGCGAAGGGCGTTTGCGATGGCGCAAGCGGCGGCGCCATGTCCGCGAGCTGCGTTGCCCGGCCCGGCAGCCGCAGGAAGGGCAACCGGATGCAGTCTTGGCTTCGTGACCGCGCCGCGGAGCGGCCCCGGGGCGTGATGCCGGTTGCGGGACCGGCGGGGATCGCCGCATAACGGCGCGGAATGCCGGAGGTTGCATGAGCGTCACGCTGCGCGAGGTTGCCCTGCGGGCCGGGGTGTCCCGCTCGGCAGTGTCGCGCGCGTTCACCCCGGGGGCGTCGGTGTCGGCGCGGACGCGGGCCAAGGTCGAGCAGGCGGCCGCCGACCTCGGCTACCGGCCGAGCGTGCTGGCCTCTGCCCTGACCACCGGCCGGACCAAGCTGATCGGGTTGGTCTCGACCAACTTCCACAACCCGGTGTTCCTGGAGATTTTCGACCGCTTTACCCGCGGGTTGCAGGATCGCGCCCTGCGGCCGCTGCTGGTCAACCTGTCCGGCGAGATGACGCTGGAGGCGGCGGTTGCCATGTTGCGCCAGTATTCGGTCGACGGCGTAATCCTGGCCTCCTCGACGCTGCCGCCGGATTTTCCCCGCGCCTTCCGCGATGCCGGCCTGCCGGTGGTGCATTCCTTCGGGCGCTGGTCGAAGACGCCCGCGGTCCATCTCGTCGGCGTCGACAACCGCCGCTGCGGCCAGATGGCGGCGGAGACGCTGCTGGCGCGCGGCTATCGAAGGCTGGGCTTTCTGGGCGGGCCGAAGACGGCGACCTCGACCGAGGATCGCCTGCGCGGCTTTGCCAGGGCGCTGCGCGGGGTGACCGGCGTCAGCCATGACGCCCGCTTTGCCGTGGCCTACTCCTACGAGGCGGGGCGTGCAGAGATGCAGCGGATCCTGGCTGCGGGAGCGCCGGCCGAGGCCTATTTCTGCGGCGACGATGTCCTCTCGATCGGCGCGATGAGCGCGCTGGCCGAGGCCGGGCTGAGGGTCCCGGACGATGTCGGCGTGCTCGGGGTGAACGACATGGAAATGGCGCGTTGGCCGAGCATCAACCTGACCACGCTGCGCCAGCCGATTGCCGAGATCATCGACGCCAGCATTGCCCGGATCGTGGCGAGCCTGACGGCCAGGGACGACGCCCCGGTGGCGCAACTCTTCGCGTGCAGCATCGTCGAGCGGGGGACCCTGCGGCCCCCGCTCCGCGTCTGACGGCCTAGCGGAACATCGGCGGGCGGGCGTCCAGCCAGGCGCCGCCGGCGCGGGCGGAGGCCACGGCCGCATGCACCGCCGCCATCGACCGCACGCCGTCGGCCGCGGTCGGCAAGCCGTCGCGCGCCTCGCCGCGGATGGCATCGGCGAGATCGCAGTAGATGTTGGCCACCGCCATCGGGAAGCCCTCTGGGTGGGCGATGGCCACCCGGCTCAGACGTTTGGCGTCGTCATGAAGCCCGCTCTCGCCCTTTTCCATGATCTGGGTGCGGCCGCCGACCGGGGTGTAGATCAGCTGGTTCGGCTGTTCCGAAGCCCAGCGGAGCCCGCCGGTTTCGCCGAAGACCTGGATGTCGAAGCCATGCTGCCGCCCGATGGCGACGGAGGAGGTCCAAAGCCGCCCGACGGTGCCGCCCGACATCCGGAAGTTGACCATGGCGTCGTCTTCCAGCACCCGGCTGGCGATGGTGGAGGCGAAGTCGGCCGACAGCTTTTCCACCTCGTCACCGCAGATGAAGCTGGCCATGTGCAGCGCGTGGATGCCGCAATCGGCAAACTGGCCGGAGACGCCGGCCATCGCCGGATCATAGCGCCAGCGGACGCGCGGGTTGTCGGCGTCGGTCGCGTCGCCGTGGTGGCCGTGGCTGAAGTTCGTGACCACCAGCCGCACCCGGCCGATGTCGCCCGCCCGCACCATGGCCCGGGCCTGCCGGACCATCGGATAGGCCGAATAGCAGTAGTTCACCGCGCAGACCTTGCCGGACTTCGCGGCGACCCGCACGATTTCCTCGCCCTCCGCCACCGTCATGGTCATCGGCTTTTCGCAGAGCACGTTGAACCCGGCTTCCAGGAAGGCCCTGGTAATCTCGAAATGGGTCGAGTTGGGCGTGGCCACCGTGACCAGATCGACCCGGTCGGCGCGGTCCCTCTCGCCCGCCAGCATCTCGGTCCAGTCGCCATAGGCGCGGTCGGCGGCGACGCCCAGGCGTCGCGCATAGGCCCGCCCCGCCTCGGGCCGGTGATCGAGCGCGCCGGCGACCAGGTCGAAATGCCCGTCGGCCAGCGCGCCCAGCCGGTGGGCCGGGCCGATCTGGCTGCCCTCGCCGCCGCCGATCATCCCCCATTTCAGTCGTGTCATGCGGGCCGCCCTCCGTTGCTGCCGACGGGACCGGACTGGGTCCCCGTGTAGTCCGCCGCGGCGCGGTCGGCGTATCGCCCCTGCCGGCGCCGGATCGCACGCATCCTCAACCCTTCGGGTCGGCGGACACGGACACCCAGCCGCCCGAAGCCGCCGCGCGGGCGGCGGCATCGACCACCTGCCAGACCGCCAGCGCGTCGCGGAAGGTGGGCCAGACCGGCATTCCCGTGGCAATGGCAGCGAGGAAGTCCCGCGCCTCGATGATGATCTGGTCCTGATAGCCGGTGCCGTGGCCCGGACCCTGGCAGAACGGCAGGTAGTCGGGATGCGAAGGGCCGGTCAGGATCTTGCGGAATCCGCGCTCCGCCTCCGGCCCTTCGGCGCGGTAGAGCCAGAGCGCGTTCTGGTCCTCCTGGTCGAAGCGGATCGCGCCTTTGGTGCCGTGCACCTCGTAGGCGTAGCCCATCTTGCGCCCGGTCGCGACGCGGCTGAAATAAAGGTGCCCCATCGCGCCGCCGGCAAAGCGGCACATGATCTGGGCGTGATCGTCGTTGGTCACCGCCTCGGGCCCCTGCGGCCCCGGTCTGGTGGCGTGGACCGTCTCGACCATCGCAGAGACCCGGGCAATCGGCCCCAGCAGGGCCAGCGCGCAGTTGATCATGTGCGGCGACAGGTCGCCCATCACGCCGCTGGCAAAGCCGCGCGTACGCCAGGTGGCGGGAAGCGCAGGGTCGGCGAGGAAATCCTCGGTATGCTCGCCGCGGAACCAGGTGACGGCACCGATGGCGCCTTCGGCGATCAGCTGTCGTGCGAATTGCGTGGCCGGCGTGCGGACATAGTTGAAGCCCGCCATGTTGGCGACGCCTGCCGCCTCGGCCGCCGCGACCATCGCACGCGCGTCCGCGAGAGACGCGCCCAGCGGCTTTTCGCAGAACACCGGCTTGCCCCGAGCAAAGGCCGCCTCGGCGATGGCGCGGTGGGTGTGCTGCGGGCTGGCGATCACAACCGCCTCGACCCTCGGGTCGGCGACCAGCTCCTGCCAGTCGCGCGCCGCCCGGGCCACACCGTAGGCGCGTGCGTAGCGTTCGGCCGAGGCGGGAGCGGAGGCCGCCACCATCTCCAGCCGGGGCCGCAGGGCGGTGTCGAACACCGCGCCCACCGCCGACAGTGCCACCGCATGGGCCTTGCCCATGTAGCCGCCGCCGACCAGACCGATCCCGATCTCTGCCATGAAGACCAGCCTCTGGTCCGGCGGGGATTCACCGTTGCAACCGGATGCAGCCGTTCTATTCTGCGCCCCACGCCGCCGCAATCCGAAACTGCATCGCCCGAGGGCCTCGCATGCCGCTCCCTGCCGCCTGATGCCCGACCTGTCGCGCCTGTCGCTGAACCGCTTTGTCGTCCTGGGGCGGGCGGGGATGGACCTCTACGCCGACCCGGCGGGCACCCGGATCGAGGACGCGCGGGCCTTTGTTGCGCATCTGGGCGGGTCGGCCGCCAACATCGCGGCCGCACTGGTGCGGCAGGGGGCCGGGGCGGCACTGCTGACGCGGCTGTCCGGGGATGCGGTCGGGCGGTTCGTGCTGGCGGAACTGGACCGCTACGGCATCGGACGCGATCACGTCGGCCTGACGGGAGGTGAGGCGCGCACGTCGCTGGCCGTGGTCGAGACGCGGGCCGAAGACTGCCAGTCGGTGATCTACCGCAACGGCGCGGCCGATTTCGCGCTGACCGAGGCGGACGCGCGGGCGGTGGAGTTTGCCGGGACCGGCGCGCTGGTGGTCACCGGCACGGCGCTGGCCGACGCGGGCGCGCGGGCTGCGGCGATGCTGACGCTGGCGCGTGCGCGTGCGGCGGGAGCGGTCTGCGTGCTGGATGTGGACTACCGGCCCTATTCCTGGCCCTCGCGCGAGGCGGCGCAGGCGGCCTGCCTGACCGCCGCGCGGGCCTGCGATGTCGTCGTCGGCAACGACGTCGAATTCGGCCTGATGGCGGGGCGCCCGGAGGACGGGCTGGCCACGGCGAGGACCCTTGTGGCCGAAGGCGCGGCCATAGCCGTCTACAAGATGGGCGAGCGCGGCGCGGTCACGGTTTCGGCGGACGGCGAGTTCGCCACCGGCATCTACCGCACACTGGCGCTCAAGCCGACCGGGGCGGGGGACGCCTTCCTGGGCGGCTTTCTGGCCGGTCTGGTCCGGGGCGAAGGCTTGCGGCAGGCTGTCCTGCGCGGTTCGGCTTCGGCGGCGCTGGTCGTAGCGCGTGTTGGCTGCGCGCCGGCCTCGCCGACGGCCGGGGAGGTCGAGGCGTTCCTCCGGCAACACCCTGAACCTCTGGCCGCCGCAGGATGACCGATGCACATCGCCCCGCATGACAACCAGAACCGGCCGATTGTCGACACCGACAACCCGTTGGTACCGCTGAACTATTTCAACATCGTCCGGCTGCGTCGCGGACAGGGCTTCGAGGTTTCGGTGCCGGGCTACGAGACCTGCCTCGTCCCCGGCACCGGCACCATCCGGGTCGAGGTCGGCGGCCAGAGGCACGACGACCTGGGCGGGCGCGGCGTCGATGTCTGGGACGGCGAGCCCGAGGGCGTCTACGTGCCGACCGGCATGGCGGCGCGGATGACCTGCCTGTCGGAAACGGCGGAAATCTACGTGGCGGGTGCGAAGTTCGATGTGGTGCTGGAACCCTTCGCGGTGCGCCGGGACGAGATCGACCTGATCCAGTACGGGTCCGACGACACCAAGACGCATCGCAAGATCAAGCACATCCTGGGCACCAAATACCACGGCCGGGTCGGCCGCCTGCTGGTCAGCGAGCTGTACACCGTGGGCACCGGCGGCTGGTCCGGTTTCCCCAGCCACAAGCACGACACCGACCGCCTGCCGGACGAGACCCGCCACGACGAGACCTACAACTTCCGCTTCCGCCCCGCGCACGGGTCGGGCCTGCAGATGCTGCAGCGAGAGGACAACCTGCCGGGCGAGGCCTTCCACGTCATGAACAACTCGACGCTGCTCATCGACAGGGGCTATCACCCGGTCTGCGTGCTGCCGGGCTACGAGATGTATTATTTCACCATCCTCGGCGGGCTGAGCCAGCGCGGTCTGAAGCAGTATTTCCAGCCGACCCACGCCGACCAGCTGCAGACGATCCCCGGCATCCTCGACATGGTGGCAAAGTTCAAATGACCGCAGCGACGCTCGCCGAAGTGCTGCGGCCGGCGCTGAGCGGCGGTTATGCGGTCGCGGGCCTCGTCTGTCTGGGCTGGGAGGACATGCGCGCCTATGTGGCGGCGGCCGAGGCCGAACGCGCGCCGCTGATCCTGCAAGCCGGGCCCGGCTGCCGGGCGCATACGCCGCTGCCGATCCTGGGCCGGATGTTCCGGCATCTGGCGGAGGCGGCCACGGTGCCGGTGGTGACGCATCTCGACCACGGCGCCTCGCCAGAGGAATGCCGGATCGCGGTGGCCGAGGGCTTCACCTCGGTGATGTTCGACGGCTCGCGCCTGCCGCTGTCGCAGAACATCGACACGACGGCGGAGGTGGCCGCGATGGCGCATGCGGCGGGCGTGTCCTGCGAGGGAGAGATCGGTTTCGTCGGCACTTCCGCGGGCGCCGCCTCGGTTGGCACCGACCCGGAGGAGGCGGCACGCTTCGCCCGCGAGACGGGGGTGGATGCGATGGCGGTGTCGGTCGGCAACCTGCATCTGCAGCGCGGCGAGGGAGGGCGGCTGGACGAGGCGCGGATCGCGGCCATTGCTGCGCTGACCCAGGTACCGCTGGTGATCCACGGCGGATCGGGCGTGCCGCTTGACCAGCGCCGCGCCCTGGCCGCGCGGACCTCGGTGTGCAAGTTCAACATCGGCACCGAGTTGCGGCAGGCCTTCGGTGCCGCCCTGCGTGCGGCCCTCGCGGCGGACCCGGATCAGTTCGACCGGCTGGCGATCCTGGCGGCAACCGAGGCCCCGCTGGCCACCGCCGCCCGCGCGGCCCTGCAGAGCGTCCTTTCCGGCGGCCGGGTCTGAGGCCGCTTCAGAACCCGACGCGGTCGCCGCCGTTGAGGCCAAAGCAGCCCGCGCGCCTCGTCGGGAGTGGCGACCTTGCTGCCCTGATCCTCCACCATGCGGCGCAGATTTGCGGCCAGGCCGGCTGTGCAACCGCATCGCGATGCGACCCGGGACCAGATCGTCGGGATGGCGCGGGAACGGTCCGGGCCGGGCCCGCGGGAGCAGGCCACTGGCGGCCACCGGCTTCGCCGAAGCCATCATCAGACAGCGTGAAGGGATCAAGCGACCGACCATCGGGCATCGCCGCCCGCAGCACCGCAAACCCGCAGCCTGACATCAACCCAAAGACGAGCCACACACGCCGCTGATCCGCGATCCAATCCGAGCCAAATGAGCCGAAGACGGACAGCTTCGTCTCTGCGACGAGGCCAGAACCCTCCTCAGATCACAACCTCAAATCTGCGCCACGCGTGCTGACGCGGGACAACTCGGGTCAAGAACCAAAGTTTGCGACAAAACCATCCTCATCCCTGCACCACCACCTGGCGCTGCGTCCCCAACCCCTCGACCCCCAGCTCCACCACTTCGCCCGCCTTGAGATAGCGCGGCGGCTTCATGGCGAGGCCAACGCCGGGCGGCGTGCCGGTGGAGATGATGTCGCCCGGGTGCAGGGTGAAGAACTGGCTGAGGTAGGAGACGAGGTAGGCGACGCCATAGACCATGGTCCCGGTCGAGCCGTTCTGCATGGTCTGGCCGTCAACCTTCAGCCACATCTTCAGGTTCTGCGGGTCCGGCACCTCGTCCTTGGTCACCAGCCAGGGCCCGGTCTGGCCAAAGTTGTCGCAGGACTTGCCCTTGGTCCACTGGCCCGACCTTTCGTTCTGAAACGCCCGTTCGGAAACGTCGTTGACGACGCAGTAGCCGGCGACATGGTCCAGCGCCTCGGCCTCGGTGACGTATTTCGCCGCGCGCCCGATGACGACGCCCAGCTCGACCTCCCAGTCGGTCTTTTCCGACCCGCGCGGCAGCAGGATCGGGTCGTCCGGGCCGCAGATCGCCGAGTTGGCCTTCATGAAGATGATCGGCTCCGGCGGCACCTTGGCGCCGGTCTCGGCGGCGTGGTCGGAGTAGTTGAGCCCGATGCAGATGAACTTGCCCGTCCCGCCGACGCAGGCGCCCAGCCGCGGGGTGCCCTGCACCAGCGGCAATGTCCCGGGGTCCACCGTCAGCGTGTCGAGGCGGGTCAGCACCTCGCCCGCGATGTCGCCGACCACACCGGACAGGTCGCGAAGCCGACCCTCGCCATCGAGAATGCCGGGTTTCTCTGCCCCGCGGGGCCCGTAGCGCAGGAGTTTCATGGTCGCCCCCTCAATTCCCTGTCGATCCCTGCAGCCGCCGCCGCGGCGACGGGCCGGTGAGTGCGCGAGTGATGTCCCCGGCCACGAGCAATTGCAAGCGTTCCACCACGACATCGGAAGACCACGCCGCAGGCGGCCCCGATTCCGCGGCTGCCGCCGGTGACGAGTGCGGTCCGCCCGTTAAGGTCGAGCTTTTCCATCAAAGGCTCCACTGCCTCGGCAGAAGGAACGGGAATCCGGTTTTCGGGTCGATGTCGATCACCATGATGTCGGCCATATGCTCCGCCCAGCGGCGGCTCACCGGGCCGTCCTTCAGACAGGCGATGATCGCGGGCAGGTCGTCTGAAGCCTGGGTCGACGGGCACGTTCATGCCTTCGCCTTCTTCGGGCGGGTGCCGGTGTCGGTGCTTTCCGACAACGACAAATGCCTGGTGGCGCGCAACCTGTCCGACGGGACACGCCAGCGGACCAGGCTGTTCAGCGGGTTCCTGTCGCATTACCTGATCCGCGACCGCTACGGTCGGCCGGGCAAGGGAAACGAGTGAGCCATTGAGGCGCCATTGGTTCGAGCCCAATGGCGAACGGCGGCGTCGAGGGGATTGTTGGCTTTACCCGTCGCAACCACATGGTG
>JANOGU010000149.1:0-5105 GCA_031406135.1 Rhodobacterales bacterium
ACCAGCACGCCGACCAGCACCCGGCGCAGCGGCTGGACGTAATCCTCGGGCGATGAGGTCTTTTTCGCCACGCGGCGGACCCCCGGCGGTTCAGCTGTCGTAGTCGATGACGTGGCGCAACTGCTTTTCGTATTCCAGCGCCTTGCCGGTGCCCAGCGCCACACAATTGAGCGACTCGTTGGCGACCGAGATGGAAAGGCCGGTCTGTTCCCGCAACGACAGGTCCAGATCGCCCAGCAGCGCCCCGCCCCCGGTCAGCATCACGCCGCGGTCCACGATGTCGGCGGCAAGGTCCGGCGGGGTCGTTTCCAGCGCCTTCATCACCGCGTCGCAGATATGCTGGACCGGTTCTGCCAGCGCCTCCGCCACCTGCGCCTGGTTGATCTCGGTCTCCTTCGGCACACCGTTCAACAGGTCGCGCCCGCGGATATGCAACGCCTGGCCGCGCCCGTCGTCGGGCATCCGCGCGGTGCCGATCGAGGTCTTGATCCGTTCGGCCGTCGATTCCCCGATCAGCAGGTTCTGGTGGCGGCGCAGGTAGTTGATGATCGCCTCGTCCATCCGGTCTCCGCCCACGCGCACCGAGCGCGCATAGACGATGTCGCCCAGCGACAGCACCGCCACCTCGGTGGTGCCGCCGCCGATGTCCACCACCATGTTGCCGGTCGGATCGGTGATCGGCATCCCCGCCCCGATGGCCGCCGCGATGGGCTCCGCGATCAGCCCCGCCCGCCGCGCGCCCGCCGACAGCACCGACTGCCGGATGGCGCGCTTTTCCACCGGGGTAGCGCCATAGGGCACGCAGACGATGATCTTGGGCTTCGAGAACGTCGTGCGCTTGTGAACCTTGCGGATGAAGTGCTTGATCATCTCCTCGGCGGTGTCGAAGTCGGCGATGACCCCGTCCCGCATCGGCCGGATTGCCTCGATGCTGCCGGGCGTGCGGCCCAGCATCAGCTTGGCGTCCTCACCCACCGCCAGTACCTGCTTCTTGCCGTCCTTGACATGGTAGGCCACGACCGAGGGCTCGTTCAGCACGATCCCCTTGCCGCGCACGTAGACCAGAGTATTGGCGGTGCCGAGGTCGATCGCCATGTCGGACGAGAACAGGCCCCAGACCATGGCAAGTGCCTCCAAAAGAGACCGGGGCGCCGACTCGCGGCCCCCGGAAGCGCGCCCATGTAAGGGGGCCGGCGCGGGAAGGAAAGGGCGGTGACAGGCGAGCATCCGCCCGGCGGCCGGAATCCGGATCCCGCATCCTGCGTGGAGATCGGAAAACTGCAAGTAGTCTTGTCAAGAATAGAAGAATTGCCCGCAGAGCTGCCAGCCAGTATCGATTTTCGTCAAGTGTAGAATTCCGGTCACGGCATCGTGCAAAGCTTGGACCTGCGGCGGCGAGCCGGGCTTGACGGCGCGCGTCCGGCCCGATTGCATGGGCCGCGCGTGACGGCCCGCCCTTCCGACCGCCGCAGCCGGCCGCCCGTGATGCTGACCCCGAAGATCGCCACCACGCTGCGCGGCTACGACGCGCCGACCTTCGCCGCGGATCTTTTCGCCGGGATCACCACCGCCAAGGCCATCGGCACCGGCGTGGCGCTCGGCCTCCTGTTCCGCCGGCTGCACGGCACGGGCCGCCCCGAAACCCTTCCTCCGGGAGATTGAGCAATGGTCGCAGGTCGCGTGGCGTTGGTGACGGGGGCGGGCAGCGACGGCGGCATCGGATTTGCCGTGGCGCAGGCGCTGGTCGCCCAAGGCGCAAAGGTCGCGATCACCGCGACCACCGCCCGCATCCACGACCGCGCGCGCGAGCTCGGCGCCTTCGCCGCCATCGCCGACCTCACCCAGCCCGGCGCCGCCGAACGGCTCCTCGCCGAGGTCGAAGCCGCCCTCGGCCCCCTCGCAATCCTCGTCAACAACGCCGGCATGGTGCAGACCGGCAGACGCGTGAAGCGGGCCCGTCTCGACGCGCTGCCGGATGCGTCCTGGGCCAGCCATCTGGCGCTCAACGCCACCACCGCCTTCCGGATGACCCGCGCCTGCCTTCCCGGCATGCAGGCCCGCGGCTATGGCCGCATCGTCAACATCGCCTCCGTCACCGGCCCGATGGTGGGGATCGAAGGCTCCGCCGGCTACATGGCCGGCAAGGCCGCGATGACCGGCCTCACCCGCGCCACGGCGCTGGAAAACGCGCGCTACTACATCACCTGCAACGCCGTCCTGCCCGGCTGGATCGCCACCCCTTCCTCGTCCCCGAAGGAACTCAGGGCCGGCAAGGCCACCCCCGCCGGCCGCCCCGGCACGCCGTCAGAGGTCGCCGCCTGCGTCGCCTTTCTCGCGTCAGTCAGCGCGGCCTATGTCAACGGGTCGATGCTGGTGGTGGACGGCGGCAACACGCTGCAAGAGATCAAGGGCTAGCCGCGCCGGACCGCCCGCGGTCGCCCCGCCCCGGTTTCACGCCGCGCGGAAGGCCTCGCTGAGGGTCAGGCAGCCCACCACCATGGCCACCCCCGCCCATTGCAGCGGGCTCAGCGTCTCGCCGACCACCAGCACCGCAAAGAGGATGATCATCACCGGCTCCGACGTGCTCAGAAGCGAGGCCCGGGCCGCACCGATCAGGTTGGCGCTGACAAAGAAGCACAGATAGCCAAGCGCGAAGGTCAGGCCGACGATGGCGGTGAACAGCCAACCGGACGGGGACTGCGGCAGGTCGATCCCGTCCAACAGGCCGAAGGCCGGCCCGACAAGGGCCGCGACCGCAAAGGCCAGCATCGACCAGACCGTCATCAACAGGTTGGAATAGGGTGCGCCGACCTCCCTGGTCAGGTCGGCCATGGCGATGATCATCACCGAGAACGAGGCCATCCCCAGGACCGCCAGCGCCAGTCCGCGGATGTCGATGCTGGAAAAGCTGACGCCGAGGACCATCGCCATGCCCGCCGTGGCCAGCAGCATCAGGATCAGGACCGGCGCGGTCAGGGGGGTCTCGCCCCTGAAATGGGCGGCAACGGCCACCGGGAACGGGTACATGAACAGGATGATGCTCGCCAGGCTGATGTCGATGTAGAAGATCGAGCCCAGGAGGCCGGTCGTGGCCAGCGTATGGGACAGGCCGGCCAGCCAGCTTCGCCGCATCGCCCCGAGGCTGATCCGCAACGGCCGTCCGGTCGCCAGGATGAACAAGACCAGGATTGCCACCCCGCCGGTCGACCGGCCGAGCATCACGAACAGGGCGTTGGCGCCGTCGGCATAGGAAAAGCTCGCCGCCGTCGGCAAAATCCCGAATAGCAACGCGCCGAGCAGGATCAGAACTACGCCAGTCGTGTTCCGGTCCATCGGCATCGGAGGCTCCTTCGGTTCCTGTGGCTGCCGCGGCCGGACGAAAGCAGGGCCCCGACGGCGCGACCCGCATTTCGATCAACCAGAACCGCAAGACGCCGGCAAATCGCGACCCGACGCAAGCGCCGCCGCGCGGGCGCCGCCGGCATGGTCCGCCTATTCCCCGTGGTAGCTGACCGACTTCACATCCTCGCCCGGCGCCGTCTTCTGCCGCCGCACGATCAGCCGGTTCAGCGCGTTGATATAGGCCTTGGTCGAGGCGACGATGGTGTCGGTGTCGGCCGACTGGCCGGTCACGATCCGCCCGTCCTCTTCGAGGCGCACCGAAACCGTGGCCTGCGCGTCGGTCCCCTCTGTCACCGCGTGCACCTGATAGAGCTGCAAGCGGGCCTCGTGCGGGAACAGCTTCTTCACGCAGGCAAAGGCCGCATCCACCGGCCCGTCCCCGGTGGCGTCCACCGCATGGTCCACCCCGTCGATCGCCAGCGTCATCTCCGCCGCCTGCGGCCCGTCGGTGCCGCAGACCACGCGCAGCCGTTTCAGCTGCAGATGGTCGTGGGCATCCATCGTCGCCTCGTCGGCGACCAAGGCGATGAGGTCGTCGTCGTAGACCTCCTTCTTGCGGTCCGCCAAGGCCTTGAACCGCACGAAAACGTCGTTGAGCTGGTTGTCGGCCAGCTCATACCCCAGCTCCTTCAGCTTGACCCGCAGCGCCGCGCGGCCGGAATGCTTGCCCATGGCGATGTTGGCCTGGCTCAGCCCGATGTCCTCCGGCCGCATGATCTCGAAGGTCTGGACGTTCTTCAGCACCCCGTCCTGATGGATGCCGCTCTCGTGCAGGAAGGCGTTCTTGCCGACGATGGCCTTGTTGAACTGCACCGCAAAGCCCGACACGGACGCCACCCGGCGCGACAGGTTCATGATCTTCGTCGTGTCGATCCCGGTCGAGAACGGCAGGATGTCATTCCTGACCTTCATCGCCATCACCACCTCTTCCAGCGCCGTGTTCCCCGCCCGCTCGCCCAACCCGTTGATCGTACACTCGATCTGCCGCGCACCCGCCGCCACCGCGGCCAGCGCGTTCGCGGTCGCCATGCCCAGGTCGTTGTGGCAATGCGTGGCAAAGGTCACCTCATCGGCGCCGGGCACCCGCTCCAGCAGCATGGCGATGATCTTCGCGCTCTCCTCGGGATAGGTGTAGCCCACCGTGTCGGGGATGTTGATCGTGGTGGCCCCCGCCTTGATCGCCGTCTCCACCACCCGGGCCAGATAGTCCGGTTCCGTCCGCGTCGCGTCCATCGGCGACCACTGCACGTTGTCGCAGAGGTTGCGCGCGTGGGTCACGGTCTGGTGGATGCGCTCCACCATCTCCTCCTGCGTCAGGTTCGGAATGGCGCGGTGCAGCGGCGAGGTGCCGATGAAGGTGTGGATGCGCGGGCGGCGGGCATGTTTGACCGCTTCCCAGCAGCGGTCGATATCCTTGTAATTTGCCCGCGCCAGCCCGCAGATCACCGATGTCTGCGCCAGACGGGCGATGGAGGAAACCGCCTCGAAATCGCCATCCGAGGCGATGGGAAAGCCCGCCTCGATGATATCGACGCCCATGTCGTCAAGGAGCGCCGCAATCTCCAGCTTTTCGGCATGGGTCATGGTGGCGCCGGGGCGTTGTTCGCCATCGCGCAGGGTTGTATCGAAAATCAGGACGCGGTCCTGTTTCGACTGGCGTGTCTGGCGTGTCTGGCGCTGTTCGGCGGTTTCGGTCGCGGAAC
>JANOGU010000155.1:0-7413 GCA_031406135.1 Rhodobacterales bacterium
CGCCGCCGCCCTTGCCGCCGACCGCACCGACCACCGCCTTGCCGACGCCGCCGACCGCACCGACCACCGCCTTGCCGACGCCGCCGACCGCACCGACCACCGCCTTGCCGACGCCGCCGATGTCCACGCCCATGCCGTGGCCCTCGGGGGTCTTGGTCTCCTGCTTGCCAGCGCCGCCGCCGCCGCCGCCGGCACCGCCCTTGGCCTCCTTGACCGCCTCATCGACCTCCTTGCGCAGCGCGTCGAGCGCCTCCATGGCGTCGGCGAACTCGCCGTCCCAGGCCATGCGGCGGCAGGTTTCGAGCTTCTGCTTGAATTCGTCGACCCGGGCCTTGATGCCCTCGCCGCCCTTGTCGATAAGGGTGTCCACCTCGTCGGCACGCTTGGCGAAGGCATTCTTCGCCTGCTCTTCCTTCTCTTCCGGCGAGTTGCTGCTGCTTCCGCCGGTGAGCTCCTCCATCGCCTCGTCGTCATCGTCCTCGTCGAAATCGCCGAGCTCCACCCCCCCGGGCATGACCACCCGCGGTTTGTACTTGATGAAGCCTTCCTTCTTGAGAAAGACCCTGAGCTTCTTGGCCAAGCTCTTCGGCACTTTCTCGTTCTCGCACTCGAAGCTCAGGATGCCGGAGTCGAGTGAGAGCTTGCCGAACGCGCCCTTGGTGGTGCCCGCTTCCTTCTTGACTTTCTTGCCCAATGCCTCGGGGTTGCGCCGCTTGTGGGCGCCGATCATGACCGGGGCTTCCTTGTCTCCGGTCAGGAACATGCCGAAGTTCAGGGGCCCCGACTTCAGCTTGCGGAACATGTCCTCGAGCGGCATGAAGTCGCTCTCGTCGTCCTCGTCGCCGCCCTTGCCCTTCTTGTCCTTGCCCTTGCCCTGGCTCGCCATAATCCGGAAGCTCCTTCAAACTGGGCGGCGCCAACGCCGCGACGATGAAAAAAATGGGCAGGCCAAGCCTGCGTTGTGGTGACGTTCTAGCACAAGGTGAACGCAGGGGAAAGGAAAACTGCAAATCGCTCGCAAACTTTCTTTGCCGATCTTCGATTGCGACGGCGCGCCCCTCGACAGCGAGGTGATCAGCGCCTTGATGCGCATCGCGGAGCTTGGGCTTAGGGGGGGGTCAGCGTCGACATGGCCCAATGTCCCGCGCCACGTCCTCGGCCGCTCCTGTCCGGTGGAGATGGCGCAGATCCGGCGGGACTTCCCGCTCGATCCGCCGCCGGAGTTCGAGGCTGCCTGTTGGGCCCGGCTTCTGCCCGCTTTCGAAAGCAATCTCAAGGCGATGCCGGTCACAGCTCAGGTTCTGGATGAGCTGCGTCTGCCGCGATGCGTGGCCACATCCTCCAGCCCGGCACGAGTGGCGGTGTCCCTGCGTGTGACCGGCCTCGCCCACCGCGTCGGGTCGCGGCCCTTTACCGCCAGCGAGGTCGCGCGCGACAAGCCCGCGCCCTACCTCTTCCGCACGCGACGCCGCCGGGGTCGCCCCCTTCACGGTGCTGCCCTGCGACAATCCGCCGGGCAAGGGGCAGGTGACGGAGAACGCCGTCGTCTGCCTGGCGCGCCTGTCCGACCCCGCATGCTGGCTGACTGGATCACGGCCGACGTCGCCTTTCCCAACTGGCCACCTTGCCCTGGAAAAGGCCGCCGTGACCATTCCCGCGCAGGGGCATGCCTGCGAGATGATGAAGCTGCGCGTCCTGAACGGGGTGATCGTCAAGCGTTTCTCGAACCCCGAGGTGGCCGATACCCTGCGTCGGCTCGAACCGGCAGCCCAGGTTCATCGTCCCGGCGATCCGCGACACCTTCGCCAAGGGCGTCGTGCCCGACGGGTTGGCGCTGCTCTCCGCGCTTTGGTGCCGCTACTGCGCGCGGACGACGGACCCGCGCGCGGTCATCGCGCCCAACGACCCCAAATGGGAGGCGTTGAACCGGCGCGCGCAGCAGGCGAGGTCCGACCCCGCCGCCCGGCTCGGCATGACGGCCGCCTACGGCGATCTGGCGCAGCACGCGAGGCTCGCCGCCCGCTTCGCCACGGATCCCACAGGCACGCACCTTGCCGACCGCCTTGCGGTGCGTGCACCATGCCGGCGCGGCCCGAATCCCTAACAAACCCCTAATTTGTGCCTGCAACACATTGAAACCACTATATTTTCATCAATGTACCACCGTGTGACGCTGGCCCGTCCCACGGTCAATACCCCGATCCGGCGACTGGCCCCTGCCCCTTCCACTTCGCCGCCACGGCTCGCGCCGACCGGTAAAGCAGCGAGGCGTCGCCATCGACCGCGGTGAAGATCGTCCCCGCCGCGACCGCCTCCTCCAGGAAGGTCGCGTCGAAAGTCAGGATGCCCGCCGGCACCCCGACCCTGCGCAACCGGGCGATCGCATCCAGCGTCGCGGCCTTCACCTCCGGGTGCGCCGGCTGGCCGGGGTAGCCCATCGAGGCAGCGAGGTCGGCGGGGCCGATGAACACGCCATCCACGCCGTCCACCGTCGCGATCTCCTCGATCCGCGCCAGCGCCTCCGCCGTCTCGGCCTGCACCAGCAGGCAGATCTCCTCATTGGCCCGCGCCACATAGTCCTTCACCTGCCCGAAGCGGCTGGCCCGCGTCGCCCCCGCCACCCCCCGCATCCCCTGCGGCGGGTAGCGCACCGCCGCCACCGCCCGCGCCGCTTCCTCGGCGGTCTGGACATAGGGGACAAGGATCGTCTGCGCCCCGAGGTCGAGCAGCCGCTTGATCTCGGTGGCGTCGTTCCAGCCGGGCCGCACCGCGGCATGGGTGGGCCAGGGCGCGGCGGCCTGCAGCATGGCAAGCACGGTCGTATGGTCCATCACCGCATGCTCGGTGTCGATCAGCATCCAGTCGAAGCCGCAGCAGGCCAACGCCTCGGTATGGGCCGATCCGGGGATCGAGCACCAGATGCCGAACTGGGGCCGGCCGGTTTTCAGCGCGGCCTTGAAAGGGTTGACCGGAAGGTCCATCGCCTCACGCTCCCAGCAGCTGCGCCAGCCGCCGCAGGGCAGCGAGGTATCCTTCGGTGCCGAGGCCGGCGATCACTCCATCGGCCCGGACCGAGACGTGGGAGTGGTGGCGGAACGGCTCGCGTTTGTGGATGTTGGAGATATGGACCTCGATCACCGGCCCTTCGAAGGCGTTCAGCGCGTCGAGGATGGCGACGGAGGTATGGGAATAGGCGCCCGGGTTGATCACGATCCCCTTCGACGTCGCCCGGGCCGCCTGGATCGCATCGACCAGCGCGCCCTCGTGGTTGGATTGCGCACAGGTGACGGCCAGCCCGAGGCTCTTGCCAAGGGTCTTCGCCGTCGCTTCCACATCGGCCAACGTCTCCCGCCCGTAGACCTCCGGCTCACGCTCGCCGAGCAGGTTCAGGTTGGGGCCGTTGAGGAGCAGAACCGGGATCATGCGCGCGCCTTCCATTGCGGCCGTCAGCCTAGCCGTCCGCCCGGCGGTTTTCCACCCCCGCCCCCTGAAAGGCCTTCGACCGGGATGCGGCCACTGAAAGCGGTCGCGGCTGCCGTCCGGCGAGGTTGGCAAACGTGGCCGCCTCGCCCGCCGAAAGCTCGACACCCTCAGCCTCCGACCGGCGGCAGGCATGCCGGCGGTCGCCGGGCAGGCAAACGCCGTCCTACGCCAGGATGGCGGACAGCATGGCCTCCAGCCGGGTATGGTCCGCACGGGCCCGGACCCGGGCGTCCGATGCACCGTTCGCGACAGCCAATGCCGCGATCCCGCGCGGCGGCGGCCCGCGGTCGGCGTATTCCCCGACGAACTGTCCGGGAGAGGTCTGATGAAGATCACCGCCATCCGCGCCACGCCGGTCCTGATCCCGCTGGAAGCGCCGTACCTGTGGTCCTACGGCGCGCTCGACGGCTTCACCAAATGCGTGGTCGAGGTGGAAACGGACAGCGGGCCGACCGGCATCGGCGAGGCGCCCTCGCACGCTGCGGCCGGGATCATCGCGGCAATGGCCGAGCGGCTCGTTGGCCTTGACCCGCTCGACATCGCCGGGCTGGAGCGGCGCGTTCTGCCCTCGATGCCTGCGGCCGAGTCCGTGACTGACTACGGCCTCCGTGGCGCCTGGGGCGGCATCGAGATCGCGCTCTGGGACCTGCGCGGCAGGCTCTGGGACCAGCCGGTGGCGAGCCTCCTGGGCGGCATCCATCGCCGGGCGATCCCCTTCACCGACTATTTCTCCTACCGCCTGCCGCAGGACGGCAAGGGCGGCGAGCGCAGCGTGGCGCAGGTGGTGGACTATTGCCTCGGCCTGCGCGAGGCGCATGGCACCACCTGTTTCGAGGGCAAGATCAGCGACCCCGACCTGCGCGCCAACATCCGCCTGGTCGAGGCACTGCGCGACGCCCTCGGCCCGGACGCAATGCTGCGCATCGACTCGAACCAGGCCTTCAGCCTGCCGTCCTGTCTGGCATTGGCCCCGGCCTTCGAAGCGGCCGGCGTGCGGAACTGGGAGGATCCGACGCCGGACTGGACTGCCATGGCCCGCTTGCGCAGCCGCACATCGATCCCGTTCTCCGGCCACGACACCGACCTGACCAAGGCCGTTGCGTTCGGCGCACCCGACGCCATTGTCGCCGACGTGGCGGGCTTTGGCGGCTTTGCCGCGGCGCTGCGCTTCGTCTCGGCCTGTCAGGGCGCGGGGCTGGACTTCTGGTGCTATTCCGGGGGTTCGGGGCTCGAAACCGCGGCCTACCTGCACCTCTGCGCCGCGCATCCGCATCTTCGCGAGCCGAACCAGAGCCTGCTGCGCCAGCAGCCCTTCGACGTGATTGCCGAGGGCCCGTTCGCGCCCAAGGGCAACCATGTCACGCTGCCCGGGGGTCCCGGCCTCGGCGTCAAGCTCGACCGCGACCGCCTGCGCTTCGCGGCGGAACTCCTGAAGAACCGGGGCGTGCCGGACAAATACCGCGACCCCGTGGCGCCTGGCGTCATGCGCCGGATGCCGCTGGTGTAAGGCCCCTTGCGAAGCCCGCCGCCACCGCGCTAAGGCACCGCCACGGACAGGTGGCCGAGCGGTCGAAGGCGCACGCCTGGAAAGTGTGTAGGCGGGGAACCGTCTCGAGGGTTCGAATCCCTCTCTGTCCGCCATCAACAATTGATTTAATTGACTTTTTTCCAAAAATTCCCTCGCTACCCCACGTCAAGCCCCCCATAAATTCAGCGCTTGGCGACAGTCGCCTGCACTATGAAGGCGACGGTCACCCGTCCGATTGAATCGTCTGGTCGATAGCGGCGAAGTCCCGTGCGACAGGCATAACGAACAGGCACGTCCCGCCGCTTGCCTCGGCCCACGTGTCCCCGACGATCTTCTTGTCTTTCTCGCTGTCGAGTTGGGCGAAGGTCTTGCCCTTGTATTCGACCACCAGTGTCCGACCGTCTTTCAGGCGCACCACGAAGTCGGGATAGAACTTGTCCTGTGCGGTCTGTAGCCAGAAGGTATTCGGCTTGCGGACAAGGTTGCGGACCCAAAACTCGGTCTTCGGGTGGCGGTCGATGTGGAGGGCGCAGTCATACTCCTCGCCCCGGTCCTTCAGGTCGCCAATCTGCGGGAAGTAGTGCCGTTTGAACGTGCCCGCATGGTTGTTGAAGACGGTGGTCGGCGCATATTTCGCTTCATCAAACAACAGCGGCTCAATCTCGGCGCTGGTCACGAACTGGTCAGCCTTGGCCGGGAACAGCGCGGCGAAGGCCCCCACCTCGCGCGCTTCGCGCAACTTCTGAATTTCTTCGGCCAACACCCGCCGCACGTCATACTTGTAGCGGGCAAGCTGATCGAGAGTGTAGGCCTTGCGGCCCATGACGGCCTCCAACGCGCGATGAATGAAGATGCGCGCGGCGGGCTTGGTCACGTCCTCGTGCTTGATGCCCCGGTCAATCCAGTTCACGAGGCGCGGCATGGGCCATGCCTGTTCCTGAATCGCCAAGGCCAACTGGTCGTGTAGCTGGCCGATGTAGTCGATCTTCATCGCGCCCTTGTCGGACACGTCGATTTCCCCGGTCATCGTGCTTGCATCGATGGCAAAGCGCTGGGCGAAAGGTGTCGGGTCGCAGGCCGATAGGTCCCAGGGCAGGTCAAGGAAATGGTCCTGCGAGAACACTTCCATCACGCCTTGATGCCGGATGCCCAGACGCGGCACGATGAACGGCGGAAGGTCTGTCGGCAACTCACTGTCGATGATCCGGTTTGACTTGCGATACAGGCGGTCAATCACCCGGTCAGCCCCGCGCACGGGCGCGAAGGCGAGTTGCAGGACGGTGCGGTCCTGCGAAGACAACGCCCCGGCAACGGAAAAGGTCCGGGTCTCGGGCGAGAACGACACGCGGGCTTGCAGCTTGGGTGGCAGCTTCGCAAGCGCGGTCTGCACCGCCTCGGGCGCGGATACCGCTTCCTCGGGCAGGGCTTCGGATTTGTAGGTGTAGGCGGCTTGCGTGCTGGCAATGTCTGCCAACTCGAACTGCTTGACCAACTCCTTGACTTCCATTCGGTTGAAGCCCGCGCCTTCAACCAAGCCGTCTTTCAGCTTTTCCGCCGTCTCTTGGAAGTTGTCGGACGTGACGAAGGCATAGGCGCGGTTCAGCACGTCCTGGCCCTTGCGGCGCGCTTTCGGCATGCGCAGCACGCGGCCAAGGATTTGCTCAACCGCCGTGGCAGAGGTCAGCGCCGCGACCGAACACAGCACGTAGGCAAAGGGGCAGTCCCACCCCTCTCGCAAGGCCTGCATGGTGATGACGTAGCGAACCGGGCAGTCTTCCGCAGCAATGTCCGGGATGGCATCCAGTTCCTTAAAACCGCCGCCGTGGCGCGCGATCTGGTCTTCGGGCACGCCTGCCTCGCGCAGCGCGCCATAGACCTTTTCGATGGTCAGGCGGTCGGGGTCGGTCGCAAGCCGTGACTGCGCCTGAAACAGGATGATCGGGCGGATATACTCGCCGGTCGCGCCGCGTTCGGCCTTGGCCGCGTCTTCCAGCATGCGGCGGCAGTCCCGCGCCTGCCCCACCACTTGCAGCCAATCCCGGTCGGTGTTCAGCCGGATCGGCAGCTTGATCATGTCTTCGGCCTTCAACTCGGCCGCAGAGACGTGGAACAGCACGTTTGACGGATACTCGCCCTTGGCCGGGTTCGATGCCAGTTGCGGGGTCGCGGTCAGCTCCAGGATCAGGGACGGGTCGAAGGCCGCAAGCGTGTTGATTTTCACCCAGAACTGAGCCGGGTAGGCGCATAATTTTCATTGAGAACTGATACCAACGGCTGTATCATGTGACCGTTGCCCAGGATCGTCTGGTTATTGACGTGACGATGTCGGGTTGGTTGGCGAAGCGGTTCCAGGCGGCGCAGCACGCCTCGACGATGGTTTCGTAGCTGTCGAAGACGCTGAT
>JANOGU010000195.1:0-5736 GCA_031406135.1 Rhodobacterales bacterium
CGCAGTTCCGTCGCCGTCAGGTCCGTCCTCGTGATCACCACTGCCACCATCGCTCAGCCTCCTTGCCTCAGCGACAGTGATTCAGAAATCGAAGCCTTTGGGAATCCCTCTCGAGTCAGCCATGAGGGCCGTTGGTATCAGTCCTTCGGTGTCACGTCCCTGGCCCCTTCCACAGCGAGGCCGCGCTTCGTTCGCAAGGGGCTGTCAGAGGCTGAGAAGCGGGTTCACGCCCGGCAGTTGAACCTGGCCCGTCGCCACCTGAGCCAAGGCCGGAAGCGCGACCTGATAGCCGATCAGCTTCGCGAGACGCCTGAGAAAAGTAACCGTCAGGCCGTCCGTCGTGACTTGGAGGGAACTGCGGAAATTCCGCAGTTGACAAGACGGTGGGCGCTGTCCGGGCTGAGGCCGAAGGAACTGGGGAAATTCCCCAGTTGCACAAGGCGGTGGGCGCTGTCCGGCAAGGAACGCAGGAAGCCGATCCGCACAGCCTATGTCGATCCGACGCCGGAAGGGCAACGCGAGGCGCTGGATACCGCGGGCGTGGTGTTCCTGCCCGAAAACGGCAACGGCCCCGGCGTGGCGCTGAGGAAGGGGCAGGGCTTGATCGCAGACCTTTTCCCCGCGTTCCGCGTCGATCTGCACTGTTCGCCGGGCCTGCCCGGTTTTCTCAGCTTGGTCGTCAGCGAATGAGCAAGCGGCAAATTTGCGTCTTGATCGGCCTTCCGGTTTCCGCCGTGCCTCGTCTCCGGGTGCAGCGTGAGACTGCCGCGCCGGACGGGTGGATCGCTTATGGCGCGGCCCTGAACGAAGGGCGGGCGCTGTTCGCCGGGGATACCGAGTTCGGCCAGTGGGTTTCGGAGTGTCAACTTGACACAGCGGATCGCCACGACCGTTCCGCCGCCATGTGGGGCGCCGCGAACCACGATGACTTCGGCACCGCCCAAGCTGCTGACAGGAAGGCCAATGCCGCCACCAAGAAGGCTGCGAAGGCGAAGGCGGCCGGCGGCGGCAAGCCCCATGTGGCCAACAACTCGGGTGAGAACGAGTGGTATACGCCGCCCGCCATTCTGGACGCCGCCCGCGAGGTGATGGGCGGGTTCGACCTGGACCCGGCTGTCATGCAAGCGGTTCCGCGACAACGAGGTCCGGCTGCAACTGCACGCGCTGGCCTACAACCTGGCCACGTTCCTGCGCTGCATCGACCTGCCCGAGGCGATGGCGGACTGGTCGTTGACGAGCCTACAATTGAAGCTGATCAAGATCGGGGCCCGCGTCGTGCGCCACGCTCGCGCCATCACCTTTCAACTGGCCGAGGTGGCCGTCACAGGCCCGATGGTGCGCGCCATCCTTGGCGCCATCCGCCGCCTTCGAGCGCCACCGGCATGTGCGTGACCGCGATCCTGGCCTAGCAGAACGAAAGCGGCAGCGCAGGTCTGTCCGGCGCACTGGAAAACGGGGGCACCGGCGCAAGGATGACCTCGCTGCGTGGCTTGCCCCGCCCAACTCCGGGCTCTTGCGCGATCGCAGGCGCCAACCGGGGCGAAAATCGCTTGATCTGCAAGCCCCGTCAGGCGACCATCCGGTCAGACGGCAGGACAATTGGGGAATGTCGGTACAATGGTCTTCTTGAGCTTCATGCACGCGACGTGTTCCAGCTTTTTCGCACCGCTGAGTTGACAATCGCCGATTTTCGAACGCCGCGTGCAGGCTATGCGACGATCTGGGGTGAAAGGGACGGCGTGCCGTTGACCATTGGTGACTTGCGAAGCATCCGTGTCGACAACGCCCTCGATTCGCCGGGCGGCTGCTCGCCCAGTGGGCCTACCTGAGCAAGGTCGAGCTCGACTTCCCGCGCCCCGGAAAACCTACGTGACAGAGCCGGTGGACCACTTCAGCGGCGGCACTCCATCTGGACCGAACCGCCAAAGCGCGAGTGCACCGTTAGACCGCATCGAAACCGGCTGCGCGGGACGTTTGCGGTCCCTCATTCTCCTTACGCCAGAGCTTTCCGAAGTCTACTTCGCCTGCCTGATCTATGTTGGCCTGCGCCGAGCGATCTAAGTGGGTTGATCGTCGGGAGTACACGCATATGGACATGTTTCGACACCACTTCTACCAGAGCCTTCTGTCCAAGATCCCCGAGATGGAGAAAGACGGCCGGGCCTGGGCCGCCGGCCAAGGCTACGAGGCCATGGCGGGGCGCTACGGGACCTATCAGGGGTCTTCTTCCATCCCCGCCCGGCTGCCGGACTATGTTCTGGATGCCATCGTCGCTTCGAATGCCGGAGAGGTCGTTCCAGCCCGGCGCTTTGCCGATGCGATCCGGGACCGGGTGAAGACCGTCTATGGCGATGACTGGGACGTTGCCGTTGCCAACACGGCTGAGGCAGGCCTGCGTATCACCTACGAAACACTCTTCGCGCCTCCAATCCTGCGTCGCGGCGAGCAGTATCGGGCGCGGGTGCTGCAGCTTCTGGGCGAGGATTTCGAATGGGGTGGCAGCTATGGCCGGGCGTTTCCGCCACGCTACAAGAACCTGGCGACTGATCGCACGGCGGCGGGCGGCGAGCTGGGGATTGAGGGCAAGAGCATCGCAAACCTCGACACGCTCTTTGTCCGGGGGGCCGGGGTGCGGTACGAGATCCACGGGTCGAAGCCCTCGATGGTGCCTCTGATGGGGCAACTGGACGTCGATGGCACGTTGGCGGCCATGGCCAAGGCGGCGGACCGCCATGCAGCATTCCTGGCCGGGGTGCATGCGGTTGGCTATGACACACCGGGCTGGGGTCTTGGCGAGAAGGATGCCGACGGGCACCCGCGCCTGCTGAAGGGCATGGCTGCCATCGCGCGCGATCACGGCGTGCCTTTCGTGGTCGACTGCGCATCCTGCCTGCCGTTTGTCGGCATGGACCCGCGCGCAATTGGTGCTGACATCATGATCTACTCAATGGACAAGGCTGGACGCGCACCGATCTCGGGCCTGATCATCGGACGGGCGGAAGTGATGAGCCCGATCCGCAAAGGCCTGGGCTGGGACGGACCGCGCACCGGCGGGGTGTCCAGCTACTCGAAAGGCGTGTTCTCGGCGCATGACCCGGGGCGCGACAGCCTCGTCGGTCTGGAAGCCTTCCTGCGGGTGCTGCACGAGGAACCGGGCCGGGTAACCGCAGCGGTCGACGGCATGGACGCCATTCTGCGCGAGGAGGTGGCAGGGTTTCCCGCGCGCTTCCGAAATGCCATCCGCATCACCAAGAGCTTGCACATGGGCGGTGTCGAATTGAACTATGCCGATACCTGGACGAACGCCGACATTGGCCTGCCGCTTTACGGGCTTGAGGACTTGTACGCCAACACCAACGCGATGGATGCGGTTGTCGTGGCGATGGGGCAAGCGCCTTCCACGATCTATTCGGGCAATGTGCTGATCGGGCCGGGGCATGGGATGACCGACACGCAAGGGCAACTGATCCCCGAGGTTGCGCGGGCGGCGTTACGCGGACTGGTAAAGTCCTTCGAGATCGTTGCCCGCCACGGAGGACTGGTATGAACGTCCGCATCATCACCGCCGAAGAGATTGCCGCCGCCCTGCCGCAGATCGACGTGGTGGCCGAGATTGCGCGTGGCTTTGTCGCCTTCAGCGAGGGCCGGGTGACGGTGCCGCCCGTAGGGGAGCTCCTCTTCCCGCGGAACAATGGCGAGCTGCACATCAAGTACGGCACGATCGACGGGGACGATGTCGCCGTGATCAAGGTGGCGACCGGGTTTTACGACAACCCGGCACAGGGGTTGCCGCCCTTTGGCGGGCTGAACCTGGTGATGAGCGGCCGCACCGGGTTGCCGGTCGCTGTACTTTTGGACGGCGGCATGCTGACGAACGAGCGTACCGCTGCTGCCGGTGCCGTCGCCGCCCGGCATCTGGCACCGGCAGGGCTACAGGTGATCGGAATCCTCGGCTCGGGCACGCAGGCGCGGCTGCAGGCACAATACCTCAAGGGCGTGACCACGGCGCGGCATGTGCATCTCTGGGGTCGCGACGCGGTCAAGACCGCCGCTTGTGCGGAGGATCTTCGGGCCATGGGATTTTCCGTGACAGTCAAGGACAGCCCCGCTGCGGTTGCGGCCGAGGCCCGGCTGATCGTCACGACCACGGCCAGCCACAAGCCGCTTCTTTCCGCGGCGGATATCCGGCCCGGGACCCACATCACCGCGATGGGGTCGGACACGCCGGAGAAATGCGAACTGGAACCCGACGTGCTCGCTGTAGCTTCTGCCGTTGTCGCCGACAGCATCCCGCAGTGCTTGGTACGAGGCGAGATCTGTCATGCCCTCGCTGCCGGGGCCATCACCGAGAGCAAGGTTGTCGAGCTGGGCAACGTGATCACCGGAAAATCGCCCGGACGCCGGTCGCCACAGGATATCACGGTCGCCGACCTGACCGGGGTCGCCGTCCAGGACATCATGATCGTCAAGGCTGTGCTTGGCCGCCTGGGGGCGTGATGGACTTTCCGATCTTTCAACTCGAGCGCAGCCAGACGCTTTACGAGAACGACGTCCGGATCAACCTGACCGAATCCGGCGTCCACCCAAGATCGCTGGCCGACATCCTGACGCCAGAAGAGCAGGCGGCGATCCTGCAAGTGCCGCTTGGCTATGGCTATACCGACGGTCGCCCGCAGCTGCGCCGCGCCATCGCTGACTGGTATCCCAGCGCTGGTCCCGAGAATGTGCTGGTCGCGAACGGATCATCCGAGGCGAACCTCCTAGCCCTGACGGCACTTCTGGCGCCGGGAGACGATCTGATCGTCGTCGTGCCGAACTTCCTGCAGCTCGACGGCTTGGCCCGAGCGCTGGGGATTGGAACGATCAACGTCGCTTTGTCAGGCAAAGAGGGCTGGCAGCCCGACCTTGACGCCATCGCCGCCGCGATCACGCCCCGGACCCGAGCGATTTCGATCTGCGATCCAAACAACCCGACGGGCGTATTGATGACGCCCGCGCGACGGGCGGGGCTGGCGCTGTTGGCTGCTGAGCATGGACTGTGGCTCCATGTCGACGAGATCTATCGCGGTGCAGAGATCGACGGCGGTCCGTCGCCCACCAGTTGGGGGCTGGGGCCGAAGGTCATTGTCTCGGGCGGGGTGTCGAAGTCTTTTGCCCTGCCGGGTCTGCGCCTGGGTTGGCTGATTGCGCCCCCCGGCCTCGTGGCCCGTTGCCACGAGCGCCAGGACTACACGACCATCGGCACCGGAACCCTGTCGCAGATCGCCGCCGAAACCGTCCTTCGCCCTGCGGTGCGCGACCGCGTGCTGGCCGAAAGCCGGACCATTCTGCAGCGCGGACGGCAGACAGTGACCGATTGGGTCGCAGCGCGCAACGACTGGACGATGACGCGGCCCGACAGCGGCGGCATGGTGTTTCTGGGCTATGCCGCCCCGATCCGCAGTGCCGATCTGGTGACACGCCTGCGCGAGGCAGAAAGCACCTTCGTCTGCGCCGGGGAATGGTTCGGGCTGGAGGGGCATATCCGCGTGGGGATCGGGGTGGAGCATGACCATCTGGTGCAGGGGCTTGCTGCCATCGACCGGGTCATGGCCGCGCTCTAGTTGTGAGCTTTCAGCAGGTTGTCCATTCGGGGCGGATCAGGGAGGCTGGAGTTACCACACTTCAAGCCTTCAGGAGCGCCCCGAATGAACATCCATCAGAATGCCCGGCTGACGCCCGTTCGTCGAGAGGAGA
>JANOGU010000202.1:0-16864 GCA_031406135.1 Rhodobacterales bacterium
CCCTTCCAGCTGGTGACGGGGCGCATCTGGAAAGGCACCGCCTTCGGCGGCGCCCGCGGCCGCACCGACGTGCCGAAGATCGTGGACTGGTACATGGCCGGCAAGATCGAGATCGACCCGATGATCACCCATATCCTGCCGCTCGAAGACATCAACAAGGGCTTCGAGCTGATGCACAAGGGCGAGTCGATCCGGTCGGTGGTGGTGTTCTGAGCGGGGGCCGGCGCATCGTCCGGCAGGCCCTGCTCGCCGCTGCGCTGGCCTTCGCCGCCACGGCCTGCGCGCCGCCGGACGGCGCGGCCGAGGCGCGCGCCTTCGTCACGCTGGCGGGAGACCCGGACACGGCGGAAGAGATCGTCGTCGCGATCCCCGGTGCTCTGACTACGGTCTCGGTGTTCTTTCCCCTGCGGGCCTGGGCCGATGCCGACACCGCGGTGGTCGCCTGGCGCTTTCCCGGCCTGGACGGCCGGCCCGCGGAGGACAGGGTGCGGATCGTCCCGGCCGGCGCCGCCATTGCGGCCTTTGTCAACGCGCGGAACCCCCGGGCCGTCCGGCTGATCGGCCTGTCGGCCGGGGCCGCCATCGCGCTTGAGGCCGCGCGGGACGTGCGCGCGGGACAGGTGGACGTGGCGCTCATCTCGCCTGCCCTGCCGACGCCCGCGGTCGTTCTGGCGAGTGCCGCGGCCGCGGCCGACATGGCCGAGGCGGCAGCGCGGGCCGGCACCTGGGAAACCCGGGCGCTCTTCGCCGAATACTACCGAACCTTGCTCTATGGCCGCGCCCACTATGGCGACCCGCTCCGGGCGGCCGAGAGCGCGCGCCGGGCGGCGGCGGTGAAGGACAGCCTGATCCTGCCCGGCGAGGGGCGGGCGCGCTCGCATGCCGCGGGGCTTATCGGCTGGACGCTGCGTCGTCCCGAAGAGCTTTCGCATGTCCGGGTGATGATCTTTGTCGGCAGCGAGGAGCCGCTGTTTCCGCTCGCCGCCGTGCGCCGGTTCGCCGCCCGTCTGCCGCAAGTCAACCTGTACATTTACCGCGGCCAGGGGCACCTGCTGTTTGAGACGGCGACAGACCTGTTCGGCGACATCCGCCGTGCGATGCTGCGCAGCCGGTGACCAGCCTGCCGGGTCACTGCGGGAACAGCATTTCCCTGCCCACCCCGTCCGATCCCAGCACCGTCCAGGTACCGTCAAGCGTGCCGTCGGGCTTGACCTGGTAGATCGCCATGCCGATGCCGTCACCGATGACGTAGGAGGCGGCAAAGGTATCCCCCTGGCGCATGCAGATGCCTTTGGAAATCTGTCCGCCGGTGTCCCAGACGATTTCACAGGTCACGTCGGACGTCGCCCTGATCTCCGCCGTCCCGACATAGGTGGAGCCGTCAAAGCCCTGGCCCGCCACCTCGTAGAGGCCGCCGATGTCCTGTGCCTGCACCGCGCCGGCGCAGAGCGCCACCGCCACCGTCAACAGCCTTTGCATGAATGGTCTCTCCCGGAAGATTCCGGGGGAGACTATCACGGAGCCGTGGGCTGCCAAGCACTTAGACGCTGGCCGGAGCCTTGGCGAAGCGCAGATAGGGGAGCTTGATGTCAAGCTCGCCATATTTCTCCCGGGCCTGGTCGGTCGGAAGCGACAGCGCCACGATCACGTCCTGCCCCGGCTGCCAGTTGACGGGCGTGGCCAGCGGAACGCCGTCGGTCATCTGCACCGCGTCGAGCGCGCGCAGGATCTCGGCGAAGTTGCGCCCCACCGACATCGGGTAGGTCATCGTCAGCCGCACCTTCTTGTCCGGCCCGATGATGTAGACGGTTCGTACCGTGGCGGTGTGGGCCGGCGCCCGACCCTCGGTCGGCAGGGCATATTCGGCCGGCAGCATGTCGTAGGCCTTGGCGACCGTCAGGCTCACGTCGTCGATCATCGGAAAATCGGCAGGGGCGCCGCCCACGGCCTCGATGTCGGCCTTCCATTTCTGGTGGTCGGCGACGGAATCGACGGAAACGCCGATGACCTTGGTCTTGCGCTTCGCGAATTCGGGCGCGAGCTGCGCCACCACGCCGAACTCCGTCGTGCAGACCGGGGTGAAGTCGCGCGGGTGGCTGAACAGGATGGCGTACTGCCCGTCCAGCCATTCGTGGAAGCGAATTTCGCCGGTGGTGGAAGGCGCGGTGAAGTCGGGGGCTATGTCGTTGATGCGCAGGCCCATGTCGGGACTCCCTTGGCGTGGTCTCGGTCTGGTGGCGAAGATAGGCGATGCGGAACGATCTTGCATCCCTGCGTGACAAGTCGCTGCAAGATCGGAACGATCTTCCGTGCGAGGGGCAGAGACCGGAAGACTGTTCCGAACCCCGCCGGCCGACAAACGGTGCGGCCGCGGCGGGTCGGGTGCAGCGCCGGCCTGGCGCGGGTCAAGCCGCCCCGGCGGACCGGCGTCGGGCCAGGAAGGCGGCGGTGCGCCCCAGACCTTCGCGCAGGGTGACGCTGTCGCAGGCATAGCCGATGCGGACGAAGCCTTCCTGGCCGAAGACCTCGCCGGGCGTGAACAGGACGCCCTCCTCGGCCAGAAGCGCCTCGCAGAACGGGCGGCTGGCCTCTGGCAGGCCATAGGCAATCAGCGCCACGGTGCCGGCGGCGGGACGGACCCAGGACAGGCCGGGCGTGGCCTCCACCCAGTCCGACAGGATCGCCAGGTTCCCACGGACCATCGCCCGCGACCTGGCCAGAATGCGGTCGGCGGAGTGCAGCGCCAGCGTGGCCAGATGGTCGTCGATCATGCCGACCGAGATCGTGGAATAGTCGCGGTGGTGGCTGACCGCTTCCAGCACCTCCGGCGGCGCTACGATCCAGCCAAGCCGCAGGCCAGCGAGCGAGAAGGCTTTGGACATGCCGCAGGTGGCGATGCCCTTTTCGTAGATCTCCGCCATCGAGGGCGTGGTCTGCCCCGACTGCTCGGTGCCCCGGTAGACCTCGTCGCACAGGACCCAGGCACCCGCCGCTCGGGCGATCCCGGCGATCCGGGTCAGCCCTTCGCGGCCGATCAGCGCGCCGGTGGGGTTGTTGGGATTCGTCAGCGCGATCAGCCGGGTGGCGGGCGTGGCCAGGTGGGCCAGTGCGTCGAGGTCGGGCAGCCAGCCGTCCTCGGCCCGCACCGGCAGTTCGATGACCTCGGCGCCGAGGCTCTTCGGAATAGCGGTGTGTTGCTGGTAGGTGGGGGTAAGGGCGATGACGCGGTCCCCGGCCGAGACCAACGCCTGGTGGACGAGGTGGTTCGCCCCGGCGGTGCCGTGGGTGACCAGCACGTCGTCGCGGCCGCGCCCGTCATACAGCGCGGCGATGGCGTCGCGCAGGGCGTCGGACCCGGGGATCGCGCCATAGGTGAGGCGCAGCGGCAGCAGTGCGTCGAGCGCCCGGTCGTTGCGGCCCGACAGCGCCAGAAGTTCGGCAACTGTCAGGGAATGGACGCAGGTTTCGGCCAGGTTGAAGGCGCAGCGCGTCTCGGTCGCGTTCATCCAGATTTCGACGCCGAAGGGGTCGATTCGCATGGCGGGCCTCCCGTTCAGCCGGGACCGTAGGGCAGTGCATGGCCGGACGGAATGCACCCTGGCAGGCGCTGATCAAGCCCTCGCGGGCGTTCTTCGGTTGCGTCGTCGGCCGCCAAGAACCCGGACCCCGCCGCAACGCAGGCGAGGAAAGCCCGCGAGGGCTTGATGAGCCGCCGCCGCGGGCCCGGGGCGAGGGCGCTCAGCCGCCTTCCACCTTGGCCTTGAGGCTCGCAAGACCCCGCTCGAAATCACCGCCGACCCAGCCGTCGAGAAACAGGAACCCCATCCAGCGGGCCACGGGGTTCAACCCCATGTCGGTCTTGAGGTCCCAGTAGACCATGGTGCCCTCGCCTGCCGGTTCCAGCGAGAAGACCGCGGTGGACGGCGCCATGCCGTCGAACACCAGCGCGTTTTCCACCCGCTCGTTGGGTGTCGAGGCGACAATCTCCTGCGTGCCCCGGCCGGCCTCGGCGCTGTCCCAGGCCATCTTGGCCCCGACGCCTTCGGCCGGTCCCTCGAACGTCTGCTTCATCCCGGGGTCCATCGCCTGCCACGGCGACCAGGTGGTGAAGGCCTGAAGGTTGTTGATGAAGGGAAAGACCGCCTCCGGCGTCGCCTCGATCCGGGCCGAACGGGTGATCGAGACCTCGCGGGGCAGGACGAAGGCCACTGCGGCAAGAATGACGACAAGCAGGACCAGACCGACCAGCAGTCGCTTGAGAAATCGCATCGGGCCGGCCTCCCCTCCGGTGGCGGCAGGCTACACCAGCCCCTCCGGCCGGGCAACGGCCGGTCAGAAACGCCCGGACCGCAGGGCTCCGCAATCGGCCAGGCTGACCACGCCGATGTGGAACTCCACGACGGCAAGGGCGGCCTCCAGCAGGCCGTCGAGGCGCTCCGGCCGTATCAGGCAGATCACCGCCACCATCCCGGTGCGGCCAACCTGCCCCTCGCGCGTCCAGCGGACCGATCTTTGGCTCAGCCGGCGCCCGCCAAGCCCTGGATCGGGACGAAAAGCCCGGATGCAGGGTCGTATTGCTGCAACCCGCCTTCGCCCGTGTCGGTCCACAGCCCGTGCAGCGTCAGGTTGCCCGACGTGACCTCGGCGGCGACGAAGGGGAAGGTCATCAGGTTCTCGAGGCTGACGAGCACCGCCTCCTTTTCCAGGGCCGCCACCTGGGTCTCGGCGGGCCGGGTGCTGACGCGGGCGTAGCCGGGGCGCAGGATGTCCATCCAGCGGCCGACAAAACTCGAAGTCTCCTCCAGCGCCGGGGCATGGCCGGAGCACATCGCGTGACAGGCCTGCACGCCGCCGCATTGCGAATGACCCAGCACGATGATGTGCGCGACCTTCAGCGCGGTGACGGCATATTCCACCGTGGCCGAGGTGCCATGCGTCTTGCCGTCCGGGTTCGAGGGCGGCACCAGGCTGGCGATGTTGCGGTGGACGAAGAACTCGCCCTCGTCGGCGCCGAAGATCGAGGTGACCGGCACTCGGCTGTCGCAGCAGGAGATCAGCATGGCGCGCGGGTGCTGGCCCGCTGCGGCGAGCCTGCGGTACCAGGCGCGGTTGTCGAGATAGGTCGTGGCGCGCCAGCCAAGGTAGCGCTGCACGAGGTAGAGCGGCAGCGGCCGCGCGTGTTCCATCGCTTCGTCCCCCCGCAGTTTCCGGCGGCGGCGACCCTAGGGGGAAGTTCGGAAGGATTCGAGCGGTTTCTTCGTCCGCCTGCCGCCCAGCGGCAACGCAATGTTCACTCCGCCCGGCGAATCCTGGCGCGGGGATACGGGATGACGGTGTGGGTACGACAATGGGACAGGTACTGGCCCTGCAGCCGGTCGAACAGGTGTGCCATGACAGCGCGCCGGTGGCGCTTCTGTACCGCAGCATGGGCACCGCCGCTGCGGAAGAGGTGGTCAGCCGTGCGTTGGCGGAACTGGCGCTGACGCTCGCGGGCCTTGGCGAGCCGCAGGGCAGCGCGGCCGCCGCCGACACGGCGCGCGGATTGCGGCGGATCGGACGCATGGCGGGGCAGCTCGGCCTCGTCAGCCTGGCGCAGGTGGCCGACGACGCCCGGGCCGCGACCGAACGCGGCGATGCTATCGCGGTCGCGGCGACCCGGTCGCGGCTCTTGCGCGTGGCGGAGCTTTCGCTCGCGCCCGACACCGCGCATCTCGACTTCCGCCTCTAGTTTCCCCCGCCCTCGCCGTCCCCGGGTCCGCGGACCGGGCGGCTTATTGCCTTTCGCCGCGCTTTCCCGCACATCGCGGTACCGGGATCGGGGGAGCGGGGCGCGGATGAACCGGATCGACGATACCTTTGCGCGGCTGCGGCGTGAGGGGCGCAAGGCGTTCGTCGCCTACATCATGGCCGGCGATCCCGATGTGGCGACCTCGCTGGCGGTCATGAGGGGCCTGCCGGCGGCCGGGGTGGACGTCATCGAACTTGGGCTGCCGTTCACCGATCCCATGGCCGACGGCCCCACGATCCAGCGCGCCGGCCAGCGCGCGCTCGACGGCGGCATGACCCTGGACCGGACGCTGCAGATGGTCCGCGACTTCCGTGCCGGCGATGCCACCACGCCGATCGTGCTGATGGGTTATTACAACCCGATCTATTCCCGCGGCGTCGACCGCTTCCTGGTCGAAGCGGTGTCGGCCGGCATCGACGGCCTGATCGTTGTCGACCTGCCGCCCGAGGAGGATGCCGAACTGTGCCTGCCGGCGCAGGCGGCCGGGCTGAACTTCATCCGGCTGGCCACGCCCACCACCGACGACCGACGCCTTCCGGCGGTGCTGCGCAACACCTCCGGTTTCGTCTACTACGTCTCGATCACCGGCATCACCGGCGCGGGTGCGGCGCAGGCCGGCGAGGTGGCGCCGGAGATCGCGCGCATCAAGCGGGCCACCGACCTGCCGCTCGTGGTCGGATTCGGCATCACCACGCCGGAAGCTGCCCGCGCCATCGCCGCGGTGGCCGACGGCTGCGTCGTGGGCTCCGCCATCGTCGGACGCATCGGCGAGGGCCAGGCGCCCGCGGAGGTGCTGGGCTTCGTGCGGTCGCTGGCCGAGGGCGCGCATTCGGCCTGAGTCAGGGCTTGTGGGCGGCATGGGCATGGCTCAGCCGTCGCGCAACAGCAGGAACCTGCCGCGTGCAAGGGCAATGGAAGCCTGCATATGATAAGATATCGGACTCCTTGCGGGCTTTGCGGCGCCTTGCCCCCTCCACCTGCCGGCGGTAAGGATTCCTAACCAATCCGGAAGGCCGCCCTCCCTATGCCCGTCATCACCTGCATCGAGGACCTCAAGGCGCTGCACCGCCGGCGCACGCCGAGAATGTTCTGGGACTACTGCGAATCGGGCAGCTACACCGAGCAGACCTTCCGCGAGAACTCCTCGGACTTCGCCAGGATCAGGTTGCGTCAGCGCGTCGCCCGCGACTTGTCCGACCGGACGCTGCACGGCACCATGATCGGCCAGCCGGTGGCAATGCCGGTGGCGCTGGCGCCGGTAGGCTCGACCGGCATGCAGCACCCCGACGGCGAGATCCTCGCGGCAAAGGCCGCCCTGGCCGCCGGCGTGCCGTTCACGCTCTCGACCATGTCGATCTGCTCGATCGAGGATGTGGCTCAAGCCACCTCCAAGCCCTTCTGGTTCCAGCTCTACGTCATGCGCGACGAGGATTTCGTCGATGCCATCATCGAACGGGCGAAGGCGGCGGGATGCTCTGCGCTGGTTCTGACGCTCGACCTGCAAATCCTCGGCCAGCGGCACAAGGACCTGAAGAACGGCCTCACCGCGCCGCCGCGCCTGACGCTGCCGAACATCCTCAACATCATGACCAAGCCGCGCTGGTCTCTGGGCATGCTCGCCACCCCGCGGCGCCAGTTCCGCAACATCGTGGGGCATGTGAAGGGCGTGACCAAGCTCGCCGACCTCACTGCCTGGGCCAACGAGCAGTTCGACCCGAAACTGGACTGGTCGAAGATCGCCCGCATCCGCGAACAATGGGGCGGCAAGCTGATCCTCAAGGGTATCCTCGATGCCGAGGACGCGCGCATCGCCGCCGATTTCGGCGCCGACGCCCTGATCGTGTCGAACCACGGCGGCCGCCAGCTTGACGGCGCGCTGTCCTCGATCCGGTCGCTGCCCGCCATCGTCCGCGCCGTGGGCGACCGGGTGGAGGTCCACATGGATGGCGGCATCCGCTCTGGTCAGGACGTGCTGAAGGCGCTCGCGCTGGGTGCGAAGGGAACCTACATCGGCCGCGCCTACGTCCACGGCCTCGGCGCGATGGGCCAGGCGGGGGTGACCAAGGCGCTGGAGGTGATCGGCAAGGAGCTCGACGTCACCATGGCGCTCTGCGGCGAGACCTCGGTGCAGCGGCTCGGGCGGCACAATCTTCTGGTGCCGGCGGATTTCGAAGGGATCTGGGCTGGCTAGGCCCCGGAGCTGGGCTCCGGCTGCCTGGCCACCCGATGTGCGAACAGACGCGAGAGATACACGACGCAGAGCAGCATCGCCGCGGCGAAGACGAAGGAGAAGCGCAGGCCGAAGGCCCCGGCAATCAGCCCCAGCGTGGGCGGGCCGATGAAATAGCCGAAATAGCCCAGAAGCGTTGCCCGGGCGACGGCGCGCGCGCGCGCCTCGGCGGGCGCGGTGCGGCCCACGAGCGACAGCGCCGTCGGCGCCAGCACGGCGGCCCCCACACCCAGGACGACGAACCCGGCATAGGCCACCCCCGGCGTCGGCGCCGCCGCCACGACCAGCGCCCCCACGGCGGCTACGGCGGCACCGGACAGCAGCAGCCGCACCGGGTCCAGCCGCGCCACCAGCCCCTGCCCGGCCAGCCGGGCCAGGCCCATGGTGATCGCCAGCGCCGCCGGACCCATCGCGCCCTCGGCCGGAGACCCGCCCAGCGTCTGCTCGATATGCAGCGCCGACCAGTTCTCCGCCGCGTTCTCGGTCATGAAGGCGATCAGCACGATGCCGCCCCCGATCATCGGCAGAAGCCCCAGCCCGGCGCCGCCGCCCGCTGGCCGCGACAGGCCGCGGATCGTTCCGTCGCGCTCGGCGCTGGACAGCGCCAGGGTGAAGGCCAGCGCGGCGAGCGCCACCATGTAGGTGCCGGGGCCGAAGCCAGCGCTGCGCCACAGGCCGGTCAGCAGCGCGCCGCCGGCATAGCCGAAGGAATATGCCGCATGGCAGAGGTTCATCAGGTGCAGGCCCCGCCGGTTCTCGATCTCCGCCACCCGCGCGTTCATCAGGATGTCGGTCAGCCCCGTCGCCCCGCCGCACAGCATCATCGCGGTCACGAACCAGACGGCCGCCGGCGCGCCCTGCCCGGGCAAGGCGAAGGCCAGCGCCATCAGCCCGGCCGCGGCTGGCAGCGCGATGCGGCCCAGTGCCGCTCCGGCCGCCGGCGCGGCAAGCATGGCGAGGACCCCGGCGATCGGCGTGCCCAGGATCAGCAGGCCGAACCCCGCCTCGTTCACGCCCAGCATCGCCTTGAGGTCGGGGATCGCGGCGGCAAACGTGCCCCAGCAGATGCCCATCGCCGCAAAGGCGCCGAGCGCTGCGCGGGCGGCGGACAGTGTCGTGAGCATCGGCGGCGGCCCCGGGACTTCGGCAGCCGCGACAGCTAGCCCTCCACCCCGCAGAGGTAAAGCCCGCCATCCGCCCGCCCGCGCCGCCACGCGCGAGGCTTGCGGGCGCGGTGGTTCCCGGCCTTGATGGCACCTCGGGACCGGAGGCTCCGCGTGGACAACCGGGACGAAATCCGCACCGCCCTCGAAGTCGCCCGCCGCGGCACCGTCTCCGGCGCGGCCGAGACGCTGGGCGTGCACCACGCGACGGTGATCCGGCGGGTCGACACGCTGGAAAAGCGGCTGGGGGCCCGGCTCTTCCAGCGCCATGCCCGCGGCTACACGCCCACCGAGACGGGGCGCGACCTGCTTGCGGTGGCAGAGGCGACGCAGGAGCAGTTCGCCCAGCTTGCCAACCGCATCCGCGGCCAGGGCGAAACGGTCACGGGCGAACTGTTGGTGACCTCGGTTGCCGGCATGTCGCGGCTGCTGGTGCCGGTGATGACCGCCTTCCAGGGCGCGCACCCGGGGCTGATCCTGCGCTACCTGACCGACGTCCGTGCCTTCCGTCTGGACTTCGGCGAGGCGCATGTGGCGATCCGCGCCGGGGCCGTGCCGTCCGAGCCGGACAACGTCGTGCAGCCGCTGGCCCGGTTGCGCAGCGGGCTCTATGCCAGTCGCAGCTACGTCGCCGCGATGGGCCGTCCCGAGAGCCCCGATGATTTCGCCGCGCACCGTTTCCTGATTGCCGACGACCCCTCCAGCCGCGCACCTTTCTACCAGTGGCTCCGCGACAAGGCGCCGCCATCGTCGCTGACCTTCCGCGCCAGCGAGCCCGCGGCGCTGGCCGCGTCCGACCGGGTTGTGCCGCCCGCCTTCATGCGGGCCACGCTGACCCGCATCGCCGTCGCCGCCAGCGCGCTCGGCCTCCTGCCCCTGAACCGCGCCGCCCTGCGGCTGGCGGCGGCGAAGGCCATGACCTGCACCTCCCTCGTGCCCGCCCGGGTGCCGGCACGGACAGCGGCGCCCGGTGGCCCCAGGCCCGCGCCCTAGCTGGCCGCTGGCGTCGGGCTCAACCTCGCCGCACTGGCCATCCTGCGGCGCAGCCGTAGCCGCAGCGCCGTCAGGTCCGAGAATTAGTCGTCAAAACCGCATCTTCCGCGAGACAGCGCGGACGATTGTGGTAGCTTCCGGCGCGAGGGAACCGGCCCGCCGGCGCAACGGCAGCCAAGCAATCATGGCCAACGGACCGCACTGGTCCGGCGGGCGCAGTGGAGAGATACATGGACGCGATCGAAAAACTTGTGAACGACAAGCGGTTTCAGTGGACCATCGTCGGCGTCATTCTGCTGAATGCCGTCATCCTCGGGCTCCTGACACTCGACCTGTCGCCGCAGAACTTGACGATCCTGGGCGTCCTCGACGACATTTGCCTTGCGATCTTCGTGGTCGAAATCGCCATGAAGCTCCTCGTCATGCGCGGCAGGTTTTTCCGCGATGGCTGGAACGTGTTCGATGTCGTGGTCGTCGGGATAGCGCTGGTCCCCAACACCGGCGCGCTTTCGGTCCTGCGGGCCCTGCGGGTGCTGCGGCTGCTGCGGCTGGCCACCGCGGTCCCCTCGATGCGCCGCGTGGTCAACGGCATGTTCGTGGCCCTGCCCGGCGGGGCCTCGGTCGCGGGCGTGCTGTTCATCCTCTACTATGTCGCGGCAATCATCTCTCTGAACATGTTCCGCGACGTGCCCGAACACTTCGGCGACATCGGCACCACCTTCTTCACCCTGTTCAAGATGATGACGCTGGAAGGCTGGCCCGACATCGCGAGCGTGGTCATCGAGAAGCATCCCAGGGCCTGGATCTTCTTCGTCTGCTTCATCATCTTCACCACCTTCACCACGCTGAACCTGCTGTTCGGCATCATCGTCGACGCGATGGAAAGGGCGAAGGAAGAGGAAGTGCGCGAGGAAATGGCCGAACAGGGCGTCGAGGTCAGCGAAGTCTCCAGCGAGATGCGCATCGCCATGATCGAAGAGGACGTCAAGCACATCCGCGGGCTGCTGGAAGAGATGAAATCCGCCAAGGCCTGATCCGCCCGGTTGCACCATCGCGCGGACGCTGGCATCGCGCTTTCCGGCGCAACACGGGGGTCCGCGCATGAATGTCCGCGTCACCGTCTGGGGCGAGAACGTCCACGAGCGCAGGAACCGCGTGGTCGCGCAGGTCTACCCGCTGACCATGCACGGCACCATCGCCGCAGCACTCAACGCCGCGCCGGGGGTCGAGGCCGCGACAGCCACATTGCAGGACCCCGAGCACGGCCTGACCGCGGGCAAGCTGGCCGCGACCGACGTGCTGATCTGGTGGGGCCACGCGGCCCACGGTGAGGTCTCCGACACCGTGGCCGAGCGCGTGGTCGAGGCGGTCTGGGCCGGCATGGGCTTCATCGCGCTGCACTCGGCGCATTTCTCCAAGCCGTTCAAGCGGCTGATGGGCACGCCCTGCAACCTGTCCTGGCGCGAGGCAGGTGAACGCGAACGGCTCTGGGTCACCGCGCGCAACCATCCCATCGCCGCCGGCCTGCCCGACCATTTCGACCTGGAGATGGAGGAAATGTACGGCGAACCCTTCGGCATTCCCGAGCCCCAGGAAACCGTCTTCATCTCCTGGTTCCAGGGCGGCGAGGTGTTCCGCTCCGGCGCCACCTGGACCCGCGGCGCCGGCCGCGTCTTCTACTTCCGTCCCGGCCACGAGACCTACCCGTCCTACCATGACGCAAACGTGCAGCGGGTGATCGCCAATGCGGTGCGCTGGGCGCACAACCCCGCTCCGCGCATTGCCCGCGTCACCGAGGCGCCGAACCGTCCCGTGGCCGCGGCACTGGAACCGCTCGTCGAACGCGGCCCGCGCCTGCATCACGACGGGGAAGAAGGCTTCCGGTGAAACCCCGGCCGATCCGCCTCCTGATCCTTGGCACTGGCGGCATGGCCAACACCCATGCCGAGGCCTTCGCCGCGATCCCCGGCGTGACGCTGGCCGCTGGCGTGGATACGCGGGCAGCGCAACTCGACGCCTTCCGCGCGAGACACGGCATCGCCAAGGGCTTTGCCTCGGTCGCCGAGGCCCTGAACTGGGGCCGGTTCGACGCCGTTGCGAATGTCACCCCCGACGCGGTGCATCATCCCACGACACTCCCCTGCCTCGCCGCCGGCAAGCACGTCCTCTGCGAGAAGCCTCTCGCCACCTCCGCCGTGCTCGCCGGCGAGATGGTCGCGGCCGCCGCGGCGGCAGGGGTCGTGAACATGGTCAACTTCAGCTACCGCAACGTCCCCGCCTTGCAGGAGGCCGCCCGTCTGGTCGCGGCCGGAGCCATCGGCGCGCTGCGGCATTTCGAGGCGTCCTTCCTGCAAAGCTGGCTGGCGCAGCCGGCCTGGGGCGACTGGCGGACGCAGCCGCAATGGCTGTGGCGCCTTTCAACCGCCCACGGGTCGAAGGGCGTGCTGGGCGACGTGGGCATCCACATCCTCGACTTCGCGACCTATGCCGCCGGCCTCCCCGTCACGCAGGTCTCCTGCCGCCTGACCACCTTCCCCAAAGCCCCGGGTGACCGCATCGGCGACTACCCGCTCGACGCCAACGACAGCGCGACGATGCAACTGTCGCTGGACGGCGGCGCGCTGGGCACCGTCGCCGCCACCCGCTTCGCCCCCGGCCACCTCAACGACCTGCGCCTGCGGCTCTACGGCACCGCTGGCGGCCTTGAGGTCAGCTTCGAGCGCGGCGAAAGCCGCCTGCGCGCCTGCCTGTCCCCCGGTCTGGAAACCGCGCTCTGGCAGGACATCGCCTGCCCGGCGGTCCCCACGATCTACCAGCGCTTTATCGCCGCCATCCGCGGCGAGGCCGCCCCCGACCCCACCTTCGCCCGTGGCGCCGAACTGCAGCGCCTGCTCGACCGCGCCGAAGAAAGCGCCGCGCAGGACGCCCGCAGCCTGCCACTGCAGGGCGCGCCAGCGGACCGCCGGACGTTGCATTGACCCGGTCTCTCCCGCGCGGCCAGTAGCTACGGAAACCCGACCGAAGCCCGACCGAAGCCCGACCGAAGCCCGACACAAGTCAGACGGCTACAGGACAAGGTTAACGTGCATCGCCAAGGGTTTGGCCGATTCTCCGGCGGCACCGGCAGGCACGCCCCGCCGGGGCAATCTGCCGCAACACCACGCCGCAGTGTGCCGGCCCTACCGCCCCACCCCCACATAGTTCTCGAACCCGGCCGCCAGCGCGTCCGCCCGGTCGTAGATGTTCCGCAGGTCGATCAGCCGCGCCACCGCCATCCCCTTGGCAAGGCGAGACAAATCCAGCGCCCGGAACTCGTTCCACTCGGTCAGGATCACCACGGCCTCCGCGCCCTTCGCGGCGCTGTGGGGGTCCGTCTCCCAGTCCACGCCGGGCAGCAGCGCCTCGCCTTCCCGGCGGCCCTGCGGGTCCACGACCCGCACCCTGGCCCCGGCGCCGACCAGCGCCGGCACGATGGTCAGGGACGGGGCGTCGCGCATGTCATCGGTATTGGGCTTGAAGGTAACCCCCAGAATCGCAATGGTTTTCCCATTCACCGACCCGCCGCAGGCCTCCACGATCTTGTCGATCATCCGCCGCTTGACGGCTTCATTGACCGCGATGACCGTCTCGGTGATCCGCATCGGCAGACCCACGTCCTGGCCGATCCGCGCCAGCGCCGAGGTGTCCTTCGGAAAGCACGACCCGCCATAGCCGGGCCCGGCGTGGAGGAATTTCGAGCCGATCCTTCCGTCCAGCCCGATCCCGCCCGCCACCGCCTTCACGTCCGCGCCCACACGCTCGCACAGGGCGGCTATCTCGTTGATGAAGCTGATCTTTGTGGCCAGAAACGCGTTGGCCGCATACTTGATCATCTCGGCACTTTCGAGCCCGGTGTAGACCACCGGGAACTGGCGCAGGAACAGCGGCCGGTAGACCGCCCCCATCACCGCGCGGGCCCGGTCGCTCTCTACCCCCACGACCACACGGTCGGGGCGCATGAAGTCGTCGATGGCGGCCCCCTCGCGCAGGAACTCGGGGTTGGAGGCGACATCGAACCGGGCCTCCGGGTTGGCGCCCCGGATCACGTCCGCCACCTTGCGGTTGGTCCCGACGGGAACGGTGGACTTGGTGACCACGACCGCATAGCCCGTCAACGCCCGCGCAATTTCCTCAGCCGCCGCAAACACATAGGTCAGGTCCGCGTGGCCGTCGCCGCGCCGGGTCGGGGTGCCCACGGCGATGAATACCGCCTCCGCCCCGGACACCGCCCGGGACAGGTCGGTCGTAAAGGACAGCCGCCCCGCCGCCACGTTCCGGGCCATCAGCGCGTCCAGCCCCGGCTCGTAGATCGGCACTTCGCCCGCCTGAAGCCGCGCGATCTTGCCGGGGTCCTTGTCGACGCAGGCGACCTCGTGTCCGAAGTCGGAGAAACAGACGCCCGAGACGAGCCCGACATAGCCCGTGCCGATCATCGCGATGCGCATAGGGGTCTCCTGTCAGGCCCGCGACCCTTGCAGCGGAAGGCCCGGCCCGCGTCAAGCCTTGACCCGCGGATCGGCGCCCGCGACGGTCGGCCCATGGCCTTCACGCTGCGCCTGCTCCCCTTCTTCACCGCTGCCGCCGGGGCGCGGCCGGTCACCGGCGCGGCGCGGGCGGCGCTCGTGCGGTGAGGGGGTGCGAACGGTGCGTGCAGGCACGCACCGTCCGGGGATCAGCCGCCCTTCTGCCGGGCGACGTTCATCACCCAGAGCACGCGGCCTTCCTGGTCGAGCGCCACCGAAACGCCGATCTCCTTCAGCGTGGGGTCGATCACCGCGTGCCAGTGCGGCGGCGAGTTGCGCCAGATCGTGGCTGCAGACGTGGCCGCACGCTGCCGGGAATAGGCGAGGTTCTCGTTGCCGGCCTTGAGCCTGTAGCCGGTCGCCTTGATCCGCTCGCCGAGGCGCGGGCCGCCCGGGCGGGAGTGGTTGAAGTAGCCGTGCTTGTACATGTCGCAGGCCTGGAAGGCCGCCGACTTGTCGAGCTTGGCGCTGCGCTTGTACGGCGCCAGTCCCCGCGCGGTGCGCTCGGAGTTGACCCAGGCCACGACTTCGGCTGCCAGCTGCTTGGCCTCTTCCGGCTGCGGGCAGCTGGCGGCCTGCGCGGCAAGCGGCGCGAGGGCAAGCGAAAGGGCGAGAAGGGTGCGACGCATCGGGGTTGCTCCGGAAACTGGCAGGTTCCGGGAACAGGTGGCAGTCATCTGTGGCGGCCTTTGGGCGGGGCCAAGCCGGACCGACGGCATTTCGCGCATAAGTTGAGTCCGGCGCGCCGCAATTGCAGCCAGAGGATCTTGGAGCACCCATCGGTTCCTCCGATACCTCGTTTCTGACTTTTCCATTTGCGAAAGTTGGCCGCCCGCCTATCCTCTGCGGCAGAACAACCGCGGGTCCGGTGAAGGCCCGCCCACAGGGAGACTGCCGATGACCACATTCCGCCTTTGCGGCACGACGGCTCTTGCGCTGTCGCTGGCCCTGACCCCCGCGCTCGCGCAGATCACCGAGGTCGGCCCGGGCGAGGGCCAGCTGAACATCGTCGCCTGGCCCGGCTACATCGAGCGCGGCGAAACCGACAAGGCCTTCGACTGGGTCACCAAGTTCGAGGCCGACACCGGCTGCAAGGTCAACATCAAGACCGCCAACACCTCCGACGAGATGGTGGCGCTGATGAACGAGGGCGGCTTCGACCTCGTCACCGCCTCCGGCGACGCCTCGCTGCGGCTGGTGGCCGGCAAGCGGGTGCAGCCGGTCAACGTCGATCTCGTGCCCTCGTGGAGCACGGTGGACGACCGGCTGAAGGACGCGCCCTGGCACACGGTCGATGGCGTGCACTATGGCGTGCCCTACATGTGGGGGCCGAACGTCCTGATGTACAACACCGAAGCGTTCAAAGACGCGCCTCCCACCTCGTGGAACGTGGTCTTCGAGGAGATGACCCTGCCCGACGGCGCGACCAACAAGGGGCGCATTCAGGCTTACGACGGCCCGATCCATGTGGCCGACGCGGCGCTCTACCTGATGACGCACAAGCCCGAACTGGGCATCACCTCGCCCTACGAGCTCAACGAGGACCAGTACAAAGCGGCGCTCGAACTGCTGCGCCAGCAGCGCAAACTGGTCAACCGCTACTGGCACGACGCCTTCATCCAGATCGACGACTTCAAGAACGAGGGCATGGCGGCCTCGGGGTCCTGGCCGTTCCAGGTGAACCTGTTGAAGGGCGACAAGGTGCCGGTCGCCTCTGTGGTTCCCGCCGAGGGGGCGACGGGCTGGTCCGACACCACGATGATGCATTCGGAGGCAGCGAATCCGAACTGCGCCTACCTGTGGTTCGAGCACCAGCTGTCCTCGAACCTGCAGTCCGACCTCGCCGCCTGGTTCGGCGCCAACCCCTCGGTTCCCGCCGCCTGCACCGACGGGCGCGGCATGTCGACGGCGGAAAGCTGCACCGGCAACGGCATGGACGACTTCGACAAGATCCGGTTCTGGACCACGCCGGTCGCCAACTGCGCGCAGGGCGAAGGTGCCTGCGTGCCGTACTATCGCTGGGTGTCGGACTACATCGGCGTGATCGGCGGACGCTGAGCGTAGAGAGCCCCGTCCCTCGCGGGACGGGGTGCCTCATAGGGTGGGGTTTGACCCCACCGTTGCGCGA
>JANOGU010000281.1:0-4938 GCA_031406135.1 Rhodobacterales bacterium
CACCTTCCGGCTGTTTGGGTGGCATGTTGCCCCACCCTACCCCAGCAACTCGTGGCACAGCTCCAGCCCCGAGACCAGCGCGTCCACTTCGGCCAGCGTGTTGTAAAGCCCGAAGGACGCCCGGCAACTCGCGGAAATCCCGAGGTGCCGCATCAGCGGCATGGCGCAATGGGTGCCGGCACGGACGGCGATGCCGCGCTGGTCGAGGATCGTGGAAATGTCGTGGGCATGCGCCGGGCCGTTCAGCGTGAAGGAGAAGATCGCGCCCTTGGTCTCCGACTTTCCCTGCACGTTCAGCCAGTTGAGACCGGAGAGCCTGGCCCGCGCGTAGTCCCGGAGCGACCGCTCATGCGCCGCGATGTTGTCCATGCCAAGGCCGGTCAGATAGTCCAGCGCCGCCCCCAGACCGATCTGGTTGACGATCCCTGGCGTTCCCGCCTCGAACTTCATCGGCGGATCGGCCCAGGTGACGTGGTCGCGATGCACCTCGCGGATCATGTCGCCGCCACCGAGGAAGGGGCGCATCTCGGCCTGACGCTCCCTCGCGATCCAGATCGCGCCGGAGCCGGAAGGGCCATAGAGCTTGTGGCCGGTCACGGCGTAAAAGTCGCAGCCGATGGCCTGCACGTCCACCGGCATGTGGACCGCCGCCTGCGAGCCGTCCACCAGCACCGGCACGCCCCGCGCCCGGGCGCCGGCACAGATCGCTGCCACGTCCACCACGGTGCCCAGCACGTTCGACATCTGGGTGACCGCGATCAGTCTCGTCCGTGGCGTGACCGCGTCGAGCACCGCCTGCGGGTCGAGGTCGCCGCGCGCGTCGGTCTCCGCCCATTTCAACACAATGCCCTGACGTTCGCGCAGGAAATGCCAGGGCACGATGTTGGCGTGGTGTTCCATCACGCTGAGCACGATCTCGTCGCCGGGTTGCAGCCGCGGCGCGGCCCAGGCGTAGGAGACGAGGTTGATGCCCTCGGTGGTGCCGGTGGTGAAGACGATCTCCTCCTCGCTGCCCGCGCCGAGGAACCGCGCGATCTTGCCGCGCACCGCTTCGTAGGCCTCGGTCGAGATCGTCGAGAGCGTGTGCAGCCCGCGGTGGACGTTGGCGTAGTCCTGCGCGTAGCCGCGCGCCACCGCGTCGATCACCGCTTGCGGCTTCTGCGCCGAGGCGCCGTTGTCGAGATAGACCAGCGGCCGGCCGTTCACCTGGCGGGTGAGGATCGGGAAGTCGGCGCGGATGCGGGCGAGGTCGTACATGGGCATCATGCCGGCAGGTTGAGCCAGGGGGCCAGGACCAGCGCGAGGATCAAGCCCAGGAGGAACATCACCCCAATGATCGCCGCGAAGACCAGCCCCGCCGAGCGGAAGCCGTGCAACTCAGCCACGAAGAGCGTGAGAAGCCACAGGAACAGCACCATCCCCGCCAGCCCCAGAAAGACGGCCAGCGGCGGCAGGATCACCTCGGCGATGATCTGGACGACCTGCAGCGTCAACAACACGAACTGCAGCCAGGCGATCAGGCTGACGGCCTCGGGCAGGCTGCCGCGGCCCCCGCGCACGGCGCCGATGCGCCAGATCAGGAACACCGCCGCCACCATCAGCCCGCCTTGCGCCGCCAGCGTCGCGAGCGGCGGCACCAGCGGCCGGGCGACGTCCGCGGGCAGCAGCGTCAGGCTGACATGGAACAGCACCGTCGAGGCGACGGCGGTGAAGGCCAGCGCCATCCAGCGGTCGCGCAGCGACAGGTCCACCGCCATCACCCGCCGCGCCATGCCGCGCGGGTCCGAGAGCGTGTCGCGAACCATCGAGAGAAGGGCGCCGAGGCTCAGGTCCATCGTTCCGCCTCGACCAGCAGCGTGAGCCAGAGGACGGCGAAGGCGGCGAAGCACAGGACGCCGAGGCCGGTGGTGGCCGGCGCGGGGCCAAGAATGCCGAGCGCCAGGCCGGACAGAAGGAACAGCGGCACCGCCGCCATCAGCGCCCAGAACAGCGCCAAGCGGGCGCCGAAGAAGCTGCCGTGCCCGCCGCAGGCGCGGGCGACGAGATGGCTGGCGCCGGCCAGCGCATAGGCCAGAAGCGGCAGCAGGAAGATCGCCGCCAGCAGCGCCCCGCCGATCCGCGCGTCGAGCGGCACCGACGGGTCGAGCTGCGCCGCCCGCGCCATCGCCGGCCACTGCGCCAGGAAGATCAGCGCGCAGGCGCCCATCAGCACCGCCAGCGCCCGGTCCTCGCGCGGACCCTCGGTCAGTTTGGCGCGGAGCGTCACTCGCGGGTGGCGCCAGAACGACAGGATGTCGGAGGTGACCGCCATGCCGCCCTACACCCCGTCATGGCGCGCGACCCAGCCCTCCAGCCGGGCGCGGATGTCGGCGGCCAGCCGGTCGTCGGCAATCTCGTCCAGCGCCTCGGCCAGGAACGCGAGCACGAGGAACGCCTTGGCCTGGCCGATGGGCAGGCCGCGCGAGCGCAGGTAGAACAGCGCCGCCGGGTCGATGGCGCCAGAGGTCGAGCCGTGCGAGCACTTCACGTCGTCGGCGTAGATTTCCAGTTCCGGCTTGGCCAGGAACTGGCTGTCCTCGTCGAGAAGCAGCGACTGGCTGATCTGGTAGCCGTCGGTCTTCTGCGCCTGGGAGCGGACCAGGATCTTGCCCTGGAAGACGCCGACGGCGCCGTTCTTGAGCACTTTCTTGAACACTTGCCGGCTTTCGCAGCCGGGGGCGGCGTGGGTGATGAAGACGGTGTCGTCATGCAGGAAATCGCCGTCGCCCATCGCCGCCCCGGCGATATGGGCCGAGGCGCCCTCGCCGGCCAGCTCGATCACCGTCTCGTTGCGGGTGAGGCGGCCGTTGGCGGTCAGCGTGAAGGACTTGAACTGCGCGCCCTCGCCGAGACGGGCGAACAGATGGGTGATGGCGCGGCGCTGATGGTCGCGGCCCTGCGCCCGGACATGGTGGAACTGGCCGCCGGCGCCGACCTCCACCTCCAGCACCTTGTTGAACCGCGCGGCGGCGGGACCGTTTTCGAGGATGGTCAGGCTCGCCCCGGCCTCGATCTTCACAAGATGGTGGAGGATCGCATCGGAAGCCTCTGATTGATGGAGATAAACGAGAGAAACGGGACGCACCGCCGGCCGCGTGGCGCGGATCAGGACCCCGTCGCTGGCAAAGGCCGTGTTCAGCGCCGCGAAGGGCCGCGGCACGGGGGATTGGGCGCGCGCCTCCAAGGCACCGTAAAGCTCGCGCCCCCAGTGCAGGTCGGTGCCCTGCGCCTCGGCCAGGCGGGTGATCTCCACCCCGGCCGTGGCCGGGTCGTCGGACTGCGCCGGGTCGAAGACGCCGTCCACAAAGACCAAACGCAGGCGGGGGATGTCGGCGAAGGGCGGCGGCTCTGCGGAGTCGAACAGCGCGGCTGGCGGCACCTCGGCCGCGTTCAGCGACGAGGGATCGGTGTAGCGCCAGTATTCGTCGCGCTTGCCGGGCAGGCCCATGGCGGTGAGCCGCGCCAGCGCGGCCTCGCGCGCCGGCCGGGTCCAGCCGCCGGCGGGCAGCGCGAGGCCCGCCAGCCGCGCCGCCAGCGCGTCGGACTTCGCCTGCGCCAGCGCCATCACGCGCCCTCCACCAGCCGCGCGTAGCCGTTGGCCTCGACCTCCAGCGCCAGTTCCGGCCCGCCGGTCTCGACGATGCGGCCGTCGGACATGATGTGCACGACATCGGGGCGGATGTGGTCCAGAAGCCGCTGGTAGTGGGTGATGACGAGGAAGCTCCGCCCGGCGCCGCGCAGCGCGTTCACACCCTCGGCCACCAGCTTCATCGCATCGACGTCCAGCCCGCTGTCGGTCTCGTCCAGGATGCACATGCGCGGTTCCAGCATCGCCATCTGCAGAATCTCGTTGCGTTTCTTCTCGCCGCCGGAAAACCCCACGTTGACCGGGCGCTTCATCATCTCGGCGTCGATGTTCAGCGTGGCGGCCTTCTGGCGGATGACTTTCAGGAATTCGCCGGCGCTCATCTCCGGCTCGCCCCTGGACTTGCGCTGGGCGTTCACCGCGGTGCGCAGGAAGGTCATGTTGCCGACGCCGGGGATTTCCACCGGATACTGGAAGGCCAGGAACAGCCCCGCCGCGGCGCGTTCCTCGGGCTCCATCGCCAGCAGGTCGGCGCCCTCCAGCGTGGCGGTGCCGGAGGTGACGGTATAGCCGTCGCGGCCGGCGAGGACGTAGGACAGCGTCGATTTGCCCGACCCGTTCGGCCCCATGATGGCATGGACGCTGCCGGCGCTAACCGACAGGTCAACCCCTTTCAGGATCGCCTTGCCTTCGGCTTCCAGATCGACGTGCAGGTTCTTGATATCCAGCATTCTCTCACTCTGACTTGATGCGGCGCCGCAGGCGGCCGGGTGCGGCTCAGCCCAGCCGCACGGCGGTGCCTGATGCCGTGACCATCATCATGTTGTTGATGACCTCGTAGTCGAGGTCCACGCCGACGACGGCGTTGGCGCCGAGTTCGGCCGCCCTTTCCTCCAGGTCGTGCAGCGCCGTCTCGCGGGCCTTGGCCAGTTCCCCCTCGTATGAGCCCGAGCGACCGCCGACGATGTCGGTGAGCCCGGCGAAAATGTCGCGGAACAGGTTCGCGCCCAGGATCGCCTCGCCGACGATGATGCCTTTGTATTCAGCGATCTGGAAGCCTTCGACCGAAGGCGTGGTGGTCACGATCATGATGGTCCCCTGGCGTCAGAAGATCACGCGGACCACGAGCGAGATCAGCGCGGCGAGGCCCCCGACCATCAGTGCCGGGCGCAGCATCGCGGGCAGATCCGCGCCCTTGGTCAGTTTCATGTAGAGCCCGAAGCCGACGGCAGCGATCGCGCCGGTCACCAGCGCCTGCCAAACCAGCGTCATCATCCAACCGATCCTTCCAGGGAAATGGCCACCAGGGCCTG
>JANOGU010000382.1:0-23170 GCA_031406135.1 Rhodobacterales bacterium
GGACCTCGTGCTGGCTCTTGCCGCAGAAGGAACAGTAGAGCGTGTTCTTGCTGTCGCCCGAGTTCGTCGCCATCCGTCACCCTCTGCCCGTGGGCGGAAGTCTAAGCCAAGGCCCGGACCTCCACAATCGCCTTCCCGCCGCGGGGCGGGTGGCCTACTTCGCGCTGTCGTCCGCCTTGCCGCGCGGCGCCAGCACCTCGTCGATCAGGCCCCAGGACTTGGCCTCCTCGGCCGACATGAAGTTGTCGCGCTCCAGCGCCGTCTCGACCGTGTCGTAGTCCTTGCCGGTGTGCTTGACGTAAATCTCGTTCAGCCGGCGCTTCAGCTTCTCGGTCTCCCGCGCATGGATCATGATGTCGGTGGCCTGGCCCTGGTAGCCGCCCGAGGGCTGGTGCACCATGATCCGGCTGTTCGGCAGCGAATAGCGCATCCCCGGCTGGCCCGCGGTCAGCAAGAGCGAGCCCATCGAGGCCGCCTGCCCGATCACCAGGGTCGAGACCTTGGGCTTGATGTACTGCATGGTGTCGTAGATCGACAGGCCCGAGGTCACCACGCCCCCCGGACTGTTGATATACATCGAGATTTCCTTGGACGGGTTCTCCGCCTCCAAAAACAGCAACTGGGCGCAGATGATCGTGGCCATCTCGTCGTGCACCGGGCCGGCGACGAAGATGATCCGCTCCTTCAGGAGCCGCGAGAAAATGTCGTAGCGGATCGAGCCGCGCGCGTTCACCTCCTCCACCGTGGGGATGATGAAGCTGGTGAACTGCTGGATGGGGTCTTTCATGGCGACTGGCCTCCGATGTCGGGGGAAGGGGTAGCGCGCGCTGCTTGACGGAATCTTAGTGGCGCGCCCCGGGGGCCGCAAGGGCGCCCCGCCGGGAAAGGCTCTGTCACGGCTCGGCCGGGGACCGGCGGAAAAGCCCCGTGATCGGCATATCTTCGCCTTCGGCTTGCCGCAATCACAACCCCTAGCTGGTCCTGAACCGCGAACAATGGCAGGAGTTGTAGCGTGACTGTCCGCACCGCCCTCGCACTGATCCTCGCCTTCGGCACCGCGCCAGCGCTTGCCTGCGAAATTCCGGGCAACGTCGAGATGGTCCAGGCCGCCGTCATCGACAATGTGAACGCGCAGCGCGCCCGCAGCGGCCTGCCAACCCTGCGGGCCTCCGGCGCGCTGATGGAAGCGGCGCAGCGCCACGCCTGCGACAACGCCGGCCGCAACAAGATGTCGCACAACGGCTCGAACGGCTCCAACGTGGGGCAGCGCGCGCGCAACGCGGGCTACGACTGGCGGCTGGTCAACGAGAACGTGGCTGCTGGCTACCGCGGCCCGGGCTCCGTGGTCGACGGCTGGATGGGCTCGCGCGGGCACCGCGTGAACATTCTCGCCCGCGGCACCCGCAACATCGGTGTGGGCCTCGCCTACTCGGCGTCCGGCCAGTCCCACTGGGTGATGGTATCCGCAGCACCGGGTTGACCGGCCCGGCGGCACGCCTGCGAACGGTCAACCCGCCGCCATGGCAGGGGCGACACTTCGATCCTGAAATCACGTATTCAAAATGCGTTAGACGCCTATCTTCGCGCGTTACATGAACAGCGCCCCGGGGCGGGCGCGCAGCAGCCAGCCGCCGGCTCCACGCTGCACGCCGCGCTGTGACCGGCCTGATTCCGGGTTTTTCCGAATTGCGCGAAACGCCCTTCCCGCCGGAGAGTGGCGCGGCTCAGCGCGCGAGCACCAGCTCCGCCCGCAACCCGCCAAGCTCGGCGCTGTCCGTCAGCCGCAACTCGCCCCCGTGGCTGCGCGCCACATCCGCCGTGATCGCCAGCCCCAGCCCCGACCCGCCGCCCTGGCTGAGGTCGCGGGCGGGTTCCAGACGGGCAAAAGGCGCCATCGCCTCCTCCCGCCGGTCGGGCGGGATGCCGGGGCCGTCGTCCTCGACGACGATGCGCAGGCTGGCCTCGGTCGCGACCAGCGACAGCCGAACGCGCGTCCCGTAGCGAATTGCGTTTCCTGCCAGATTCTCGACCGCCCGGCGTACCGCCTCGCGCCGCAACGCCACCTCTCCGGTCACCGCCAGCGGTCCCAGCACCACGCTCTGCCCGGCTCGCACCGCCGCCTCCGCCACTTCCCGGATCAGGTCTGCCAGGTCGGTCGGCACCGGCTCCTCGGTGGCGTCGCCGCGGACGAAGGCGAGGAACTCGTCCACCATCCGCTGCATCTGCCGCACGTCGCCCTGCAAAGCGCGCACCTCCTCGTCCTGCGGCAGCATGGCCAGCCCCAGCCGCAGCCGCGTCAGCGGTGTGCGCAGGTCGTGGCTGACCCCCGACAGCAGCAGCGTGCGTTGCTCGATCTGCCGCTCGATGCGCGCCCGCATGTCCAGGAACGCCCGCCCCGCTGCCCGCACCTCCAGCGCGCCGCGCGGACGGTAGGGCACGACCTGGCCCTTGCCGAAGGCATCCGCGGCGTCGGCCAGGAGCTTGATCGGACGCAGCTGCGCGCGCAGGAAATAGAACGCGATCAGGGTCATCAGGATCGAGGTGGCAATCATCCAGACCAGCAGCTGATGCGGGTTGGAGGCCGACACCCGCCGCCGCGGAACCTCCACCGCGATCGGCCCGCCCGGCCCTTCCAGATACAGCGTGACCCGCCGCGGTTCGGTGTCGAAAACGGCCCGAACCAGCCCCGGCACCGTCTCGGCGAAGGTCGCGGCCACCACCTTTCCCGACAAGTCCCAGGCACCCAGCCCGTCGGCGGCCGGCGCCGTTCCGGCCGGCGTCACGACAAGGCCGAGCGCCGCGCCGAGCCGGATGGCCTCCGACAGCACCGGCTGCTCCTGGACCAAGCGCACCTCGATCGCCACGCCCTCGGTCATTTGCCGCGTGACGCCCTCGAAATGCCGTTGGATGAAGGCCACCGACACGACGATCTGGATCATGATGACCGGAACGATCAGGATCAGCGCGGCGCGGCCGTAAAGGCCCCGCGGGAGCACGGATTTCGGCCGCAGCGTCATGCGCCTTAGGGTAGCGGCCGGGACGGCCCGGCGAAAGGGGGTGTGGCCATGCAACGGATCGAACCCGGCCTGCGGCTGGTGCGGGCGGACAATCCCTCGCCGATGACCGAGGCCGGTACCAACACCTGGATCGTCGGCGAGGGTCAGGTCGCGGTGATCGACCCGGGCCCCGACGACCCGCGCCATCTCGCCGCGATCCTGGCCGCGCTGGACCCGGGTGAGCGGGTGGCGGCGATCCTCGTCACCCACGCGCATCTCGATCATTCCGCGCTGGCGCCGCATCTGGCCGGCGCGACCGGCGCCCCCGTCGCCGCTTTCGGACCGCCGGAGGCGGGGCGCTCGGCGGTGATGGCGCGCCTTGCCGAACAGGGCCTTGCGGGCGGTGAAGGCGTTGACGCCGGGTTCCGGCCCGACCTGCTCCTCGCCGACGGCCAGTCGGTCGATGGCGCCGGCTGGCGCCTCACCGCGCTCAACACGCCCGGCCACTTCGCTGGCCACCTCTGCTTCGTCTGGGGCGAACGGCTGTTCTCGGGCGATCAGGTGATGGGCTGGGCGCCCTCGCTGGTCTCGCCGCCCGACGGCGACATGGGCGCCTACATGGCCTCGCTGGACCGCCTGTCGGGAACCTCCTGGACCCGCCTCTACCCCGGGCATGGCGCCCCCGTGGACGACCCGGGCGCCCGCCTGGCCGCGCTCATCGCGCACCGGAAAGGTCGCGAGGCGCGGATTCTCGCCGTCCTCGCCGGTGGCCCGGCCACGCTGCCCGGCCTCGTCGCCAAGGTCTACGCCGACACACCGCCTGCGCTCCACCCCGCCGCGGCCCGCAACGCGCTCGCCCACCTCATCGACCTCTGGGAACGGGCCCTGGTTGTCGCCGACCCGGCCCCCGGCCCCGCCGCCAGCTTCGCACTCGCGCCCCTGCGCTGACCCCCGAAAACCCGCTGGACGCCCCCGGACCGCCTTGCTATAGCGCGCCGCGTGGTCCGGTGTAGCTCAGCGGTAGAGCAGTTGACTGTTAATCAATTGGTCGTAGGTTCGATCCCTACCGCCGGAGCCATAACGTCCTGAAATCGCTGCACTTTTCTTTCTTGCGCAAGTTCACCGTCCGCGCGTCCGCGGCCGTCCGCCGCGGACGGAAAATCCGCAAGGGGTAGTGGAGGGGCTCATGCGAGCTCGTCCGCGAGAGGCAGGACCTGCCGCAGGTTGACGGCCAGGCCGAGCTGGCGGGCCTCGGCGACCTGGCGCGCTTCGCGGTTCCATGCCGCCACGGCCGTGTCCGGATCGTCGCCGCCGGAGCGCGGGCCGGTCCACTGGCAGGCCCGGCAGTAGAGGCCCCAGGGATCGACGGTCGCGGCCTCAGGCCAGATGTCGGTTGATGCGCAGCGCGGGCATGGCGCGAGCGCGGCGGCGGGATCAGCCTTGGCCATCGCAGCCCTCCGGGATCAGCGCCCCGAAGTGGGAGATCAGCTCGTCTTCCGTCGGACCGGTGATGCAGCCGCCGGCGATGTTGAGGACGGCGATGCCGAGGAGCGCGGTCTTGTGCATGACAACCGCGCTGAACGGCGGCACGTCCTCGACCTCGTGGCTGTGCCCGTTGATCCGCACGGTCCACTCGTCGGTTTCGCCGTGCCAGCAGCCCGGCAGGGCCTTGACGTTCGTCGCGCCCTGCGCCTCGGCCCAGCGGATGATGGTGTAGAACAGCAGCGAGGCGCCGGTCATGCCGGCAGCCTCGGGGCGGCAGCGAGGGTCATGTTGCGCGCGACCTGGACGCGGTAGCCGCCGCGGCCGCCCTCGCCGCGCAGGACCTTGATGCCGGTCACGCCCGGCACAACCTTGCCATCCGGGTCGAGCAGGCCAAGGCCCTGCAGCACCTCCGCCTCGAGGCGGTTGCGGAGCTCGGCCTCGCTGACGCTGACCTCCATGGTGATGGTGCTGGTGTCGATCAGATGCTTCATCAGCTCATGCTCCGGCAGTCGTCGCACAGCCGGTTGTGGCGGCCTTCGCTGCTGAAGGGTGTGCTGCAGCAGAGGCAGGGGATGACGGGCATGGCGGCCTCGGCCAGGCGGCGGGCGATGTTGCCCATGCGGTAGGTCGCGCTGTCGCGGTTGCCGTAGCGGCCGGGGATGAGCTTGCCGTCGCGAAAGATCATGTAGCACTCGCCGGCATAGGCGACATCGAGGCCGAAGGCGGCGGGGTCGGTCATTGGATCACCGGCAGGTCGCGCGGGTTGTCGAGCACGTCGGCGACGGAGGTGATGACCGCCGCGCGGACCTCCGGCGTGCAGGTGCCTTGCGCCATCACGCTGACCGCGCAGCCGCCCGGTCTGGACAGGACGGTGACCGCGACGGACAGCATCACCCCGCGCGTGCCGTTCCCCGCCCGCTCCACCACGAGCTCGGCCGCGCGCGCCAGGGCGGCGCTCATCTCCGGCGGAATGTCTTCCTCGATCTCAATCGTGCCCTTCATCCTGCCCTCTCCCTGTTCCGTTCCGGCCGCCGGACGGCGTCGATGGCGCGCGAGGCGGTCTCGGCCGAGGGCGGCATGTAGGTCTCTCCCAGCTCGGGATCGGTCGCGGCGCTGTTGCCCAGCACGTCGCCGACATCGTCGGTCAGGGCGCCGCCCGCCCGCGCCCAGGCGCCGAAGGACCGGCGCAGGTCGCGGAACTGCAGCGGCGGCGCCAGCAGCGAGGGGCAGGCCCGGGCGGCCGCCGCGCGCAGCGCCACCCAGGCGTGGCCGAAGGCATCCTCGGTCAGCGCCAGGCCGGACCTGGGATCCGCGAACAGCGCCCCGTCCGGCCCCGCGGGCCGGGCAAGCCGCGCCTCCAGCCGGGCGGTGAAGTCGATGTTCACCGGCAGCACGCCGTCGGTCTGCCGCTTGGACCGGCGCAGGAACCAGTGCCAGCGCGCCTCGGAAGCACCCGGCCGCAGCACCTTGCGGAACCCCGCCCGCCGCGCCAGGCGCACGTCGGTGGCGCGCTGGCCGTGCAGCGCGGCGCAGAGCGCCGCGTCGGCCATGACCTGCCACAGCGGATCACCGCCGGCGGCGGCGAGCACCGCCTCGACCTCATCCCAGCTGGCGCGGCGGTTGCGCGGCGCCGGCGTCGGCAGCTTGAGCCGCAGGCAGGGGTTGGAGTTTTCCGGGCGCCAGCCCTCGACCTCGGCCCGGTTGAACAGGATCGACAGCATCCGGACCAACGCCTGTGCCATGCGCTTGCCGCGGGCGGCGTAGAGCGTCTCGAACCAGGTGTTGACGACGGCCTTGTCGAACCCGGCCACCGGCCAGATGCCCCACTTGGCGGCGATCACCTTCAGGAGCGCGTCGTAGGACTGGCGGGTCTTGGGCGCCAGCGTGTCGCGCCAGTGCGGCGAACCGCGGTAGAGCGCGATCAGCGCATCGACGGTGCGCTCGGCCCGGCGGGCGCCGCGGCGGGTGCCGGCCGCGATCACGCGCGCGGCCTCGGCATTCAGCCGGGCGGCCTCGCGCCGTGTCGCGTCGGGCCGGTCGGGCCAGAGCTCCACCGCCGCGAAGCCCGCCAGCCGTTCCTCCGGCCGGGGTTCCCACCACACCCGCCAGCTGCCGTCCGCGCGCCGGCGCTGGCGCACGCCGCGGCCGGCCTCGAGCACGGGAAGGCGGGCCTTGCGGCGGGGCATCAGTGGCCTGCTTCCGCGCTGGTGACGAGGACCGGGGGATGGCCCATGCCCGACTGCATCAGGATCACGGCGTCGGCATTGTGCTCGCCGCCCGGGATGGTCTCGGCACAGGTCTCGCGCAGGGCGCGGACGATCAGGCCGACGGCATTGAGGACAATCGACAGAGTTTGGGGCTCGCCCCACGCTGGCTCCAGCCGCGCCAGCTCGCCCACCATGGCCGCGTTGATCGCGTCGCCGACGCGGACGACCTCCAGCATGCGCGCATCGTCGGCCGGCAGGTCCATGGCCAGGATGCTATGCACGGCGCGCCTCCGCCAGCATGACCACGTTGCCGCCGGGGGTCGGCGGCGGCGGTGGCGGGGCGGTGCCCGGCAGGCCCTGCCGTGCAGTCCAGGCGCGCACCTGGTCGGCGCGCCAGAGGCGCGGGCGCAGGCTGGTGGGCAGCGGCAGCGGGAAGTCCATCACCTCCTCCAGCCAGGCGCGGCGGGCGCGGAACTGCTTGACCGACAGGCCGAGCAGGAAGGCGACAGTGAAGGCGTCCAGGAAGTCGGGGTTGCGGTTGGCCATGGGATCAGCCCTCCGCGTCTTCGCGCATCGCGCGCCAGCGCTGCATCGCGGCGTCGAACTCGTCGCCCGCCGCCGCGCTGTCCCCGACCGCGGTGCCGGTCAGCGCGTCAAGCCAGAGGTCGAGCCCCCAGGCCACGGCCAGCGCCAGCGCCAGCGCGAAGCCGGCCGAGGCGAGAAGGACGATCAGGATGGTGAGGTTCATCGCATCCCCTTTCCGGAAGGGGTGGCCCGGCGCGCCGCCCGCGCGGCCGGGTGGTTGATCGGCCGGGGCAGCGCGGGAGCAGACGCGCCGCGGGCGGACCCGGGGAGAAGCTCAGAGCCGGTCGGCGACCAGCGCCAGCGCCTGGGCGCAGCCGGTGACCATCTTGCCGTTGCGGGCCATGACCTCGCGCACCGGCACGGGATCGTCGCCGCCGCCGAGGCTGACGCCCTGGCCGGTGATGACGCGGCCCCAGGTCTCCAGCATCGCGCAGGCGATGCGGAAACCCTGCCGTTCCTCGGCCGTCAGGGGCCGGGCGGGCAGCCGGTCCTCCAGCCCCAGCGGCTGGCCGGCGTCCAGCATGTCGCGCAGCGCCAGCGGGTGGGTGGGAAAGGCGATCACGGCCGGCCCGCCGGCAGGACGATGACGTTGCCGAGGTCGGCCGTGGCGGCGTTCTCGCGCATCCAGGCGCGGCGCAGCGCCAGCTCGTCGAGGAGCGGCCCGGCCACGGACAGGACCCATTCCGCCTCGGCCTCGGTCACGTTGCCGTGCCTTGCGTCATGGCCGAGCTGGCGCAGCGTGGTCAGTTCGCGGTCGTTCACCGCGGCCGGACGGGCCATCGGCACCCGCGCGGGGGCAAGGTGCAGGCGTCGGGCGGGCATCGGGGACCTCCTGTGCAAGGGTTGTGCACAGGAGAATGCGGGTAGCTACCTCACACTGTCAAGGCTAATGTGCAAAAATCACTCGACATGTGAGCTTCTACCGCCGATAGCCTCGGCGGAAGCGGAGGCTCCGATGGCCATCATTCTGTTGCTCGCTGCAATTTTTTTGCCCTCAACCGTTAATGCTGTTGGCGTTGCAATAGGGCTTCTCATCTTCTCGCTGATCGTCGGTTTCCCCAGCAAGATTGAGGCGGCGCGCTTCTTCGGGATGGCACAGCCGTCGTTCCTTGAATATTTGCTGGTGTCCATAGTCTCCGCCGCCGTCATTATCGCGCTCGGCAGGTTCATTCGCTGGGCCGCCATCGCACTCACGCGGTGGTGCCGCAAAGCCTAGCCCCTCCAGCTTGCCACCACCTTGCCGCGGATCACCACGTTGTCGCCGTCCACCACCAGCACGCCCTGGTCCTCGGGGTCGCAGGTCATCGGCACCAGCACCGGCGGCTCGTAGCGGCGGAACACGGTGCGCGCGCCGGCCCCGCGATAGACCTGGGCCACCACGTCGTCGCCGCGCCGCACACGCTCCGCCGCGTGGGTGTCCACCAGGATGAAATCCCCCGGCAGGTAGCCGGCGAAGGCCATGCCGCGCCCCTTCACCTGCCAGACATCGACGCCGGGCCGGGCGCCGTAGAGCTCGGCGATGCGCCGGGTGCGGTCGCCCTCGGCCCCCTGCCCCGCCCAGGGCGCGGCATCGCTGTCGGCGAAGCCGGGGGCCAGTTGCTGGGCTACGGTGCCGTTGGCAAGACCACCTTTCTCAACCATTTCGTTGAGCGGCACGCCCAGCCGGTCGGCAAAGATTCGCGCCTGGTCCAGCGTCATCCGCTGTGAACCGTTGATGATGCGCGAGATCACCGAACGGTCACGGCCGATTGCAGCTCCCAGATCGAAGCTCGTCACATCAGCCTTGCGTTGCAAGGCCTTGAACCACTGCGCATCCATGCCCGCAAGTTAGGAAGTAGCTACCTCACACCAAAGAGCATGGATCACCCGAGACCTCACATTTCTCTTGACGAGCCTCACGGAGCGCGCGCTATATGTTGCGCCATGAGTAGCTATCTCACACCACTGGAAGTTTGCGAGCGGCTGATCGGCGGCACGACGGTGCTGGCCGGGATCTGCGGGCTCGGCCCGAAGGGGCCGATCTTCTGGCGGCGTCAGTCCGAGCGGCGCGAGGCGGGCGACATCCTGTCGATCCACGCCCGCAAGCTCCTCTCCCACGCCCGCCGCCACCGCCTCGGCCTGACCGCCGAGCACCTGCTCTACGGCGCGCCCGAGGCCGAGGTGCAGGCGATCCTGGCGGCACGGGAGCCGGGGACCCAAGCGGAGGCTGCGACCTCCGCCATGGTCCCGGACCCTTCGGCGGGCGGCGACGTGCCCGCCGAAGACCCTCCCGCCCTCCACCACCGGGAGCGCGCCGCATGAGCACTCCAGCGCCCGCTGCCGACATCTTCCTGCTGCCGCCGCACGACGCGATGACGGTCGAGGAATGCCTGTCTCACTGTCACCTGGACCGCAACGATTTCCGCGAGGTTCTGGTGATCGGCACTGACGGCGCCGGCCGCCTCAAGCTGCGCTCCAGTGAGATGACGCGCAAGGATGCACTCTGGCTGGTGACCATGGTTGCCGACCGCATCCTGGGGCGCGCGGCATGAGCCCCCCCGATCACCATGGCGCCAGCGTCCGCATGCCGGCGCTGACGGCCGCGCTGGCCGTGGCGCTGTCGGCCATGACCGGATCGCTGACGCTGCACATGGTGGACGACCTGCGGACCAAGGCCGAGGAGCTGCTCGGCCGGGCCGATCCGCTGCGCGCGGCGATCCTGACCTTCGCCACCATGTGGGAAAGCCACCGCCACGACGTGGCCGCCGTCTTCTCGCTGGGCGAGACGCTGCAGGCGGCGCTTGCCGCCGCGCTTGCCGCCCCGGCGCCGGCGCCGCTGGCCGATCCCGCGACCTGGCCCGCGCCGACAGGGGCCGGGAGGGCGGACATCAATGGCTGAGATCGGTGAGGACAGCACGGAAGCGACCGGCACCCGGGCCTTCGGCGAGGCCGGCGCCACGCCCGAGCGGGTGAAGCTGGCCCAGGCGGTCTGCGTCAACGCGCTGGCCGCCGCGGCGCTGGCGGTGATCGAGGACAGCCATGCGCGCCTGGCGCTGGACATCCTGGCCGAGACCGAGCCGCTGGCCAGCGTGCAGTCGGTCTCGCCCGCGATGGCGGCGGTGCTGTCGGCGGCGCGGGCCACGCTCGCTGCCCGCGATCAGCGCGGCAGCGTGGCGGCGGCCACGGCGCAGCTTGCCGCGCATGCGGCGCTCAGCGATTTCTTCTTCCGGCGGATGGCCGCGGCGCGCGACACGCTGCATCCCATCCCGGCGCAGGCCGGGACCCCGATTATGGCAGAGGGGGAACGGGCATGAGCGAGCGGATCGTTCCGGACCTGCAGCGGCTAACGCTCACGCAGCTGGAGGACCTCGCCGCGGACATCGGCGCGCTGCTCGCCGCCGGGCAGGCGCTGGAGCCTTTCGGCCACGAGCCCGTCTTCTCGATCCTGCCCGGCGCGCCGATGCGGATGACCATCGATACGACGATGCCCGTCGCCGCGGGCCTGACCTTTGCCCTGCCGGCCAACATCCCCGAGCGCCTGCCGCCGCCGGACACCGGCCGCGCGACGGCGCCCCTCATCCCCCCTTCCGAAACCGCGGCGCGAGCAGACATCCCCCAAGGTGGCTCCGCGGCCCCCGCAGCGGCGGAGGGCGATGCTGGCAGCCCGCCCGCCGCCGCTGCACCCCTTCCGGACCTGCCGGAGCTGCGACCCGATCTGCGGTCCGCGCCGGAGACCGATCCCCTTTCGCGGCCCGTCGCAGGAACAGTCGGGGTCCCCACGCCCGACCAGGGCGGTGCAACTCCGCCGCCCAGCAGCACGTCGGCGCTGGCCGCCACGCCCGACCGCTTCGCCAATGCCTGGACCGAGGCCGACGACACCACGCTGGTGGAGTGCGCTGCCGTGTCCATGCAGCACGGGGCCACCAAGAAAACCGGCGCCGCCCGGGCCGCTGCCCTGACCGGCAGGAGCGAGAGCGCCTGCCGCCAGCGGATGCTCAAGCTCAACGACCGCATCCTCGCGACACTCGACAGTTTCACCGCCACCTCCCCCTCTGCCCCGCCGACCGTGCCCCCGGCGGACGAGCAGCCCGCCCCGGCCGCGGCGGCCCCCGCCGCGGCCGGGGAAGAGGCTGCACCCCTGCATCCCGGCGCAGGCCGGGACCCGTCTCTCCCGCCGCCGGAACCGGTGCGGGACGAGCCCGCCCCGGCCGTCGCACCTCCTCCCGCGGCGGCCGGGGACGTGGCGCCTCCGCCCGCCGACCTGGTGCTGCACCTCCTCAATCTGCCGCACCCGTCCCCCTGGACGCTGGAGACCGACGAGAACCTGATCGTCTGGGCGATCAACGGCTGGACCGCCGCGGACATCGCCAGCGAGATCGGCGTCACCAACGGCGAGGTGCATGCGCGCCTTGCCCGGCTGACCAGGCTGGACCCGCAGACGCACGCGCGGCGCTTCAGCCGCGCCGATGTGGCCATGGCTCTGTCGGCGATCAACCGTCCTGCGGCGGCGGAGTAGGGCCATGGGCAGCCCGCTGGTCAGCACCGACCGCCTGAAGGAGGAGCTGCTGCGCCTGATGCCGGGGCTGGTCCACGACCTGGCGCCGCCGGCGGCCGGCCACCACACCACCGACGGCCGCTACTGGACGCTGAACCCCGGCCGCGCCGACCGCGCGGTCGGCTCGTTCTACGTGCAGATGACCGGCGCCGACCGCGGCCGCTGGCACGACTTCGCCACCGGCGACCACGGCGACCTGATCGACCTGATCGGCCTGCGCCACAACCTGCCGCCGCGCGAGGCCTTCGCCGAGGCGCGCCGCATCGCGGGGCTGGAGGCCGACACGCCGCAGTCGGCCGCCGAGCGCGAGGCCCGGGCGCGCGACGCCCAGGCGCGCCGCAACCGCGAGGAACGCGCGCGGCGCGAGCAGCTGGAGCGGCGCCGCCGCGCCGCCGCGGCGCTGTTCCTGTCGGCCCGCGAGCGCATCGCCGGCACGCCGGTGGAGCACTACCTGCGCGGCCGCGGCCTGGACCTGGCAGCACTCGGCCGCCAGCCCCGGGCGCTGCGCTATCACCCGGCCTGCCGCTACCGCGAGGAGCGCATGGACCCGGACACCGGCGAGGTGACCGAGCTCAGGCTGGAGCTGCCCGCCATGGTGGCGGCGATCACCCGCGGCGGGCAGATCGTCGCCTGCCACCGCACCTGGCTCGCCTACGGGGCCGACGGGCGCTGGACCAAGGCGCCGCTGGCCGCACCGAAGAAGGAGCTGGGCGACCCCAGGGGCGGTGCGATCAACCTCTGGTCCGGTGCCGGCCCGCGCGGCGGCAAGGGCGCGCCGCTCGGCGCCTGCCCGCCGGGCAGCCGGGTCTACATCGCCGAGGGCATCGAGACCGCGCTGTCGGCCGTGATGCTGCACCCCGGCGCGCGCGTGATCGCGGCCGGGACGCTGGGCAACATGGCCGCGGTGCAGCTGCCCGGGAACGTGGCCGAGGTGGTGCTGGTGCAGGACCACGACGAGAGCGCCGAGGCGCAGAAGGCCTTCGCCCGCGCCGTGGCCGCCCATGCCGCCGCCGACCGCCTGGTGCGCGTCTACCGCCCCGACCGCCCGGGCGAGGACCTCAACGACGAGCTGCGGCGGGAACTGATGGAGGGGGCGGCGTGATGGCAGACCTGCGGGCGTTCAACCTGGCGACGGTGCTGAAGAGCGGCTCGCACGCGCTGCCCAGCGATGGGTCCTGCACCATGGAGGTTGCGGTGCTGGCGGCCGGCTTCGGCTGGACCATGGTCAACAGCGCCTCCGATCTGCCCGCCTGCATGTGCCGGGTGATCGGGTCCTATGTCATCCGTCTCAACGACGCGCTGCGGGACCACCCGCGGCAGGAGTTGCTGGCCTTCGTGCCGCGGCTGACGGCCACCGCCGGCGACAAGGGCGTGCGGCGGGCGCGCGCCCGGCACCTGCTGGAGACCGCCGGCCGCCACGCGGCGGCGCTGGACCTGCGCACCTACGGGTTCGACAACCTCAGCAGGGTGGTGGCGAACGAAAGCGAGTTCCCGGACCTGCGCAACCTGGATCGCTCCTCGACGCGAGTAGCACGGTCAGTGGCCTTCGCGGCCCGAGTGCTGGACGAGGAACCCCTGCAGGCGGCGATCTGGATCGGCGACGCCGTCGCCCGGACGCGCCTGGAATGGTCCGGCGAGGCCGGTTGGCGGCCCTTCATCGACGCCCTCGACGGGGCGCTGCGCATCGGGCCGCAATCCCCGCCGACCGAAACCGCCACGATCCGCGAGCGGGTTCGCATTCTGGAGGGGGCGGCGTGATGCTCATGGTTCTGATGGCGGGCGGCGGCGTGCTGTGCATCGTCGCAGGCGCGCTTGCGATGGTGTCGGCCGCGCTGCCGGACTTCGGCCACGGCCAGCGCAGCGGCGTGCCCGCGCTGGCCTTCGGCGCAGCCCTCATCATCGCGGGGATCGCGCTGGTGTTCGCCGCGGGGGGCTCGTGATGGGCTACAGCGTCTGGCCTGACGGCAGCGAGGCCTTGGAGGACCTCTGGCGCGAGCGACAGCGGCAGATGGACGGCGATGGCTTCAGTGCCGCGCGCGATGACGCCCACGACAAGGGCGAGTTGGCAGGCGCGGCCGCCTGCTACGCGCTCAATGCCTGCCGTCCCGGCTCGCAGGACGTGGCCGCTGCCGTCAGTGCCGCGATGCGGGCGATCTGGCCCTGGGCACCCTACTGGTGGAAGCCCGGCGACCGCCGCCACGACCTGGTCAAGGCCGGGGCGCTGATCCTGGCCGAGATCGAGCGGCTCGACCGCGCGGCGGCGAAGCTGGCGGCCGCGGGCTGACCATGGACTGGGTCCTGACCATCTTCCTCGTGGCCACCGCCGACCCCGCGCTCACGCCGGGGCCGCGGGAGGTCGGGCACATGGAGAGCGAGACCGTCTGCCTCCTGGCCGGCTACGGTCTCGCGACCCAGCTTGCGGAGGCCAGCAAGGGCACCGTCTGGACCTGGTCCTGCGCCTGGCGCGGGGGCACGTCGTGAGCACGCTGAGCAGCCAGAAGGCGAAAGCTGCCCACGAACGGTTTCGCCTGCAGGTGATCGACCTCTTGCGGCAGGAAGAGGGCAATCTGTCGGCGCAGGAGATGCTGGCGATCGCCGCGCATTTCGTCGGTCAGCTGATCACAATGCAGGACCAGCGGAAGCTGAACCCTGTGGAGGCCATGCAGCTTGTGCGGGCCAACATCGAGCAGGGCAACGCCTCGGTCATCGCCTCGCTTTCCAACGGGTTGGTCGCCGGCCATGGCTGACCCCACCCCCGACGACCTGCCCGACGACAGCTGGATACCCGATCCGGCGCCGGCATCGCCGCGCGCCACCGTCACCCCCCTGCGCGGCCGCCAGGCGCTGGCCGCGAAGCTCGCCGACCCGCCCATCGCCGCCCTGCCAGGCGCGGCCGCGCCCGCGCCGGCGCGGGCGGCCAAGGCTGCCGAGACCGGCGGCGACGGCGGCAAGGGACGGCGGCCGGCGCGGCCCAGCGGCGAGATTTGGGACGGCTGCCCGGTGAAGCCGCTGGGGGTCAATGGCGGCTGCAGCTACTACCTCGACGTGCTCGGTCAGCTGCGCGTCGTCGCCAAGCACGAAAAGCAGGCCGTCATGCACCTCTATGGCACCCGCATCGCGGCGCTGTGCTGGCAGTTTCCGCAGTTCGACCGGGCCGCCAAGCGGCGCGAGAACCGGTTCGACGCGGACCTCGCGGCCCAGGCGATGGTCATCGCCTGTGCCGAGAAGGGGCTGTTCGACCCCGAGGGCGCGGTGCGCGGCCCCGGCGCCTGGACCGACGAGGACGGCAACCTGGTCTACCACTGCGGTGACCGGCTGCTGGCGGGCGGGCGCGAGTTGCCCACCGGTCCGCAGGGCCGCGTGATCTACCCGGCCTATCCGCCGATCCCCTCGCCCGCTGCCAGCGCCGACGGCCCCGACCCCGTGCCGCCGCTGCAGACCGAGCTTGAGAGCTACAACTGGCGCCGCGGCGCGGTCGATGCCCAGATCATGCTCGGGGCGCTCGGCTGCATGATCCTGGGCGGCGCGCTGGAATGGCGGCCCCAGTTCTGGGTCACCGGCACGCGGTCGACCGGCAAGAGCCGGCTGCAGGGCATGATCCACATGCTGATGGGCGGCGACCGGGGTATCCTCAAATCCGAGAACGCTTCCGCGGCGGCCATCGCCAACTTCCTGCGCATGTCCACCGTGCCGGTGGCGCTCGACGAGCTGGAGCCCGGGCCGGGACTGAAGGCCAAGGAGCAGGGGATCGTGGAACTCCTGCGCCAGGCGTCGTCCGGCGGCCGGCGCATCCGCTCCTCTCCCGACCAGAAGACGCACGAGACCATCATCCGGTCCACCTTTCTGGCCTCCTCGATCCTGATCCCCGGCGTGCTCAAGGCGTCGGACCGCAGCCGCATCCAGGTGCTGAACCTCGACACCTTCCCGGAGGGCACGCCCCACCCTCCGGCGCTGCGCGCCGAGACCTGGCGCAAGCGCGGCGCGGCGCTGAAGCGGCTGCTGATCGACCGCTGGCCCAGCTGGGCAACGCGGCTGGAGATGTGGCGCGAGGCGCTCGCCGAGCATCGGATCGACGGGCGCAACGGCGACAACTGGGCGACCATTCTGGCCATGGCCGACATGGCGGGCACCGCCGGGATGCCCTCGGCCGAGGCCCTGACCGGCTGGGCGGCCAAGATTGCCGGCGCCGCCCGGGAGGAGATCGGCGAGATCGGCTCGGACGCCGAGGATGTGGTCACCCATCTTCTGTCGCAGCCGGTGGACCCGATGCGGCGCGGGCAGTTGTTCACCCTCGGCGTCTGGGTCAAGGCCGCCGGGCGGCGACCAGGCGCGGGCGACCGGCTGTTCGGCGACAGTGTCGCCGGCGGCGTCGAGGCGCAGGCCAGGAAGGCCAACGACTACCTCGGCGCCTTCGGCCTGAAGGTGGACGGCAGGCCGGTGATGCCGGTGCTCCACATCGCCACCAAGGCCGGGTTCGCGGGCCTGAACGCGCTCTTCCGGGGATCCGAATGGGAGGGCGGCGCCTGGTCGCAGAGCCTCCGGCGGCTGCCCGGGGCGCAGGGATCGCCCGTGCCGATGCGCTTCGACGGGGTGATGAGCAAGGTCACGGCGGTGCCCTTCAGCGCCATGCCGGGCCTCCTCGAATTCGACGGCCAAGCCGCTGACGCCGCCTCGGGCGCACCCGCCGCACCACTCGCGGCTGCGTCCGGCCCGGGCGCGGTCAACCCAGAGGACTACATGTAGGATGCGTCCCGCGACCCGCCATACCGCCCCTCGCGCGGTGTCTTGCGTCCCGGCCCACACCGGTTCGGGCCGGGATTTGAGCACGCGGCGGGCGCCTGCGACTGCTACCGGTAGCACCTGTGGTAGCAGAAAGGTAGCGCGGGATTTGGCCGGCAGGTCAGGGGCTTGGCCACCTTTGCTACCGTGCTACCCGGAATTTGAGACATACATGTGTGTGTGCAGGCGCCGGTGTGCGCATGTGTATATACCTCTCATTGGCGGTAGCATAGTAGCATCTTTCTTTATCTCCTTGAAAGAAAAGAGAAAAAGAGAGGTTAGCGGTGCTACCGGCGCGCTACTGCGGTGCTACCGGGTAGCACGGGCACGACTGTCCCTGATGGCCAAGCCCTTGATCCAGCACGAAAAGGGGGAAATCTGATGGCGCGCGGGTCGATCACCGAGGCCGAGGCGGTGGAGGCTGCGGCCAGGCTGGACCGGGCGCGTGCGGCGGGCGACCAGCTGGCGCTGTTCGGGCAGCAGGCCTCCGGGCCGGACGGGGCGCGGCGGACGCGCGGGCTGGGCAAGGCCTCGTCGCAGCTGCGCGCCTGGCTGGCGCACCAGGGCTACACCCAGCCGGAGGAGGCGCTGGCGCGCCGCGCCGGGCTGGCGGCGGGTGGTGATCCGGTGCTGGCGGCGATGACCGATGCCGAGCGCATCCTCGCCTGGGCCTACGACCAGCCCGAGCGCGAGGGGGTCACGCCCAAGGCGCCGACCCCGGCGATCCGGCTGGACGTGCTGACCATGTGCCTCAGCGAGCAGCGCCGCGCGGCCGAGGCGCTCCTGCCCTACGGGCTGGCCAAGATCACCCCGGACGCGGCCCCGGCGATGCCGGTGCAGGTCAACGTCTTCGGGGGCGCGGGACCGGCGGCAGCGCAGCCCGGTCAGGGGCCGGACCAGGCGCGCGACGTGACGCCCCGGCCGGCCCGCCTGGCTCCGCCGCCGATGCCCAAGGAAATCGTGCAGGATCAAGCACTTGCGCAGGCGGTCGCGGACCATGCGGACGGCGCGGCGCGGACGGAAGGGGCAAGCCGTTGAAATCGCAGGGCAAATCCGGGCTCGCCCCATTGATCGAAAATCAGTCGCTCGCCGCCCCGGCGGGCGCCGCGCGACCCCACCCCCGCCTTGCGCGCCCGGCCCGCGCGCCCCGCCCGCGACCCCCGGGGGGGGCCTCGGCGCGCCAGTCTCTCTACCCCCCTGTGAGAGGCCATTCAGGGTTTCGGAGGACCTGCGAATGACGCGGATGGGTCCGGACGGGGAACAAGGTCAGGAGGGTGGGGGGGCTGCGGGGGCGCGGGCCGAGGCGTTGGCGGATCTGGACGCCCGCGAGGCGGTGTTCGCGCTGGACGGCGACCTGGCCGAGGGCGAGATGCCGGTGGAGGCGCCCTGGGAGCCGCCGGGGCCGGTGGCCGAGGCCTACTACTGGGACGACAGCCCCATCGTGGCTATCTGCGGCCCGGTGGGGTCGGGCAAGACCACCACGAAGCTGCGCCGGGCGCTGCGCCGGGCGATCATGATGCCGCGGTCCACCCTCGACGGGGTGCGGCACTACACCCGCTACTCCGTCCGCGAGAACTACCGCCAGCTCTGGTCCTCGGTGATCCCGTCCTACCTGCAGACCTATCCCCGCGCCCTGGGCGACTGGGCGGGCGGGCGGGGTGCGCCGGTGCGGCATTCGATCCTGTTTGACGACGGGCACGGCGCCATCGCCTGGACGGCGATCTTCATGGCCTTCGGCGACGACGTGGGCCACGCGATGCGCGGCACCGAGATGACCGACCTCGACATCGCCGAAGCCGACACCAACCCGGTGGAGACGCTGACCTTCGGTGCCGGGCGGATCAACCGCTGGCCGGCGCGCAAGCACTTCGCGGGCTATCCCACCGCCTTGCGCAGCTGGGGGCAGATCGACTGCGACCAGAACGCGCCGGACGAGGACAACTGGACGCACCGGATGTTCTTCGATCCCGCCGGGCGCGCCCAGTTCGAGGCCGCGCTGGCACCCATGGCCCGAGAGGCTGGCATGGATGCCGTGCGGATCGGCTTTCACCGGCAGCCGGGCTACGGCGAGCCGGGGATGGAGAACCTGAAGAACCTGCCGCCGGGCTATTACGAGCTGCAGATCGAGGCCAACCGCCTGGCAGGCCGCAGCGACGTGACCGAGCGCATGGTCCACAACCGCCCGACGTTCCTGCGGGTGGGCGACCCGGTGTTCCGGCGCGAGTTCAACCCGCGCATCCATGTGGCGGCCGGCACGCTGCCGCTGATCCCCGGGCTGCCGCTGCGCGTCGGCCTCGACCAGGGCTTCAAGGGTGCGGCCGTCCTCGCCCAGTTCAAGCCGCCGATGCACTGGCGCATCCTGGCCGAGCTGCACTTCCCCGACGAGCGCCTGCTGGCCGCCGAGTTCGGCCGCCGCCTGGCCGACCTCCTGGAGACGCCCCGGTTCCGCGACCGGGCGGTGGAGGCGGGCTGGGGCGACATGGCGGGCGAGCACGGCGCCAGCCAGGCCGCCGACGAGAACGCGACCTGGAACCGCATCGTCGGCCAGGCGGCGGGCTTCCGCATCCGGCCGCAGAAGATCGGCACCAACCGGCTGCAGCCCCGGCTGGAGGCGGTGCGCGCGGCGCTGGAGTTCATCGAGGGCGGCGAGCCCGGCCTGCTGATCGACCCGGGGTGCAAATACCTGCGGCGCGGCTTCGAGGCCCGCTACGTCTGGACCGACGAGGTCGATGCCAGCGGCGACAAGCGCAAGGTGCCCGACAAGCGGCAGACCGAGGCCAACGTGATGGACGGCCTCGAGTACCTCCTCCTCAGCGAACACGGCGCCAACGGCCTGTCGCGCCTGGGCGCCACGCGCGCCCGCGCCGGCCTGCCCGGCGTCGCCCAGGACGGCGCGGCACGGTCCGCGTCCCCCGGCCCCGACTGGGGCCGCCCCGAGGCCGCGGCGGGCCTGACCGCCGCCTACGACGTGCTCAACCCCTATGGGGACTGATCCGATGAACTCTGCACACGACTACGCTGCCAGCGTCACCTTGGGCCGCGCCGTTCCGGACGGTCGGCCCGAGGTGGCGGCGTCGAAGCCGCTGTTCCAGCAGCTGCGCGAGCAGCAGGAAACGCTCCTGAAGCTGGTCGGGGACTGCGTGGAGCTTGCCAGCGTGCTCGAAGGCAATCTGGTCGGCGCGTTGCCCCCGCCCGGGCACGACCTCTCGATGCCGTCTGGCCTGAAGAGCGAGATCAATGGCGGGCTGCATGTGCAGCTCGGCGTGCTCTTCAACGCCAGCCAAAGCGCCGCGATCACGCGCGCGATCCTGCAGCGCCTCACCATCCAACTGTGAAGGAGACCCTGACCATGACCGACACCACAGACGACGAAGCCGCCGCCAAGGCCGCCGCCGACGCAGCCGCGGCCAAGGCCGCTGCCGACGAAGCTGCCGCCAAGGCCGCCGTCGACGAAGCCGCCGCCAAGGCCGCCGCCGACGAAGCCGCCGCCAAGGCCGCCGCCGCTGCGAAGCCGCGCCGTGGCAGGCGCGCCAAGGCACAGGACCTCGACCTGCCGCGCCTGAAGCGGCTGGCGGCCGACATCGAGGCGCGGGCGCACCATCACCTGCTGGACCAGCTGCTGACCGACCTGAAGGGCGAGGAGGGCCTGGTGGTGGACGCGGACGAGCTGTGGACCACCGTCACGCTTGCCGGGATCACCGCGCAGTCGCAGTCGGGCCTGCACGGGGGCCTGCGCAACTGGGCCATGGCGGCGCGGCGGGCCACGCTGGACGTGGCGGTCGCGGCGGCGCCGGCGGCGTGACCCGATGAGTATTGCCCTGCGCCCCTACGAGGACTTTGCCGCGATGGCGGTGCTCGGCGCGCTCGACGCGGCCGACGCGCTGGAGGCCGAGCTCGTGCGGGGCGCAGGCGCATCGCGGCTGGCGCTGTTCGCCGACTGGCGCGGCATGGAAGCCTGGCGCGAGGCCAGTTTCGTCGCCGTCGCCGGCGCCGGCGCCACACCTTTTGCCGTCTTCGGCCTGATGCGCACCGGGCAGGCCGGGGTCGGCGCCGCGGCGCTGCTGGCGCGCGACCACGCGCGCTGGCGCATCGCGCTTTGCCGGCTTGCCGTCATCCTGCGCCACGGGCTGCCCGGCTGGTGCGCCGAACGCGGCATCCGCCGCATCGAGGCGCGCGCCTGGGCCGCGCATCCCACCGCCAGCCGCCTGCTGGCAGGCATCGGTTTTGTCCACGAGTGCGACATGGCGGGCTTCGGCCCGGATGGCCGCACCCGGTTTCGCCAGTTCGCCTGGCTTCCCCCGCCCGCCGCCGCAGCAGCAAAGGACTGACGCCATGTGCTTCGCCAAATCCTACAAGCCCAAGAAGCCGCAGATCGCGATGATCGACAACGACGAGGCCACCGCCCAGGCCACGCTGGAGGCCAGGCTGCGCCGCCGGCGCGCCGGGGCGGCGGCCGACATCCTGACCAGCCCCGTCGGCATTCCGTCGACCCCGGTGATGGGAGCCACGGCATGAACGCGATGGCGGGCGGCTTCGCCCTGGAGAAGCACCCGGCCTGGGACGAGGCCGCGCGCCGCTGGTCGGAGATGAAGTCCGAGCGCAGCGCCGACGAGCGCCTGTGGGAGGACATCGCCCGGCTGATCCGGCCGCAGCGCGGCGGGTTCTCGCAGGACAACCCCGCGGGCCGGATCGACGAGAAGCCGCTGTCGTCGGCGCCGATCCATGCGCAGTCCAACTTTGCGGCCGGGCTCTACGGCACGCTGACCAACCCGGCCAGCCGCTGGTTCGGGCTGGCGACCGACGACCCCGACCTGAACATGTTCCAGCCGGTGCGGCAGTGGCTCGACACCGTGGAGGCGCGCATCTTCGCCAGCTTCAGCCCGGCGGTCAGCCCGTTCTACACCGCCTCGACCCAGGTGTTCGGCGACCTCGCGGCCTTTGGCAACGCGGCCAACTACGACGAGATGGTGGAGGACGAGCGCCGCATCCTGGACGTGACCGTTTCGCTCGCCGATGTGTGCTTCGACATCGACGGCTGGGGCCGGGTGGCGGAAGTGGTGCGGCGCTTCCGGCTGAAGCCCGCCGCCGCCATGTCGCTGTTCGGCGCCGAGCGGCTGCCCGGCAAGGTGGCCGAGCTGGCGCAGAAGGGCGACCAGGGGCTGATCCTGTTCTTCCAGCATGTGCTGAAGAACGACGGCTGGCGGCAGGGCATGCTGGGCGCCAGGGGCAAGCCCTGGGCCAGCCGCACCGTCTGCGAGGTGGAGGGCAGCCTGATCCGCGAGGCGGGCTATGCCGAGATGCCGTTCCACTGCCCGCGCTGGGACGTGGACACCGGGCGCACCTACGGCACCGGGCCGGGGTTCGTGGCGCTGCCGTCGGCCCGCACCCACATGCGGATGGACGAGGCGACGATCCGCGCGGCGCAGCGCCAGGCGGACCCGACGATCCTGGCGCCCGACCGCGGCGACTGGCCGCTGAACGGCCGGTTCCGCCCGGGGACGGTGGTCTATGGCGCGATCAACATGCGCGGCGATCCGATGGTGCGGCCGATGGACCTGACCGGCGGCTTCAGCCTGACCCTGCAGGAAAAGCAGCAGAAGCTGGAGGAGATCAGGGACGCCTTCCACTACAGCCTGATGAACCTGTCGGGCCGGACGGGCATGACTGCGACCGAGGTGATGACCATCGACGAGGAACGCCAGCGGCTCTGGGCACCGCACCAGGGCCGGGTGCAGGAGGAATATTCCGCCCCCAAGGTCGGCCGCCGGTTCGGCATGCTCTGGCGGCAGGGCCAGGTGCCGCCGCCGCCGCCGGAGCTGGAGAAGCGCGCGCTGCAGGTGACCTACCGCTCGGCCGCCGCGGCGGCGCAGCGCAGCACCGAGGGCAACGCCGCGCTGCGCATCATCCAGGACATCGCGCCGCTGCTGCAGATCAAGCCGCGGCTGGCGGACCGCCTGGACGACGACGGGCTGCTGGAGACGCTGATGGAGGCGCGCGGCGCGCCGGCGCGGATGGTGCGGTCGCGCGAGGATGCCGACAGGCTGGCCGCCGAGCGGCAACAGCAGCAGCAGGCGATGATGGCGCTGCAGGCCGCCCAGGCCGGCGCCGGGGCGCTGAAGGACGGCGCCCAGGCGATGGCGGCGATGGCGCCGCGGGAGGCGGCGTGATGGAGGAGATGAAGGCGAAGCGCCATCAGTGCGGCGACCGCGTGCAGATAGCTCGCGGCGACATCCTCGGAACGATCGACGAGGTCATCTGGTGCCGCGGCATGTGGGAGCCGCTTTACCTCGTTCAGTGGTGGACTGGCGGAGAGTTTCGCGCCGCCCGCTTCAACGGCACCGACATGGTGCCCGCACCATGATCTGGGACCGCATCGCCCCCCTGCGCGTGCTGTTCCCGGCCAAGGCGGCCGCGCTGCGCGTGGCGCGCCGCTGGGCCAAGGCCCGGGCCGCGGCGCCGGAGATCGGGGAGGACGTGATCCGCCTGGGCGGGATCATGGTGATGCAGCCCTACCAGCCGGTGGACGGGGTGGCGGAGCCGGACCTGCCGGATGCGCTGCGGCTGGCCTACGACGCGGGGCGGCG
>JANOGU010000412.1:0-10240 GCA_031406135.1 Rhodobacterales bacterium
CGTCTGACACGCGGTCGAAGCGCAGGAAGGCGAGGCCACGGTCCCCGGCGACGGTGCCCAGAACGCCCGCCTCGCGCTGATCGGCCGACAGGATCGGCGTGCCCGGGGCGGCGGCTCCGGTCAGGCGGACACGGGCCAGTCCCTTGCGCAGGTCGGTCTTGTGCTTCATCCGGGCGGTCACTTCCTGGCCCACGTAACAGCCCTTGCGGAAATCGACGCCGTGCAGGCGCTCGAAGCCCATTTCGAGGATGTAGCTGTCGTCGGGCACCAGTTCGATCCCGGCGGCGGGCACGATCAGGTCCACGCGCAGGGCCTCCCAGTCCACCGCCTCCGGCACGGCCCCGCCATAGGCGCGCCAGCCGAGGCCGGGGTGGCGCGGGTCGGGCAGGGCGCCCGGCGGCGCCGGGCCGGTGCCGCGCGCGACCTCTTGCCCGGTCGCGGTCCAGGACACCCGGGCGCGCAGGCGGTACATCGCCAGCCGGCGCAGCGTCGCGTCGGCCAGGGCCTCGGGAAGGTCGAGGATCAGCCGGTCGCCCGGGTTGGCGACGAAGAAGTCCGCCAGATACTTGCCCTGCGGCGTCAGCAGCGCGGTGTAGACCAGCCCCGGACCCCGGGCCAGCGGCAGCACGTCATTGCTGACCAGCCCCTGCAGGAAGGGCAGGGCGTCGTCCCCCGAAAGCGTCAGGATGCGGCGCGGATCTGGCATCGGTCAGTCCCGGAACTGCAGGCGGCAAAGCTCGGCATAAAGCCCGCCGCGGGAGAGAAGCTCGTCGTGCCGGCCCTGGTCCACGACCCGGCCGCCGTCGATCACCACGATGCGGTCGGCGTGCCGGATGGTGGCCAGCCGGTGCGCGATGACCAGCGTGGTGCGGCCCTCGGCCAGGGTAGCGAGTGCCTCGGCGACGAGCGCCTCGGAGGCCGCGTCCATCGCGCTCGTCGCCTCGTCGAGCAAAAGCACCGGCGCCTCGGCCAGAAGCGCCCGGGCGATGGCCACGCGCTGGCGCTGGCCGCCGGACAGCGCCGAGCCGCGCGGGCCGGCGGGCGTGTCCAGGCCGCCTGGCATGCTGTCGGTGAAGTCGGTCACCCGCGCCGCCGCCAGCGCCGCGGCCAGCCGTGCGGCGTCGGGCGCGCGGCCCAGCGTCACATTCTCGCGGATGGTCTCGTCGAACAGCGCGGTTTCCTGGCTGACCACGGCGAAGGTGGCGCGCAGGTCGGGCAGCGCCAGTCCGCCGGCGTCGGTGCTGTCGAGCAGGATGTGCCCGGCGTCGGGGGTGCGCAGGCCGGTCAGCAAGTCGAAGACGGTAGTCTTGCCGGCGCCGGACGGGCCCACCAGCGCCGTCATCCGGCCCGCCTCGGCGGTGAAGGTCAGCCCGTTCAGCACCGGCAGGTCAGGAAAGGCGAAGCGCAGGTCCCGGAACTCGATGCGCGGTGCCGCGCCCGGCCGGGCGGCCGTGGCGGACGGGTCGCGCGCTTCCGGCGGCGTGTCGAGCAAATCGTAGATCCGATCCAGCGAGGCCGCCGCGATCTGCCAGGCGCCGGAGGCGTCGCCCAGCCGGCGCAGCGGCTGGAACATCAGGGCGAGCGCCGAGAAGAAGGCCATGAAATCGCCGACCGTGCGCGTTCCCGCCGCGATTTCGCGCCCGGCGACGACGAGGACGGCGAAAAAGCCGATCCCGGTGACCACGTCAATCAGCGCCGGCATCGCCGCCCGGCCCACCACCATCTTCTGCTCGGCCCGCTTGATGCGCTCGGCGATCTTGGCGAAGCGGCCGGTCTGGTAGGCCTCGAGCCGGTTCAGCTTGACCGCGCGGATGCCGTGGAACGCCTCGTCGAGCCGCGTCGCCCGGTCGCCCGCCTGCACCCGCAGGCTTGCCGACTTGCGCCGGACGTAGCTCTGCACCACGGTCACCGGCAGGATCAGCAGGGGCACGCCCAGCAGTGCGGCCAGCGTCCAGGCCGGCGAGATCACCAGCGCCACCGCGAACAGCCCCGCCAGCGCGACTACGTCCCGCGCCACCCCCATGAACACCGCGCCGAACAGCGTCTGCACCGCCGCGGTGTCGCCCTGCACCCGCTCGATCAGCGACCCGGGCGGATGGACGCCGAAAAACGCGGTGTCGAGCGTCAGCACATGGCGCAGCAGGTCTATCTGCATCGCCGTGGTCACGGTCCGGCTGACCTGCGACAGCAGGTAGCGCGACAGGATCGACGTTGCGGCCCGCAAGATAAAGAGGCCGAGGATCGCGCCGCCGACCAGCGGCAGATATGCCTGCCCCTCCGGCGAGAAGACGTCGTCGAAGAGCGGCTTCAAAAGCCAGCTCAGCACCCCGAGCGAGCCGCCCTCGATCACCAGGACCACGGCCGCGGCCAGCATCGTGCCCAGGTGCGGCGCGAAATAGCCGCGCCAGAGCCGCGAGAACAGCGCCCAGGATCGGGCGCGGCCTGCCTGCGGTCGGGGATCGGGTTCGCGGGTCATGGCGCCTCGGCAGATCGGCTCGGGGCTTGGGCCCGCCCCTTGCGTTCCGGCCATGTATGGCCTCGGCCCGGGACCTGCAAGGAAGCGCTGCCGCCGTTGACGCGGCCGGGCGCGACCGTTAGCCCTTGGCGCCCGCACCCGGTACCCGCATGACCCCCACCCCGCCCGGCGGCTTCGGCCATCCGTACCTCGCCATCCCCGGTCCCTCGGTGATCCCCGACCGGGTGCAGCGGGCGATGCACCGGGGCGCGCCGGACATCTACAAGGGCGGCCTGCACGCGCTGGTGGCCCGCCTGTGCGACGATCTGCGCGACGTGGCGCGAACCCGGGCCGGGGTCGCGATCTACATCGGCAACGGCCACGCCGCCTGGGAGGCGGCCGCGGCGAACCTGTTCTCGCGCGGCGACCGCGTGCTGGTGCCGGCGGCGGGGCTGTTCGGCCTGGACTGGGCGGGACATCTGCGCGGCATGGGCGTGGAGCCCGAGGTGATCGACTTCGGCCGCGCTGCGCCGGTCGATCCCGGCCGTGTCGAGGCGGCGCTGCGCGCGGACCGCGACGGGCGCATCCGGGCGGTGCTGGCCACCCATGTCGATACCGCGACCTCGCTGCGTACCGACCTGCCCGCCATGCGGGCGGCGATCGATGCCGCCGGGCATCCCGCGCTGCTGGTCGCCGACGCCGTCGCCTCGCTGGCCTGCGACGAATTCCACATGGACCAATGGGGCGTCGACGTGACGCTGACGGCCAGCCAGAAGGGCCTGATGACGCCGCCAGGCGTCTGCTTCCTCTGGGCCTCGGACAAAGCCCGGGCGGCGGGGCAGGGGGCAGGGCTGCGCACGCCCTACTGGGACTGGGAGCCGCGCCTGGCGCCGGAGGAGTTCTGGCAGCGTTTCGACGGCACCGCGCCAACGCATCACCTTTACGGTCTGGCCGAGGCGCTGCAGATGATCCTGCGCGAGGAAGGGCTGGAGGCGGTCTGGGCCCGGCACGAGCGGCTGGCGCGCATGGTCTGGGCGGCGTTCGACGCCTGGGGCGCGGGCAACTCCGGGATCGCGCTGACCGTCGCCGACCCGGCGCATCGCGGCCGGTCGGTGACCGCGGCGCGGATGCCGGACGGGGCGCGTCTGCGCGGCTGGCTGGAGGAAAAGGCGGGGGTGACACTGGGGATCGGCCTCGGCATGGGCACGGCGGAGGACCCGGGCGCCGAGGGCTTCCTGCGCGTGGCGCATATGGGGCATGTCAACGCCCACATGACGCTGGGCGTGCTGGCGGCGATGCAGGCGGGAATGGCGGCGCTGGGGATCGCGCACGGGTCCGGCGCGCTCGACGCCGCCGCGCGGGTCGCGGCGGGATGAGCTGGTTTCTGACCGAACCGCTGGCCGCGGGCCTGTTCCGCACCACCGAGCCGGCGGTGAACGACTGGTACCGCGCCAACGCCTACACGGTGCATGGCCGGGATGCCGATCTGCAGGTCGATTTCGGCTGCGGCTTCGCGCCGTTGCGCCCCGCGCTGCCGCTCACCGGCCGGCCGGTGATCGCGCTGGCGACCCATGCCCATGTCGACCACGTGGGCGGCTTTCACGAGTTCTCCGACCGCCGCGGCCCCGCCGCGGAGGCCGGAGCCTTCGCCGACATGGCGCCGGAGGCCACGCTGCAGCACTGGCTGCGGGAGGAGGTCGAGGGCCCCGCCTTCGACGCGCCGCCCTCCGCCGGCTTCCGCCTCGCCGACTGGCGTCTCGTCCCCGCGCCGCTGACCCAGGTGCTGGCCGAGGGCGACGTCATCGACCTCGGCGACCGACGGTTCCGGGTGCTGCACCTGCCGGGCCATTCGCCGGGGTCGCTGGGGCTCTTGGACGAGGCGGCTGGGCTGCTCCTGTCGGGCGACGCGATCTATGACGACACGCTGGTCGATGATGTGCCGGGCGCCTCGGTCCCCGACTACCTGGTCACCATGGACCGCCTGCGCCGGCTGGACCTGGCGCAGGCGCATGGCGGGCACGGGCCGGCGATGACCCGCGCCCGGCTGCGCGAGATCGCAGAAGACTACATGAGAACAAGAAGTTAGGGCGCGTTCTTCGCAAGCCAGTCCTGCATCCAGGCGATCTCGCCCTGCTGTGCTGCGATGACGGCCTCGGCCAGTTTGCGCACCTCGAGATCGTCGCCATGCTCCAGCACGATCCGCGCCATGTCGATGGCGCCCTGATGGTGCGGGATCATGCCGCGGACGAAATCCACGTCGGCATCACCGCTGAATTCGATGTCCATGCCGGCATGCATGCCGGCGTTGGCTTCGGCGAAGGCCTGCGCCGAGGGGGTGCCAGCGCCCGGACCCCGGGGCGCGGCCATGCCGGTGCCGGAATGGTCCATGCCGGCCATCGGGCAATCGGCCTGGCCTTCGGGACAGTGCGTCTGGGTCTGCGCCTGGGCGGGCAGGGCGAGCAACATTGCCAGCGCGGCGGCGGTGAAACGACGGTTCATGCGGGCCTCCTTCGTGGTGCTGGGCGTCCTTCGCGGCTTCCCGTGATGGGAAGGCAAGTCACTTGGCCGTGACAGATGCCGCGTTGCCCTGCGCCAAAACAAAATGCGCGAATGCCGCGCGCTTTGTCCTTCCGGCCCTTGAAAAAACACAGTATCTTGTTACGCAATCGTCGAAGTCCCGTGTCCTGGCACCAGATGTCGCCTGCGCCCGCCCGCCCGAGCCGCCGTCCCGTGGTCGGCATCATCGGCAACGCCTACCTCCTCGACGAGGAGTATCCGGTCCACGCCGGCGGCACGATGAATTCCGAGGCCGTGGCGCGGGTGTCCGGCGCGCTGCCGCTGATCATCCCGTCGAACCCGGCCTATGTCTGTGTCAACGAACTGCTGAACCTCTGCGACGGCTTCCTGCTGACCGGAGGGCGGCCGAACGTGCACCCGTCGGAATACGGCGAGAGCGAGACCCCGGCGCATGGCGCCTTTGACCGCGGCCGCGACGCGGTGACGCTGCCGCTGATCCGCGCCTGCGTCGAGCGTGGTCAGCCCTTCCTCGGCATCTGCCGCGGTTTCCAGGAGGTCAACGTCGCGCTTGGCGGCACATTGCACCCCGAGATCCGCGAGCTGCCCGGGCGGATGAACCACCGGATGCCGCCCGATGGCTCGCTGGAGGACAAGTTCGCCCTGCGCCACCCGGTCCGCTTCGGCCGCGGCGGGCCGTTCCATCGGCTGCTGGGGGCCGAGGAGGTGATGACCAATACCTTGCATGGTCAGGGCATTGACCGGCCCGGCCCGCGCGTGGTGATCGACGGCGCGGCGCCCGATGGCACGGCGGAGGCGCTTTACGTCCGCGATGCGCCGGGCTTCACGCTGTCGGTGCAGTGGCATCCGGAATGGAACGCGACCGACGATCCCGTCTCGCGCCCGTTGTTCGAGGCCTTCGGCCGCGCCTGTGCCGACTGGGCGGCCGGCGGGGCGGACCGGCTACGCCGCAGCGCCTAGCCGCGGCCGAAGCCCGCGAACATCGCCTCCAGCGTGGCATGGGCGCGGGCCAGACGGTCCTCGCCCGGCGCATCCTCCGCCGCCCAGAAGGCGAGGTTGATCGTCGCGCCGTTGAACAGATGCCCCATCGCCACCGGGTCGAGCGGCACCACGCGGCCCAGTGCGACCATGCCGCGCAGGTCGTCGACCATGGTGCCGAAGCCGTCGGCCAAGAGGATGTCCACGGCCGTCTCGCCCAGCACCGCCGGACCGTCCTGCAACAGGATGCGCCGCGTGCCGGGTTCCACCACGGCGTCGAGGTAGGCGTGAAAGGTGTGACGGAAGCTGCCCCAGCGGTCGCCGGCGACGGCCATTTCGGCCTCCCACAGCGCGTCGAGCCGTTGGCCGAGCGCCTGGACCTCGCGGCGGAACACCGCCTCGAACAGCCCCGCCCGGTTGCCGAAGTGGTGATGCAGCGCGCCCCGCGTCACGCCGGAGTCCGCCGCCAGCGCGTCGAGCGACACGGCTGCGGCGCCGTGGGCGGCGAACAGCCGCCGGGCACTGGCGATCAGACGGTCGGCGGTCGCCAGCGCGGCTTCGGCGCGGGTCTTGCGGGGCGTTGACATACGGGCCGTATGGCACCTATCAGGCTTCGCCTACAGTTCGTATGCGGGTCGGAGGCAGGGCGCAAGATGACGGCGGCAGAGGCGGTCAGGGCCGAGGTGCCGGGCATCCTGCGGCTGGTGGTGCCGATCCGCCGTTTCCTGCGGGCGACACGCGCGCCCGCCTTGCCGGGCGGGGCGGGGCGCGTATAGTCCGTCCGCACAGCGGGGAGGCGCGCGATGAAGCGGTCGGAGATCAACCGGATCATGACCGAGTCGCACCGGTTCATCCGGCGCTTCGGCTTCATGCTGCCGCCTTTCGCGCGCTGGTCGCCCGACGCATTCCATGCCCGCAAGGCCGAGGCGGCACATGTCATCGACGCCCGCTGCGGCTGGGACGTCACCGACTATGGCCAGGGCCGGTTCGACGAGCTGGGCCTGTTCCTGTTCACCCTGCGCAACGGCAGACTGGCCGACCTGCGGCGCGGCGGCGGCATGGTCTATGCCGAGAAGCTGCTGATCTCGCGCCAGAACCAGATCTCGCCGATGCATACCCATGTGATCAAGGCCGAGGACATCATCAACCGCGGCGGCGCCAGGCTGGTGGTGGAGCTTTATGGCTCGGACGAGGCGGGGAACTTCGCGAGCGACCGCGGCGGAAAGGTCCGCCTCGACGGGGTCGAGACCGCCTACGGCCCCGGCGAGCGCTTCGCACTGGTGCCGGGCGAAAGCATCACGCTGATGCCCGGCGATTGGCACGCCTTCTGGGGGGAGGGCGGCGATGTTCTGATCGGCGAGGTCTCCACCGTCAACGACGACGTCACCGACAATATCTTCGTCGATCCCATCGGCCGGTTTTCCGACATCGAAGAGGACGAGGCGCCCGACCACCTGCTGGTCAGCGACTACGCGACCTGGCTGCGGTGAATGATCGCGCGGCGGTGCGTGCTTGCACGCACCGACCCGTCAGCCGGCGATCAGTTCCGGGTCAAGCGGCGGCGGCGGCGGCAGCGGCGGCATCACCGGCTCGACCACCGGCACCACGGGCGCCTTCTTCAACGGCACCGGCGGCGGGACGATCAGGCCCGCGGCGCGGGTGCCGTCGGCCTTGAGCACGACAACCTTGGCCCCCGGCGCGACCCGCTGGACCAGGTCGAGCACGTCCTGGTTGATCATCCGGATGCAGCCCGATGAGGCGTTCGACCCGATCGACCACCATTCCGGCGTGCCATGAATGCGGTAGCCATAGTCCTTGCCGTTCGAACGCAGGTAGATCGCCCGTGCGCCCAGCGGATTGGTCGGGCCGCCGGGCTGGCCATCCACCCATTCCGCCAGTTCCGGCTTGCGCTCGATCATCTCCGGCGGCGGGAACCAGGTCGGCCAGGGCTTGACCTCGGTCACATTGGCCTCGCCCGCCCATTCGAACCCGGCGCGGCCGACGGCGATGCCGTAGCGGATCGCGGTCTTCGGTCCGGTGATGAAGTAGAGGAACCTCTCGCCCGGATGGATGATGATGGTGCCTGGAGCCTCTTCGCTCTCGTAGGCCACCTTCTGCCGGCGCAGCGCGTCGGGCAGCTTTTCCAGCGGCACCGCCGGCACCTCGAAGCCGCTGTCCGCGCGCGACAGGTAGGCCACCTCGGGGGACTCGAGCCGGGGCGCGGTGGACGAGGCGATCCCGGTGGCCGTGCCCGGCACGCAGGCCGACAGCGCGAGGAGTGCCGTGACGGCATAGAGGGCGGGGCGGAGGCGGAACGGCATCGGCAAGGGGCTTCCTGCAGCTGGGACATACGGGTGGGCCCCGGCGCACCGGAGGCGGCGGGACGTTAGCGCAGTCGCCGGGGGCGGTCAAAGGTGCGCAGCGCCGCCACGCGGTTAGATTCGTTCACGGAACCGTGCACGGCTGTCGGCCGGCCGCCCGTTCACGCCGTCAGGTCGAGTGCCATCGCCCGGTTCTGCGCAATCTCACCCAGCGATGCGGCAAGCTCCGGCGCCGCGCGCCAGCCGCGGCGCAGCAGGAAGCGTTCCATCAGCCGGCTTGCCAGCACCGTCATCCGTCCGAGCCCGCGCTCGCGTGCCGCGGCGAGGATCGCCCGGTAAAGCAGGTCAGCAGTCCCCGCGCCGCGCCGGTCGGGCCGCACGAAAGCCATGTCGAGATAGCCATCAGGATGCATCATCATGTAGCCGGTGATCCGGCCGGCGTCCTCGGCCGCCAGCGTGATGTTGGCGGCGTGGCGGTCGGCCCAGGTGTCCGGGAATTCCGGCGGCCCCGCCCACTCCGCCAATTCCTCCGGCGTGTAGTGGCCCGCTGCCCCTACCAGCACCGCGGCGCGGTAGATCGCGTGCAGAGCCGCCGCATCGGTATCGCGGTAGGGCCGGATCGTTTCCACGCTTACCCCGCCGCGACCGCGTCCACCTCGCAGAGGAGCGCGGGGGAGGCGAGACCGGCGACGACCAGCAGCGTTGCCGCCGGCGGTGTCGTTTCGCCGATCCAGATGTCGCGGCGGGTACGGTAGGCCGCCACGGCCTCGGGCGTGTTCTGGGTCAGGTAGACGGTGATCTTCATCAGGTTGCCGCGGCCCATCCCGGCGGCGCCCAGCGCGGTGTCGATGTTGGCCAAGGCCTGGTCCAGTTGCGCCTCCAGCCCCTCGGCCAGCGTGCCGTCGGGCCGGATGCCGACCTGGCCGGAGATTTCCAGCCGCCGCGACACGGCTTCGGCCAGCGCCACATGCGAATAGCGGCTGGCCGGCACCGGCATCCCCGCCGGATTCCAGATGGTTAGCTTCATGTGACCCGTCCCCTCTGCCGATATTCCGCGCGGTCCCAGGCCCGCGTTGCCATCACCTCGGCCAGCACCGCCACCGCCCGGTCGACCTCGACTGTCCCGATGTAGAGCGGGGCGACGCCAAAACGCAGGATGTCCGGCGCGCGGAAATCGCCGATGACGCCGCGCGCGATCAGCGCCTGCATGATCGCATAGCCCTCTGCATTGCGGAAGGAGACCTGTGACCCGCGCCGCGCATGGTCGCGGGGAGTGGCGAGCGTCAGGCCCGGGCAGGTGGCCTCGACCTTGGCGATGAAGCGGTCGGTGAGGGCCAGCGATGCCGCGCGCAGGGCTTCCATGTCCACCCCGTCCCAGATGTCGAGCGCCGCCTCCAGCGCGGCAAGCTGGATCACCGGCGGGGTGCCGACCCGCATCCGCTCGATCCCGCGGCCGGGGCGGTAGTCGAGGTCGAAGGCGAAGGGCGCCTCGTGGCCAAGCCAGCCGGACAGGGCGGGCCGCGCCGTCTCGGCGTGCGCAGGGGCCACGTAGATGAAGGCGGGCGCGCCGGGGCCGGCGTTGAGGTATTTGTAGGTGCAGCCCACCGCGAAATCCGCCCCGTCGCGGGCCACGTGGACCGGCAGCGCGCCTGCGGAATGGGCGAGGTCCCAGACGATCAGGGCGCCGGCCGCGTGCGCCTTCCGCGTCAGCGCGGCGAGGTCGTGCCGTCGCCCGGTGCCGTAGTCCACCTCGGTCACCAGCACTACTGCGATGGTGTCGTCAATGGCCGCCTCCAGTTCCTCCGGCACCACCGTCTCCAGTGCGTAGGCCGGTCCCAGCGTCCTGCACAACCCGTCGGCCATGTAAAGATCGGACGGGAAGTTGCCGGTATCGCTGAGGATTTTCGTCCTGCCGGGGCGCAGTTCCAGGGCCGAGGCCAGCGCCTGATAG
>JANOGU010000008.1:0-4473 GCA_031406135.1 Rhodobacterales bacterium
GATACCTCGCAAGGTCCTACTTCCGCACCGGCTTCACCTTCCTGCGCAACCGGCTCCGATCCAACCACCCCGAAACCCTGGCCGAGTGGATCAACCTCCCGAAAACACTCGGCAAACAGAGAGTCGTGTAGTGTGAACAAAGGGTGAATCGACTCACGTAACAGATTGATACGGATAGGATAAAAAAATGTCCCACCGTGTGACGCTTTCGGTTTTCAGCCCACGAGCTCCAGGCCGGAGAAAAAGAACGCGATTTCCGCGGCCGCAGTCTCCGGCGCATCGGAGCCATGCACCGAGTTCTCGCCCACCGACAGCGCAAACTCCTTGCGGATCGTCCCCGGCGCGGCATTGGCCGGGTTCGTCGCGCCCATCACCTCGCGGTTCTTCAGGATCGCGCCCTCGCCCTCCAGCACCTGGACGACCACCGGGCCGGAGGCCATGAACTCGGTCAGTTCGCCGAAGAACGGCCGGTCCTTGTGGACCGCGTAGAACTGCTGCGCCTGCGACAGGCTCAGGTGCAGGCGTTTTTGGGCCACGAAGCGCAGGCCCGCCTCCTCGAACTTGGCGTTGATCCGCCCCGTGAGGTTCCGCTTCGTCGCGTCGGGCTTGATGATCGACAGGGTGCGCTCGGTTGCCATGTTCGTCTCTCCGGAAAAGTCGGCGCCCGGCGCCGGTTCGGCCGCGCCCTAGCACGGCGCTGAAGGGAAAGGCAAACCGTCAGAACACCCGCTGCCGGGCGCGGGACAGCGTGAAGCCGCTGCCCTGCGCGTTCAGGCAGGTCATTCCGGTCTTCTCCGACGTGCAGGTCATCCCGCCCCTCGAATAGGACCGGCCGTAGTCCAGGACCGGCGCGCCGGGATCGGCCACCGTATCCCCGGCGCAGACCGGGGTCGCCCCGCCCCGGCGCGGCACCTCGAAGGCGTGACCCCAGTCCAGGTCGCAATCGACCGGGCGCAGCGTGTAGCTCAGTTCAGCCTCCAGGATGTCGCAGCGCACGCCTTGCCAGTCGCCGTCGCCCGCGAGCATCAGGCAGTGGATGTTGCCGGTGGGGGACTGGAACTGCACCATGTCCTGCGCCGCCGCGGCCCCTGCCCAGAGCGCCAGCCCGGCCATCAGAATCCCCCGCATCCCTGCCTCCATCGCGCCGTCGGACATAGCCTGCGACCCGCGGCGGCGGTTGACAAGCCCCGCCCCCCGGGGCATCGCGCGGCCCATGCTCAGGATCGACGACATCCGCTATTCGGTCGAAGGCCGGCCGCTGTTCGACGGCGCCACGGCGGCGATCCCCTCCGGCCACAAGGTCGGCCTCGTCGGCCGCAACGGCGCCGGCAAGACCACGCTGTTCCGCCTGATCCGGGGCGAACTGGCGCTGGAGGGCGGGGCGATCTCGCTGCCTTCGCGCGCGAAGATCGGCGGCGTGGCGCAGGAAGTGCCGGCGGGGCCGGAGAGCCTGCTGGCCACCGTTCTGGCCGCCGACACCGAACGCGCATCGCTGCTGGCCGAAGCAGACACCGCCACCGACCCGGCCCGCATCGCCTTTGTCCAGGAGCGGCTCGCCGCCATCGACGCCTGGTCGGCGGAGGCCCGCGCCTCGGCGATCCTCAAGGGCCGGGGCTTCGATGCCGAGGCGCAGCTCAGACCCAGTGCCGACTTCTCCGGCGGCTGGCGGATGCGGGTGGCGCTGGCCGGCGTGCTGTTCGCCGCGCCCGACCTGCTGCTGCTGGACGAGCCCACCAACTACCTTGACCTCGAAGGCGCGCTCTGGCTGGAAACCTACCTCGCCAGATACCCCCACACGGTCATCATCATCAGCCACGACCGCGGTCTTTTGAACCGCGCCGTGGGTGCGATCCTGCACCTCGATGCGCGCAAGCTCACCCTCTGGAACGGCCCCTACGACCAGTTCGCCCGGCAAATGGCCGAACGCCGCGCGGTGCTGACCGCCGAGGCCAAGAAGCAGGCGCTGCGCCGGGCGCATCTGCAAAGCTTCGTCGACCGCTTCAAGGCCAAGGCCTCGAAGGCGACGCAGGCGCAGTCCCGCGTGAAGATGCTGGAGAAGATGACCCCGATCATCGCCCCGGAAGAGGCGAAGAAGGTGGTCTTCACCTTTCCCGAGCCGGAGGAGTTGTCGCCGCCCATCGTCAACCTCGACCAAGCCGCCACCGGCTACGGCGGTCCGGCGGTGCTGAAGCGGCTCAGCTTGCGCATCGACCAGGACGACCGGATCGCGCTGCTGGGCCGGAACGGCGAGGGAAAATCCACGCTGTCCAAGCTGTTGGCCGGCAAACTTCCAGCGACCGAGGGGCGTATCCACCGCGCCGGCAAGCTGCGCATCGGCTACTTCGCGCAGCACCAGGTGGACGAACTGCATCTCGACGAGACGCCCTTGCAGCACATCCAGAGGCTGCGCCCCGACGACGGCCAGGCCAAGCTGCGGGCGCGGCTGGCGGGGTTCGGGCTGATGGCGGACCAGGCGGAAACCCCGGTCGCGCGCCTGTCGGGCGGGCAAAAATCCAGGCTTTCGCTGCTGTTGGCGACCTTGGATGCGCCGCACCTGCTGATCCTCGACGAGCCCACCAACCACCTCGACATCGAAAGCCGCGAGGCTTTGGTGGAGGCGCTGACGGAGTATTCCGGCGCCGTCATCCTCGTCAGCCACGACTTCCACCTCCTCAGCCTGGTGGCCGACCGGCTGTGGCTGGTGAAGGGCGGCACCGTGACGCCCTACACGGAGGACCTCCACACCTACCGCCGCCAGCTTCTGGCCGGCGACGAGGAGCCTGTGAAGACCGCCCCGCAACCTGTTGCCAGGGTGAAGAAATCCCGCGAGGACATCGCCGCGCTCAAGTCCGATGTCCGGCGCTGCGAGGAACGCCTGGGCAAGCTCAACGACATGCGCGACAAGCTGGCGGCCAAGCTCGCCGACACCGAACTCTATGAGGACGGACGGGCCGGGGAACTGGAAACCTGGAACCGCAAGTATGCCGAGGTGATGGAGGCGCTGGACCGGGCGGAGGCGCTCTGGCTCGCCGCAGAAGAGGCGCTGGAAGCGGCGGCGTGAGGCGAAAACGGCCCTTGCCCCGACGCCGTGCCCGTCCCAAGCTGCCACCCGCACCTGCGGAGCCCCAGCGATGATCCTCGTCGGCCAGTTCGACAGCTTCCCCACCCGCCGCGTCGGCATCACCCTGGCCCATTACGGCATTCCCTTCACGCGCGACACACGGTCGATCTTCACCGATGCGCAGGCAATCGCGCGCATCAACCCGTTGATCCGCATCCCCGCGCTGGTGCTCGACGACGGCGCGGTGTTGATCGATTCGGTGGCGATCATCGACAGCCTCGACGAGATCGCGGGTGAGCGCGCGCTAGTTCCTCGCAGCGGCCCCGTCCGTCGGCGCATCCTGCAGGACACAGCGCTCGCGCAGGGCATTGGCGAGAAGGCAGCTGCGGTCGTCTACGAGCGTTACTTCCATCCGCCCGAACACCGCGCCGCGGGCTGGGAGGAGCGCGGCGTGGCGGTCACCGCCGCGGGGCTGGCGGAACTCGAGCGCCGGGTCGAGCGGCCCTGGCTCTGCGGCGAGGCGCTCAGCCACGCCGACATCACGGCCTTCTGCACGCTCGGCTATCTGCGGCTGCGCCTGCCCGAGATCCTGCACCGGCAGGCGACCCCCCGCCTCGCGGAGATCGAGCAACGTTGCGCCGAACTGCCCGCCGTGCGGGCCTGCCCCATCGCCGCCAACGAGGTGATGCCGGACGGCGGCTGACCAAGCGCCGGCACCGCGCCCTGGCCGCTCTGGCCCGATCGGGCGGCACCGTGATGCCGAAGCCGAGGATGATGCATGTCGGTCGCCGCAAGCTCCCGGCCGCGGAAGAGGAGGCGGCGGGGTGCGGCGGGGCGATCCGGGCGGGCGAGCGGGCTCACCCGTCCCGGGCTTGACCCGGAACCTCTGCCCGACCGTCGCGATGCGCCGTTTAGGAAGTCCCGGGTCAAGCCCGGGACGGGTTGTCTTTCAGGCGGCAGGTACCGCCCATCGCCAACGGGACGTGGCCGGCCTGGCCAGTTGCGCGTCCCGCTTGCCATGACGCCCCGCGCCCGCCTAGCTTGCGACGATGGACACCGGCTTCCTGATCACCGCCTTCGCCACGCTGTTCGTGGTGATCGACCCGCCGGGCCTGGTGCCGCTGTTCATCGCGCTCACCCAGGGCATGGACGCCGCGCGGCGGCGCCAGATGGCGACGCGGGGCTGCGTCATCGCGGCGGCGCTGCTGCTGGTGTTCGGGCTGGCGGGCGAAACGATCCTGACCTTCATCGGCATCTCGATGCCCGCCTTCCGCAGCGCCGGGGGCATCCTCCTCTTCCTCACCGCATTGGACATGCTCTTCGAGCGCCGCACCCAGCGGCGCGAGGACCAGAAGTCCGACCCAGACCACGACCCCTCGGTCTTCCCGCTGGCCACGCCGCTGATCGCCGGC
>JANOGU010000047.1:0-26443 GCA_031406135.1 Rhodobacterales bacterium
TCAACATGCCCGCGTAGCTGTTCGGCGAGGGCGGTGACCACGTGACGTTCCATCGGACGCTCCTTTGGCGAGGAAGAGTCCGACAGAAAACAACCTACCACCGCCCTCGCCAACCCCCAGCGTCGTGTAGTGTGAACAAACGGTGAATGTAGCCATGGAAGCCATTGTTATTATTACAGTAAAAAAATGTCCCACCGTGTGACGCTCCACCCTGCCCCTGCGAAAAGAAGGGCAGGCACGCGGCCAGCACCGCCTCCCGCCCCCGCCCGCCACACCGACAGCATGACCCGGCTGCCGGGCAGGGATTGGCGGCTGAAGCCAGGGATCGTCGTCATCGGGCAGGCTGCCAGAGCATCGGCTGGCGGTCGTAGCCGATGTAGAGCGGATGCTGCGGCTCGCCCGTCCTGGTCAGGCCCAGGTGGTGCAGGGGCATGCCAAGGCCGCGCAGTTGCCGCTCCACCGCCACCCCCCGCCCCAGATGCGCGCCATGATTGCCCCAGGCGCAGAGGATCAGGCCATCGCCGACCCATCCTTCGGCGCTCTCCCGGATCGCGGCGTCGTTGCCCGGCCCCACCGGATCGTCCTGGCCCCGCATCACGCGGGGATCAGTGGCGCGGAAGGCGAAGATGTTGGTCACCCGGAAAGCACCGTAGCCCAGCGCCCGCGCGCGGCGCTCGCAGCGCTCTACCGTCGGGTCGTTCTGCACCTCGGTGGCGGTGGAGGGGTTGAGCATCACGATGAGCGCCCGTGCGCCAGCCGGGTCCCAGGTCCGGGTCAGCAGGTAGCGCCAGCGTTCACAGGGGGAATAGACGGCGGTGGACTCCGCGTCACCCTTGAGGTGCCGCTTCTCGGTCATGCGAAGACGCGGGCGGGGTGCAGGCAGCCGCCGCGGTAGCGGCCGACGGCCACCGCCCGGCCCTCGAAACTCGCCCAGGCCTCGGCATCGAAGTCCAGACCCTGCGTCACCTCGCCCGGGTTGCCGTGCCGCAGCCGGACGGCGCCCGCCGGCGTCGCGGGAAGTTCCGGCAGGCCGGCCAAAGCCACCTCCAGCGGCAGCAGCCGGGCGTCGAGCGCATCCGTCCTCGCCAGCGCCTGCACTGCGTCAAGCGTGATCCCCTCCTCGGCCCGGAACGGGCCGGAGGCCGTCCGCCGCAGCGTGACGACATGCGCCAGGCAGCCCAGCGCCCGCCCGAGGTCGCGGGCTATGGCACGAACATAGCCGCCCTTGCCGCAGGTCATCACCAGGTCCGCCTGGTCGTCGTCCGGCCGGGCCACGAGGTCCAGCCGCGCCACATGCAGCGGCCGGGGCGCGAGGTCCATCTCCACCCCCGCGCGGGCCAGGTCATAGGCGCGCTCACCCTCGACCCTGACCGCCGAAACCTGCGGCGGCACCTGCAGGATGTCGCCGCGGAAGGCGGCCAGTGCCGCCTCGATCGCCGCGTCCGACGGACGCTGACCGGAGGTTGCCGTCACCGCGCCGGAGGCATCGTCGGTTGCCGTCTCGGCCCCGAACCGCACCCGGAAGACATAGGTCTTCTCCGCCTCCATCAGCCAGGGGATGGTCTTCGTGGCCTCCCCCAGCGCCACCGCCAGAACCCCGGTCGCATCGGGGTCGAGCGTGCCTGCATGCCCTGCCTTCTGTGCCCCGAACGCCCAGCGCACCTTGCCCACCACGGCGGTGGAGGTCACCCCCGCGGGCTTGTCCACGACGAGCCAGCCCGACACCGCGCGCCCCTTGCGCGCCATCAGCCCGGGTCCGCGACAAGGCCCACGATCGGCCCCATGGCAAAGCCCCAGTCGTCGCGGCCAAGCCCCGGCGCGTAGAGGCGTGACACCTGGCCGTCGAAGTAGAGCGCGTCGGGCAGGCCGAGACGGTCGCGGAAGAAGCGGGCAAGGGCGTGGAAGTTCACCGGCGCGTCCGAGATGGCAAACACGGCGCGAGTGCCGTCGGCGGACACGCCGACACCGTTGCGGATGAACAGGCTGTCGCTGTCGGCGATGAACCGCGGATGCAGCTCGCCCCCGATCACCAGCATCGGGCCGGACTGGGTGGCGTGGCGGCAGTCGGCCGGCGCCTTGCGGAAGGCGCGGCTTTCGATCACGGCAAAGCCCGTCCGGGTGATGCAGAAGACGCCGTTTGGGCGCATCCCGAAGTTCCCCGGACCCGCCGCCGTGACCAGCGGCGCGCGCTCCGTGCCGTTTTCGACCAGCAAGCCCACCGGGCTGCGATCCTGATGATACATGCCCGCGTTCATCGCGAAGGCGAGTGCCTTGCCCTCGGCCTCCAACGCCGCGCCGATGCGGGCGAAACTGCCATAGACCCTGCCGTCCGGCGCGGTCAGGAACAGGCGCAGGTCCTGTCCCGCCAGCACCTCGCAGACGGCATAGCCGGTGCCTTCGAAGCTGTCGGTCCGGCAGGCGGCGGCAGCGGGTGCGGCGAATGCGGAAACGCCCGCGACCGCGGCCAGCGCAATGAAACTTGCCCGAACGCATCGGCAAACTTCTTCGAGCACACTGACTCCGGGCTGCTGCCGGGTGGGATGCCTCCGCTCAGGCATCGCCGTCGGCGTCCAGATCGCGCGCCACGCGCGGGTCGGCGAACAGCTTTCGCGTGGCGTCCAGACGGTCGAAGGTCTCGTCGGGGCGAAACCTCAGGTCGGGGGCGAATTTCAGCGTCATCGCCGCCGCCACCCGCGCCCGCAGCGGGCCGCGGTTGCGGGCCAGCGCGGCGATGGCTTTCGCCACCTCACCGCCGCCCAGCGGCATCACGAAGACGGTTGCGACCTTGAGGTCGGGCGAGACCCGCACCTCGCCCACGGTCAGGCTGATGCCTTGCAGGTCGGGATCATGCACATCGCCGCGCGATAGCACCTCGCTCAGCGTGCGGCGGATCAGCTCGCCCACGCGCAGCTGGCGCTGTGACGGACCGGATGCGGTGGCGCGGGGTTTCGACATGGGCCGCGAGATAGGCGCTTTCGCGTCTGCCCGCAACGCTTGCGGGGCCGGGCCGGCGCGGCTAAGCCGCAACGGCGGAGGGCCTTTTGATGGACGCACCCGGACTTGTGATCACCGGCGCCTCGGGGCGGATGGGGCAGATGCTGGTGAAGCTGGCTTCGGCAAGCCCAGCCGTCCGTCTGATCGGCTGCATCGAGCGTGAGGGCCACCCCTGGATCGGCCGCGACATCGGCGCGGCGATGGGCGGGGCCGATCTGGGCGTGACGGTGACCGACGACCCGTTGCCGGTCTTCGCCAGCGCGCAAGGCGTGATCGACTTCACCGCCCCCGCCGCCACGGTGGACTTTGCCGCACTGGCCGCGCAGGCGCGCGCCGTCCATGTCATCGGCACGACCGGGCTGGATGCGGAGCATCTGGCGAAGATCGCAGCGGCGGCGCGGCACGCGGTGATCGTGCGCGCGGGGAACATGAGCCTGGGCGTCAACCTCCTCGCCGGTCTGGCCCGCAAAGTGGCGCAGGCACTGGATGCCGACTGGGACGTGGAAATCGTCGAGGCGCATCACCGGATGAAGGTGGATGCGCCCTCGGGCACGGCGCTGATGCTGGGCGAGGCGGTGGCGCAGGGGCGGGGGCTGAACCACGCCGAGGCCAGGGTCAGTGGCCGCGACGGGATCACCGGCGCGCGCCGCAGAGGGAGCATCGGCTATTCCGCGATCCGCGGCGGCGATGTCGTGGGCGAGCACGATGTCATCTTCGCCGGCGAGGGCGAGCGGGTGGTGCTGCGCCACATCGCCACCGACCGCGCGATCTTTGCCCGTGGAGCGCTGCGCGCGGTGCTCTGGGGCCAGGACAAGACGCCGGGGGAATATTCCATGGCCGACGTGCTCGGACTCTGATCCGGGGCCACTGCCAGTGGCGCTGAGCTATTCGCCCATCTGCAGCACGCCCCCGGCGAGCAACGCCACCATCGCCTCCTCGTCCAGATAGCCGGTCTGCGGCATCTCGCGGCTTTCCTGGAACCGGCGGATGGCGCGGCGGGTGTCGTCGTCGAAGACGCCGTCCACCGGCCCGGGGTCGAGCTCCAGCGCCTGCAGCCGTGCCTCGATCAGGCTGCGGGCCAGGTCGGACAGCGCCAGCGCGCTCTCCCGCGCCTCGGCCTCGGCCCGGTCGCCCGCGCCCGCGGCATCCTCGGTCAGCGTCGCGATCCGCGCCTGGGCATCCGCCGCGAAGGCGCCCATCGGCTGGGCGGCAAGGTAGTCGCGGTAGGCCGCGACCGTGTCCGCCGCCACGGCCCGGTCCCAGGCGGCGCGGTCGGCGGCGGCGGCGGCGGCCCGGCGCTCGGCCTCGAACACCGCCAGCCGCTCGGTCGCCAGTTCGGCGAACAGCCCGTCCGGATACCGCCGGAGATAGGCCCGCAGCCCCGCCTCGTCGCCCGCGGCCCCGGTCTGGTCCCAGTAGAGCCGGTCCTGCCGCTCCTGCTCGGCTCGCTTCGCCGCCGCCTCCGCCTCCAGTTCCGCCGCGCGGCGATCGGCCTGTGCCGCCAGCCGAAGGATCTGGTCGCGGTTGAGATAGCCGGTGACCGTCTCGCCATTCTTCTGCTGCCAGGTGGCGATGGCGGCACGCGAGCCGGGGCCGAACAGGCCGTCGATCCCCTTGGGGTCGTAGTCCAACAGCTTCAGCTGCCGCTGGATCGCGCGGCGCTGGTCGCGGTTGAGCACCAGCGCCTCCTCGCCCAGCCGTGCCTGCACCGCCGGATCGGCGCGCAGCCGCGCCGCCTCGGCCCGGGCGAGCGCGGTGTAGCGGCCGTCGGGGTAGCGCAGGGCGTAGTCGTCATAGGCCTGCGGCAGGCCGCGGCGCTTGGCCTCGGCCCAGATGCGGTCCTCTTCGGCCCTCTCGGCCTCGGTCTGGGCCGGCTCCACGGGTGCGGGGGCGGCCACCGCGGCGGCGCGGAAGGGCAGCTCGGCGGGCAGGAAGCCCTGTGCCAGCACTCCGGGCAGAAGGTCTACCATCTGCCCCAGGCTGACGCCGCGGTTGGGCAGGATGCGGGCGGCGAAGTCCGCCACCAACTCCGCATCGCCCATGAGCACCGTTACCCCCTGCGGGATGTCCAGGGTGCCGATCCCCGGCCGCAGCAGCTTGCCCAGCGCCAGGTCGCGGTCCTCGTGGCCCAGGATCACCACCGCCCCGCCAGGTGCGCGACCGGCGATCTCCAGCACGGCGGACAGGCTGACCCCCACCGCCCCGACGGTGGCCAGGTCCGGCTGGGCGCTGTCGGAGCCGAGAAACCAGGTCTCGCTGTCGGACTGCGCGAAATGCCCGGCGAGCAGGATCACCACCCGGTCGCGTGGATCGAGCGTCTGCAACAGCGTGGACAGCCGGGCGCGCAGGTCGCGGCTGGGCAGATCGCTGCCGCTGACGGTGACGAAGCCGGCCGCGGCCAGAAACGGGCCCGCGGCCGCCACCGCCTCGGCGCCCTCTATATCCGCGGCATCGGCGTAGTTCCGGTTGGCCAGGACCAGCGCCCGGTCCTCGGCCGCCGCCGGCCCCGCAACCAGCGCCCACAGCACCGCCACACTCCACCGCATCCCAGCCTCCCGCCCGTTTCGCGGCAGACTAGCACCGGCGGGGCGGCGGTGTCAGATCACCCCTTCGCGCACGAAGGCCCGCGCGGAAATCCGCGCAGGCCCCCGTTGCTGCACTGGGCAGCCGCTGCACAAGGAAGATCAGTAGCCGGTCCCGCCCAGCACGACGCGCACCGTGCGCAGCAGGATGGCAAGGTCAGACTTCAGGGACAGCCCCTGGTCATAGGCCGCGTCATAGTCGGCGCGGGCGCGGAAAGTCGTCTCGTTGCGACCGGCGGTCTGCCACAGCCCGGTGATGCCCGGCCGCAGGTTGTAGTAGGCCAGTCCGGGGTACATCGCGCGCTGGCAGGTCATCATCGGCCGCGGGCCGACAAGGCTCATGTCGCCGACGAAGACGTTCCAGAGCTGCGGCAACTCGTCCAGCGAGAACTGACGCAGCAGGGCGCCGAGACGGGTGATGCGGGGATCGCACTTCAACTTCTGCGTCGCGTCCCATTCGGCACGCGCCGCCGGATCGGCGGCCAAGAGCGCCGCCAGCCGGGCATCGGCGTCGAGCACCATGGTGCGCAGCTTCCAGATGCGGAAGGTCTTGCCGTGGCGGCCCACGCGGTCCTGGGCGTAGAGCCCCGGCGCACCCTCGAAGCGCACGATCACATAGAGGATCAGCAGCAGCGGCAGCACGACCGGCGCGGCGAGCAGCACGGCGACGACGTCCAGAACGCGCTTCAGACCGTTGCGATAGGCGCTGATGCGCCGGGCGGAGCGGTGCGAACCCGATGCGCTGCGCGTTGTGGTGGCGGGGGCTTCGGGCAGGAATTCGGGAAAGCTGACGGTCACGGCCGGCCACCTTTCCCGCAGCTCCGGTCGGTGCCGGCGCCGGTTGCCAGGGCCGCGCGGACCGGAAGGGCCTTGCGCATCGTTACAACCTTTCCGGCAAAATGGCCGGCAAAACATCCAAACATGGCACTCACTCGTGGTTCACGCCCCGTCAAGGACGTTAGGCGAAAGCCTTGCGGCGCGCGAGGAAAAAGACCGGAAGGCGGTCGAAACGTGGCGGAAATGGGGCAGCGCGCGTGATTGTGATCGAAGCCGTGTTCAATCGCCGGAAAGGGGAACAACGCAGGGTTGAAATCACGGATGCGCGCTCGCGGGGCGGTGGGACCCGGCGCCGCAAGTGCCGCGAATCGCTCGCGACTCAGTCGCCGGATGCCCCCGTGGCGGCCCCGTCCCTCCGCATCGCGGCCGCCAGCGCCACGGCCCCGCCGGTCAGGACCGTGAGGCTCCCGGCGCCGAGATACAGCGCCAGCGCCGTCGGCACCGGCAGGCCGGCGATCAGACCGCCGATCGCGGTGGCGAGGCCCGAGACAATCCCGAGCAGCAGCAGAACAACCGGCATCGGCGGCCTCCCGTGGCGACGCTTCCAGCAGTCGTGCCGGAGTGCGGCGGAAGGCTGGCGCACGGTGAGCGCGGGGCAGGCGATTCGGACGGGTTTGCCGAAAAACTTCAGCGAACCCGCAGGTCGGACAGGATGGCGGCAAGCCCGTCGCGCCAGTCCGGCTGCGGAATGCCGAAAGCGTGGGCGAGGCTGCGGCAGTCGAGACGCGAGTTCCTCGGCCGCCGCGCCGGGGTCGGCCAGGCGTCGCTCGGGATGTCCTCGATGGCGCAGGACAGCCCGGCGCCCGCCATGATGGCGCGGGCGAGCCCGGCCCAGGTCGTGTCCGGCGCGCCTGACAGATGATGCGTGCCGCCCTCGGCCCCGTCATGGAACGCCATCGCCACCGCAATCAGCGCGTTGGCGATGGCGGCGGCCGGAGTGGGTCCGCCGGCCTGGTCGGCGACCACGCGCAGGCTCTCGCGCTCGCGGCCCAGGCGCAGCATCGTCTTCACGAAATTTGCCCCGTGCGCCGAGACCACCCAGGAGGTGCGCAGGATCAGGTGTTTCCCCCCCGCCGCGCGGACGCCCACCTCGCCGGCCAGCTTCGACCGTCCATAGGCGTTCAGCGGCGCGGTCGGGTCATCGGGGCGGAACGGCGCCTCGCCCGACCCGTCGAAGACGTAGTCGGTGGACAGGTGCAGGAACGGCACCCCGCGCGAGGCGCAGGCCCGGGCGATGGCTGCCGGCGCCTCGCCGTTGGCGACGGTGGCTGCGGCTTCCTCCGTCTCCGCCCGGTCCACCGCGGTCCAGGCGGCGGCGTTGATTACCGCGTCGACCCGCATCGCCCGGACCGCCGCCTCGCAGGCCGCCGGATCGGCCAGATCGGCCTCGGCCCGCGACAGGAAGCGCGCGGTCACCCCCTTCGGCAGGTGGCGGGCAAGCTCGGTCGCGACCTGCCCGGTCTTGCCGAAGACGAGAAGCTTCATGTCGCCGATCCCAGCCGCAGGCCGACGCCGCCACGGGCCAGCAGCGGGCGCCACCAGGCCTCGTTGTCGAGATACCAGCGCACCGTCCGCCGCAGGCCTTCCTCCAGCGTGACCGATGGGCGCCAGCCCAGTTCGGCACGGAGGCGCGAAGGGTCGATGGCGTATCGCGCATCGTGCCCCGGGCGGTCGGCGACGAAGCTGATCAGCCGGTCGTGCGGTGCGCCCTTCGGATGCATCTCGTCCATCAGCGCGCAGATCATCCGCACGAGGTCGATGTTGCGCGCCTCGCTCTCGCCGCCGATGGCGTAGGAGCGCCCGGTGCGGCCGTTTTCCAGCACCAGAAGCAGCGCGTCGGCATGGTCCTCGACGTAGAGCCAGTCGCGCACGTTCTCGCCCGCACCATAGACCGGGATCGGCCGGCCCATCAGCGCGTTCAGGATGACCACCGGCACCAGTTTTTCGGGAAAGTGGAACGGGCCGTAGTTGTTGGAACAGTTGGTCAGCACCACCGGCAGCCCGTAGGTCTCGTGCCAGGCCCGCACCAGATGGTCCGAGGCCGCCTTGGACGCCGAATAGGGGCTGCGCGGGTCGTAGGGGGTGGCCTCGGTGAACCTGCCCGTGGGGCCCAGCGAGCCGAAAACCTCGTCGGTGGAAATATGGTGGAAGCGGAAGCCCTGCGGCTTGCCGGCGCGCTGCCAGTGGCCGCGCACGGCCTCCAGCAGGTTGAACGTGCCGGTCACGTTCGTCGCGATGAACTCGCCCGGACCGTCGATCGAGCGGTCCACATGGCTTTCCGCGGCCAGGTGCATCACCGCCTCGGGCCGGTGCAGCGCCAGGACCTCGTCCAGCCGCGCCCGGTCGCGCAGGTCAGCCTGCTCGAAGCTGTAGAGGTTCGACCGCGCGACCTCTGCCACGTTCGCGAGGTTCGCCGCGTAGGTCAGGGCGTCGAGGTTCACCACCTCGTGTCCCCGTGCCACGGCCAGTCGCACCACCGCCGAGCCGATGAACCCCGCGCCGCCCGTCACCAGGAGCTTCACGGCGCGAACCCGAACGGGCTCTGCCAGTCGCGCAGCCGCGGTGCGGCGCGGTCCTTGGCCGACAGGACCGGGTCGGCCATACCCCAGTCGATCCCGATGTCCGGATCGTCCCAGGCCACCGCGCCGTCGCAGTCTGGCGCGTAGACGTCCGAGCACTTGTACTGCACCTCGGTCATCGCGGCGCGGGTGACGAAGCCATGCAGGAACCCTATCGGCACCAGCAGCTGCCGCCCGTTCTGCGGGGTCAGCTCCACGGCCACCCACTGTCCCCAGGTCGGCGACCCGGTGCGCACGTCCACCGCCACGTCGAGGATCGCGCCCGCGGTGCAGCGCACCAGCTTGTCCTGCGCGTGCGGCGGGCGCTGGTAGTGCAGGCCGCGCAGCGTGCCCGGTGCGGCCGACAGCGAGTGGTTGTCCTGCACGAAGCCGATGGTGACGCCCGCGGCCGCGGCCTTCGGCGCGTTCCACGTCTCGATGAACCAGCCCCGGTCGTCACCGAAGCGCTGCGGTGTCAGGATCAGCACGCCGGGCAGGCGGGTGGTCTCGATCTGCATGGTCCCTCGAAAAGCACAGCACCGGGTCCGGTGCAACCGTCAACCGTCTCGCCGCCGCCGGCGGCGCCACCGCAGCCATGCACGGGATTGCGCCCCGAATCCGGCGGCAGTCCGACATGACCACGGCGCGGCGAAGTCCCGGTTAACGGCCCGGGTCAGAGATCGGCTGAAGATCGCCCCGGACCGGCGCGCAGGCGCGTCCGGCCCGTCGATGCCACCCCCTGTTCCCCGCCGCCCGATCTGCTATCCCCGCGGGACCGAGGCGACGGGAGGCGGCGATGGTGCATCTCTGGGTCCGGGCCGAGCAGCGCCCGAACGAGGAGCGCGTGGCGCTGATGCCCGAGGGCGCCGCCGCCCTGATCGCCGCCGGCCTGCACGTCACCGTCGAACGCTCGTCGGTCCGCGCGGTTCCCCTGCGGGGCTACATCGACGCCGGCTGCGCGATCGCGGCCGAGAATTCCTGGCCGACCGCGCCGGCCGACGCGATCATCTTCGGCGTCAAGGAACTGCCCGAGGACGGCACGCCGCTTCCCCACCGCCACATCCTCTTTGGCCATGCCTACAAGGGTCAGCCTGCCGGGCAGGTGCTGTTGCGGCGGTTCCGGGCCGGGGGCGGCACGCTCTACGACCTGGAATACCTGACCGACGCGACCGGCCGCCGCGTCGCCGCCTTCGGCTACTGGGCGGGCTACGCCGGCGCGGCGGTGGCGCTGCTGTGCCGCGCCGCGCAGGCCCGCGGCGGCGTCGCCGGGCCGGTCGGCCGGTTCCGCGACGAGGCCGCGCTGTGCGCCGCGGTGGCGGCGGAGATGACCGGCCTCGCCCCGCCCACCGCGCTCGTGATCGGCGCGCTCGGCCGCGTCGGCACCGGGGCCGCGGACTTCTGCACCGCCATGGGCGTGCCGGTCACCCGCTGGGACATGGCCGAGACCGCGCAGGGCGGTCCGTTCCCGGAAGTGCTTGACCACACGGTATTTCTCAACTGCATCCTGGCCCGTCCCGGCTGCCCGGTCTTCGTCCCCGCGTCCGCCGTGACCGCCCCGCGCAAGCTGCGGGTGATCGGCGACATCGCCTGCGACCCGAGCTCGGACTTCTCGCCGGTCAAGGTCTACGACCGGGTGACGACCTGGGCCGAGCCGGCGTTGCGCGTCCACGCCGAGCCGCCCCTCGACGTCACCGCCATCGACAACCTGCCCTCGCTGCTGCCGCTCGAATCCTCCGCCGACTTCGCGGCCCAGCTGCTGCCATCGCTGCTGGCCCTGACCGATCTCGATCAAGGGGTCTGGGGCCGGGCGAAGGCGCTCTTCGACACCCACACCGCCCATCTTCCAGGGAGCCACCCATGACCATCCACTGGTGCGGCACCGGCCTGTCCTCCGGCCCCGGCCTCCGCCGTCTGATCGAGCGCGGCCACCGCGTCACCGTCTGGAACCGCACGGTGGACAAGGCGCGGGAGGCCATCGCCGGCCTTGCCGCCGAGGTGCGCGCTTATACCCCTTCGGCGCTGGCCGAAGCCACCCACGCGGGCGACGTGGTGATTTCCATGCTGCCCGCCGACCAGCACCCCGCCATCGCCCGCACCTGCCTTGCGCATGGTGCGCATTTCGTCTCGTCCTCGTACATCGCGCCGGAGATGTGGGCGCTGAACGACGGTTTCCGCGACAAGGGACTGGTCTCGGTCAACGAGGTGGGGCTCGACCCCGGCATCGACCACCTGATGGCGCATGATCTGGTGGCCGCCTACCGCGCCTCGCCGGCCTACAGTGCCGACAACGTGATCAGCTTCACCTCCTACTGCGGCGGCGTGCCGAAGCTCGCCAACGCCTTCCGCTACAAGTTCTCGTGGTCACCGCTGGGCGTGCTGAAGGCGCTGCGCTCGCCCTCGCGCTCGATCCGGCACTTCACCGAACTGAAGGTGGCACGGCCCTGGGATGCGATCACCCGCTACGACGCGCCGCTGCCGGTGCCGGAGAGTTTCGAGGTCTATCCCAACCGCGATTCGCTGCCGTTCATCTCCGAGTATCGGTTTGATCCGGAATGGAAGATCAAGGACTTCGTGCGCGGCACGATCCGGCTGCACGGCTGGGCCGAAGCCTGGGCGCCGGTCTTCGCCGAGATCGAGACGCTGCACGGACCGGAGGGCGAGGCGCGGCTGGCCGCGATGGCCGCCGATTTCTGGGCAAGGAACGCCTACGACGGTCCGGACGATCCCGACCGTGTGGTCCTGTTCGTGGCGCTCCGGGCCGAACGCGAGGGCAAGCCGGTGTTCCACCGCACCTGGGCGCTGGATGCCTGGGGCGACGTACGCGGCACGGCGATGGGGCGGCTGGTGTCGGTACCGGTGTCGCTGGCGGTGGAATCGGTCCTGAACCGCGAGATTGCCGCCGGCGTCCACCCCGCGCCGCACGATCCGCGGCTGGTGACGCGCTGGCTGGAAGAAGTGGGGCATCTTGCGCAATACATGTCCCGCATCGACCACCTTGCCTGACAGGAGCCCCCGATGCGCCTGATCCCCCTCGGCAAGTCCGGCTTGAAGGTCAGCGAGTTCTGCCTCGGTACCATGACCTTCGGCAGCCAGACCGACGAGGCGGGGTCGCACGCCCAGATCGCGCTGGCGCTCGACCGCGGCATGACCTTCTGGGACACGGCCGAGATGTATCCCACCAACCCGGTCAAGGTCGATTGGGCAGGAGATAGCGAGCGCATTCTCGGCCGCTGGTTCGCGCAGGCCGGCGGCCGCGACAAGGTCGTGCTGGCAACCAAGGTCAGCGGCAACGGGATGAGCTTCGTGCGCGGCGGATCGGACATCACCGGCGCCTCGCTGCGGGCGGCGCTGGAAGGGTCGCTGCGGCGGCTGCAGACCGACTACGTCGACCTCTACCAGCTGCACTGGCCGAACCGCGGCTCGTACCACTTCCGCCAGATGTGGACCTATGCGCCGGGCAGCGACCGCGCCGGGTTCCTGGCTCATGCCGAAGACGTGCTCGACACCTGTGCCGTGCTGATCGCCGAGGGCAAGCTGCGGGCAGTGGGGCTGTCGAACGAAACCGTCTGGGGCAGCGCGCAGTGGCTGCGGCTGGCCGAGGCGCGCGGCCTTCCCCGCATGGCCTCGGTGCAAAACGAATACTCGCTCCTGTGCCGCGTCTTCGACACCGACTTCGCCGAACTGGCGGCGATGGAGGATATGCCGCTGCTGGCCTTCTCGACCCTCGGCACCGGCCTTCTGACCGGCAAATACCAGGGCGACGTGACGCCCGCCGGGTCGCGCCGGTCGTTCACGCCCGGCCTTGGCGGCCGCACCACGCCGCGCGCCTTCGCCGCCGTCGCGGCCTACCACGACCTTGCCCGCCGCCATGGGCTTGACCCGGTGCAGATGGCCATCGCCTTCTGCCGGTCGCGCGCTTTCCGCTGCATCCCGATCCTCGGCGCCACCACCGTGGCGCAGCTGGAGCGGCAGCTCGGCGCCGCCGACCTGCGGCTTTCCGCCGATGTGCTGCGCGAGATCGACGCCGTCCACCGCGACCAGCCGTTGCCCTACTGATGGGGCTTGCGGTCCGGTGCGGGAAGCGGGGTAGCCTGGCCGCGATGCGCCGCCTGATCCTGCCCTGTCTCCTGACGCTCGCCGCCTGCACCCTGGCCACGCCGGGGTCCGGCCCGGCGACCGGGGAGATCACCGTCACCCCGCTTGCCCCGCCGGGCGCCGGCAGCAACCCCGATGCCGCGCCTGCCGCAGAGGACGCGGCCGCGACGCCCGATGCCGAAGCCGAAGCGGCGGCCCCGGCCACCGAAGACCCCGCCCCCGCTGCCGGCGAGACGCCCGACGCGGCGGAGGCCGGGGAACCCGCTGCCGCGGAACCGGCGGCGGCGGAGGGGACCGGGGCCGACGCCCCCGAGGCCGACGCGGCGGAGGCCGGGCCCGCCATCGAACCCGCCCCGCCCCTCTCGCCGGAAGCAAAGGCCTGCGAGCGCCGCAACGGCACCTGGGCGAAGACCCCGTCGGGAGGAAATGTCTGCGTCCGCAGGACGCGCGACGCCGGCAAGGTCTGCACACGCGAATCGCAATGCGAGGGCCTCTGCCTCGCCCGATCCGGCACCTGCGCCCCGATCACGCCGGCCTTCGGCTGCAACGACATCCTGCAGGACGACGGCAGTAGGGTGACGTTGTGCCTCGACTGATCCTTGCGCTGGCGCTGGTGCTCGCGGCCTGCGCCCCGCCGCAGGGCGGCTACCGCGACACCGCCGTCCCGATGTTCTCCGCAGCCCTTCTCGACTCTGCCCGCCTGCCCGGCCGCTGGGACGAGGCCGCGGCCTTCGGCGGCGCGTCCTGCCCGGGCGGCGGGGTGACCATCGGCGCCGACCTGGCGGTCAGCGGCACGCTCTGCCTCGGCGGCACCCCGGTGCCGGTCTCCGGCCGCCTGACCCCGTCCGGGCCGGGCCGGTTCGACCTGGCCGGAACCGGCGCCTGGTGGGTGCTCTGGGTCGACAGCGGCTACCGCACGCTCGCCATCGGCACGCCGGACGGCAGCTGGGGCGTCGTCCTCGACCGCGACGGCGGGCTGCCCGACGACCGCCTGCGCGCGGCGGCGGAGCTGTTCGATTTCAACGGCTACCGCACCGGAGAGCTGGCGCGGGTCCGCTAGTCCGATCGGATCGCCCGGGCCGCGCGAGGGGTTTTCCCCCGGGGACTGGCGCGCTAGGCAGGGCGCCATGCGATCCCCGCGCCTCTGGCTGACCGCCGCCATCGCCATCGTCGGCGCGAATTCGCTGGCGCTGTCGCCGATTGCCGCGGCGATCGGCGCCGATATTGGCGCGCCGGCGGCGGATGTCGTGTTCGCCGGCGCGCTCTTCGGCGGCGGAACCGCGGCCTCGGCGCTGGGGCTGGCGCCCTTTGCCGACCGGCTGGGCCTGGCGCGGGCGCTGGTGGCCGCCGTGGCGCTGCTGGCCCTGTCCCTGCTGGCAATGGCCCTGGCGACGGGCGCCACCGGCCTGTGGCTGGCGCAGGGGCTGGCGGGCATCGCCTCGGGCGTGGCCCTGCCCACGACCTACGGACTTGCCAGCGCCTCGGCACCCGAAGGGCAGGCCAGCCGCTACATGGGGCAGGTGCTCACCGGCTGGACGATCAGCATGGTGTTCGGCGCCTCACTGGCCGCGCTGGTGACCGACACCCTCGGCTGGCGCTGGGTCTATGCCGGGCTGGCCTGCGCCGGGGCTGGGGTGGTCCTGGGGCTGGTCCGCGCCAGGCTGCCCGACCCGCCCGCGGCACCGGGCGCCTCGCCGCTGGCCGCGCTGCGGGTGCCCGGGCTCGGGCCGGCGCTGGCGACGTGTTTCCTGTACATGTTCGCCTTCTACGGGCTCTACGCCTATCTCGGCACGCATCTGACCCTGGGCCTGGGCACCTCGACCTCGGTCGCCGGCCTGGCGCCGCTGGTCTACGGCATCGGCTTCGGCGCCTCGGCCGTGCTCGACCCGCTGATCGACCGCCACGGGCTGGCGCGGATGCTGCCGGTCGGGCTGTCGGTGCTGATCGTCCAGTATGCCGCGCTGGCCGCGCTGGCCTTCCACCCGGCTGGCGTGATGGGGCTCTGCCTCACCTGGGGGCTGGTCAACCACTTCTGCCTGAACATGATCCTCGGCCGCCTCGCCGGCCTCGATCCGGCGCGGCGGGCCGCGATCCTGGGGCTGAACTCCGGCGTGACCTACGTGGCGCTGTCGGTCGCAACCTGGGCCCACGGCCTGGCCTTCGCCGGCGGCGGGCTGGCGGCGATGAGCCTGCTGTCGGCGGCGGCGATTGCCACGGCGCTGGGGCTGACCGTCGGGCAGCGGCCCTGACCGGGTCACTGCTGCAGACCGCTCAGACGACGACCTCGACCGGCACCTGCGCGCCCACGCCGAACACCCGCTTGTAGCGCGCGATCTGGTCGGCGGGGCCCATCGCCTTGTTGGGATTGTCCGACAGCTTGACCGTCGGCCGCCCCTCGGCGCTGACCGCCTTGCACACCAGGCTGAACGACGCGAGCCCGTCGCCCTCTGTCAAACCCTTGAAGTCGTTGGTCAACATGGTGCCCCAGCCGAACGACACCTTGACCCGCCCCAGAAACCTGGCGTGCAGCGCCTCGATCATTTCCACGTCGAGCCCGTCGGAAAAGATCACCAGCTTCTCCCGCGGGTCCTCGCCGCGCGCGGTCCACCAGGCGATCGCCGTCTCCGCCCCCTCGGCCGGATCGCCGGAATCGATCCGGATGCCGGTCCAGGACGCCAGCCAGTCCGGCGCCTTTGCCAGGAAGCCTTTGGTGCCAAAGGTGTCCGGCAGGATGATCCGCAGGTTGCCCTCATGCTCTTCCTGCCAGTCCTCAAGCACCCGGTACGGCGCCTCGGCCAGCTCCGCATCTGTCTCTGCCAACGCGGCGTAGACCATTGGCAACTCATGCGCATTGGTGCCGATCGCCTCGATGTCCCGGCGCTGCGCGATCAGGCAGTTGGAGGTGCCGGTGAATTTGCCCTCCAGGCCCTCGATCATCGCCTGCACCGCCCAGTCCTGCCACAGGAAGGAATGCCGCCGCCGGGTCCCGAAATCGGCGATGCGCAGGCCGTCAATGCCCCGCAGCCGCTGGATTTTCCCCCACAGCTTGGTCATCGCCTGGGCGTACAGCACCTGCAGCTCGAACCGCTCCATCCGGTCCAGCACCGCCCGCGAGCGCAGCTCCATCAGCACCGCGAGCGCCGGGATTTCCCACAGCATCACCTCCGGCCAGCGCCCTTCGAAAGTCAGTTGGTACTGCCCGTCGCGCCGTTCCAGGTGATAGGGCGGCAGCCGCATGCCCTCGAACCAGGCCATGAAATCCGACCGGAACATCTGCCGCTTGCCGTAGAACGTGTTCCCGCGCAGCCAGGTGGATTCGCCGCGCGTCAGGCTCAGCGAGCGCACATGGTCAAGCTGCTCGCGCAGCTCGCCCTCGTCCACCAGTTCCGCCAGCCGCACCCTGGTGGATCGGTTGATCAGGCTGAAGGTGACGGTCGTGTCCGGCCGGTTGCGAAAGATCGACTGGCACATCAACAGCTTGTAGAAATCGGTGTCGATCAGCGACCGCACGATGGGGTCGATCTTCCAGCGGTGATTCCAGACGCGCGTGGCGATGTCGACCATGACCGGCCCTCCTGAAGGCCAGTCAAACGGTGTGGCGGCGGATGCGCAAGCAGGCTTTGCGACCCCGCCACGTCCGATTTCGCTGCTCCGGGGTCTCGACGGCATGCTGGACGAGGCGCCGAAGCGCCCGTGACCGGGCGGCGGCCCGCGCCAGGCCGGCGTCAGGCCAGGCGGACGCCGGCGTCGCGCATCCGCGCGATGGCGGCAGCGAGGCTGCCATCGAGGTCGATGGCGCGGCAGGCGTCCATCACCACCGTCACCCGGTAACCCAGCCGCGCGGCGTCGAGCGCGGAATAGGCGACGCAGAAATCGGTGGCCAGCCCGGCAAGCGTGACCGCCGCCACCCCCCGGCTGCGCAGATAGCCGTCCAGCCCGGTGGGTGTCGCGCGGTCGTTCTCGAAAAAGGCCGAGTAGCTGTCGATGGCGGCGCGAAACCCCTTGCGGATCACCAGGTCCGCCGCATCGGTGTCGAGCCCCGCATGGAACGCCGCCCCGGCCGTGCCCTGCACGCAGTGCACGGGCCACAGGACCTGGGTGCCATAGGGCATCTCGACCGTCGAAAACGGCGCCGCGCCGGGATGGTTGGCGGCAAAGGAGGCGTGGTCCGCCGGGTGCCAGTCCTGCGTCAGAACCCGCACCGGGAAGCCGCGGATCAGCGCGTTGACCCGCGCCACCACGGCATCGCCGTCGCCCACCGCCAGCGCGCCGCCGGGGCAGAAGTCGTTCTGCACGTCGATCCCGATGAAGGCCCCGTCCGTTGCCGCGTCCGCCGTCATGGCCGCTCCTCCTGCCACGCTGATGAACCGGCGTAGCGGGTCGGGGCGGGTCGGGTCAACCGCGCGGGCATTGACAGCGGCGGCAGGGCGGGCGGAGATGAGCCATGTCCGACCCGCCCAGCCTCGACGCCGCCTATGCGCTCGGTTCGTCCGCCGAGGCGACGCGGCTCTACCGCGACTGGGCGGACAGCTACGACGACAGCTTTGCCACGCGCACCGGCTATCGCGCGGCCGGGCTCGTCGCCGCCGCCTTCGCTGCGGCCGGCGGCCGCGGGCCGGTGCTCGACGTCGGCGCCGGGACCGGGCTGCTCGGCCTGGCCCTGGCAGACCTTGGCATCGGGCCGGTGGACGGGCTCGACCTGTCGCCCGAGATGCTGGACCGGGCGCGGGCCAAGGGCTGCTACCGCGGGCTCTACCAGGCTGACCTGACCGCCGCGCTGCCGGTGCTGCCGGTGCCCTACGCCGGGCTGGTCAGTTCCGGGACCTTCACCATCGGCCACCTCGGCGCGGATGCCCTGCCAGGGCTTCTGGCCCTCGCCGCCCCGGGGGCCCGGGTGGCCCTGTCGGTGAGCCCGAAAATCTGGCCCGACGGTTTCGACGACGTGCTCAAGGGCATGCACGACCTGCGGCGGGTCGAGGAAGTGATCTACCTTCGCCCCGATCCGGGGCACGAGGCGGATCGGACGTTCATCACCTCGTTCCGCCTGCCCTGACCGCCGTCACGTCTCCGTCACGCGCGCCGGCTCTGCCCTTGCGGCAGCCGCAGGCTTGCGCGCACAATGCCGGATGCTTGAAAGACCCGTTCACGCGATGCCCGACGGCCCCCTGACCCCCGACGGCCCCGCGCCGGAGGAGTTCACCGACGCCACCCTGGCGGTGACGCGGCTCGAGGCGCTGTTCGACCTCGCCACCCGCTTCCTGCTCGACGCCTTCCGCCGGGCACTGGACCGCGGGCCACCCGAGGCCCGCGTCCGCGCCTTCTATCCCGAGGTGCGGCTGACCGTGGGCAGCCACGAGAAGTCCGACTCGCGGCTGGCCTTCGGCCATGTCTCCTCGCCCGGGGTCTATGCCACCACGATCACCCGGCCGGACCTGTTCCGCCAATACCTGATCCAGCAGCTGAGTCTGCTGATCCACAACCACGGCGTCCCGGTGGTCGTGGGCTGGTCCGACACGCCGATGCCGCTGCATTTCGCCGCCGCCGCCGCGGCCGGACTGGCGGTGCCGCCGGAGGGCGTGCTGACCTTCTCGCTGCGCGACGTCTTCGACGTGCCGGACCTTGCCACCACCAACGACGACATCGTCAACGGCCAGCGCCCGGTGAACCCCGACGGCTCGATCCCGCTGGCGCCTTTTACCGCGCAGCGGGTGGACTATTCGCTGGCCCGCCTGTCGCACTATACCGCGACCGAGCCCGCGCATTTCCAGAACCACGTGCTGTTCACCAACTACCAGTTCTACGTGGACGAGTTCGAAGCCTATGCGCGAACCGCGCTGGCCGACCCGGCGAGCGGCTATGTCGCCTTCGTCGCGCCCGGCAACCACGAGATCACCGACCCGGACGCGCGCATCCCCGACCTCGCCCGCGCGCCGCAGATGCCGGCCTATCACCTCAAGCGTCCCGACGGGCAGGGCATCACGCTGGTCAACATCGGCGTCGGCCCGTCGAACGCCAAGACCGCCACCGACCACATCGCGGTGCTGCGGCCGCATGCCTGGCTGATGGTCGGGCACTGCGCGGGGTTGCGGAACAGCCAGTCGCTGGGTGATTTCTGCCTGGCCCATGCCTACCTGCGCGAGGACCATGTGCTGGACGACGACCTGCCGGTCTGGGTGCCGATCCCGGCGCTGGCCGAGATCCAGATCGCCCTGCAGGAGGCGGTGGCGGAGGTCACCCAGCTGGAGGGCTTCGAGCTCAAGCGGATCATGCGCACCGGCACGGTGGCCACGATCGACAACCGCAACTGGGAACTGCGCGACCAGTCCGGCCCGGTGAAGCGTCTCAGCCAGTCCCGCGCCATCGCGCTTGACATGGAAAGCGCCACCATCGCGGCCAACGGCTTCCGTTTCAGGGTGCCCTACGGCACGCTCCTTTGCGTCTCTGACAAGCCGCTGCACGGCGAGCTGAAGCTGCCCGGCATGGCCTCGGAGTTCTACCACACCCAGGTGGCCCGCCACCTCAGGATCGGCATCCGCGCGATGGAGGCGCTGCGCGAGATGCCGCCGGAGCGGATCCACAGCCGCAAGCTGCGCAGCTTCGACGAAACCGCTTTTCTCTGAGGTGGAGCGGCGGAGACGCGTATTTGACGGCACTCAGCCCGGGGTTGGGGGTTGATCCTGCCAGCCAAGCCTGTTCTTTCTGGGGGTCATGCAACGGAGGCCGCTGGCGGCCCAAGGGAGACGGGGACAATGGCGAACGGGATGACCAAGAAAGAGCTGGTGAACGCGCTGGCCGAAGCTGCGGGGACCGACCGCAAGGTGGCGGGCGCGGTGCTGGACGCGCTGGCCGCGGTGGCCGGCCGCACCGTCGCCGCTGGCGGCACGCTGTCGCTGCCGGGGATCGGCAAGCTGACGGTGCGTGACCGCCCGGCGCGCGAGGTGCGCAACCCGGCCACCGGCGCCAAGGTCAAGAAGCCCGCCGACCGCGCGGTGAAGTTCGCCGTCGCCAAGGCGCTGAAGGACGGCGCCTGAGCCTTGCCCGGCTCGCGGGCCGGTGGAAGGGCCGCCCCCGGGGGCGGCCCTTTTCGTTTCGCCTCGGGGAAGCAACCATGGCCGGCGTGACCGGGATCGGCGGCATGTTCTTCCGGGCCCTAGATCCCGCGGCGCTGGCAGCCTGGTACCGGGATCACCTCGGCCTGCCGGCAGGGCATGAAGCGATCTGGATGCAGGCTGCCGGCCCCACGGTCTTTGCCCCCTTCCGGCAGGACAGCGACTGCTTCGCGGCCGACCGGCAGGTGATGCTGAACCTGCGGGTGGACGACCTGGCCTCGCTCCTCGCCACGCTTTCCGACGCCGGCATCGCGGCCGAAACGCGCGAGGAATGGGACGCCGGCGGCTACGGCCGCTTCGCCCGCATCCACGACCCGGAGGGCAATCCGGTCGAACTTTGGGAACCGCCCGCCGGATAGGACGTCACGCCGCCCCCGCCCGCTCCGCCCGCGCGGCGCGCCAGACATCGGCCGCTGCGTCCAGGTTCATCCAGGCGATCCCCAGCCCCACGATCAGGTCCGGCCAGATCGAGGCCCAGGCCAGCGTCACCAGTCCCGCCCCGATCAGCGCCACGTTCGCCACCGCGTCATTGCGCGCCGACAGGAACGCGGCCTTGGTCAGCGTCCCGCTTCCGTGCCTGTGGCGCGCCAGCAACAACGCGCAGGTCAGGTTCACCGCCAGCGCGCCGAGGCCGAGCAGCGTCATCCTGCCCGCCTCCGGCGGCACGCCGGAGATCAGCTTGGCCGCCAGCATCGCCAGGAAGGCCAGCGCCGGCACCGCCATCAGCGCCGCCAGCGCCACGCCCATCCGAGCCCGCGCCACAGCCGTCCAGCCCATGGCCAGCAGGATCAGCAGGTTGACCGACCCGTCCTCCAGGAAATCCACGCTGTCGGCAAACAGCGCGGTGGACCCTGTGACGAGCGCACCCGCGAATTCCACCCCGAAGTAGGCGAGGTTCAGGGCGGCGACGGTCAGGACCGTCCGGCGCAGCGCCGGACTGGCCTCCGGCGCGTGCTCAGGCCCGGAAATCCGATCCCTCGCGGTCGAGAATTTCCTGCATGTCCGCCAAGTGCCGCTCCGCCTGCCCCGGGTAGGTCTCGGTCTCCTGCGCCACCTGCTCGGCCACCGCATCCGAAATGAGCCGCAAAGGCCGCCCGGTCTGCAACGCCCGGATGTAGGTCTCCGCCGCCCGCTCGAAGTAGTAGAGCCGGTTCCAGGTCTCGGCGACGCTGCGGCCCAGGATCAGCACGCCGTGGTTACCCATCACCATGACATTGACCTTCGGGTCCTTCAGCAGCCCGGCGCAACGCATCCCCTCGGCCTCGAAGGCCATCCCGCCATAGCCCTCGTCCACTACCAGCCGGTTGTGGAAGATCGCGGTGTTCTGGTCGACCGCGGGCAGCCGCGAGTCGGCCAGCGAGGCCAGCACGGTGGCAAAGATCGAATGCACATGCATCAGGCAGGTCGCATGCGGACACAGCCGATGCACCGACCCGTGCAGCCCCCAGGCCGTCGGGTCCGGCGCATCCGGGCGCTCCATCACCTTGGGGTCGTTCACGTCGAGAAGCAGCAGGTCCGAGGCCCGGATCAGTTCGAAATGCCGCTGGTTGGGGTTGATGAGAATCCGCCCGCTCCCGACGTCCAGCGAGAAGTGGTTGGCCACCGCCTCGTTCATCTTCAGCCGCGCACACCAGCGGAAGGCAGCGGCCATCTCCTCGCGTTCGGTGCGGAAGTCGAGGTTGGGCAGCGCGGTCTGGACGTTCATCGGCGGGCCTCCGGGGATCGGCCCATCCTGTGCCCGCCGCGCCCGGCGCGCAAGGTCACGGCACCACCGCGTCGGCCTCCATCTCCACCAGCCAGTCGGGATCGACGAAACCGGTCACCACCATGACGGTGCAGGCCGGGCGGATCGTCCCGAACACCTCGCCATGCGCCCGCGCGGCGGCCGGGAAATGGACCTCGGCCAGCGCGGCAAGGATGATCTCCAGGACGCGCTTCGCCTGGCCATGGGGGGTCGCCCTTCGCCGCCGTGCCGTCACGCTGACAAAGGGCCCGATCCGGACCGCGCGCGAAAAGCCGGAAGAGACCAGCGTCCTCACCGCACCGGCCGCGAGCGCAGGAACAGGTAAAGCGGCAGCCCGCAGCTCACTCCGACGCAGAACGTCGCCGGGATCGCGGCCAGCGCCTCCCAGTTCTTTCGCACCAGGGTCTCGGCCAGAACCCACACGGTCAGCGTCACCGCGGCGATGGTCAGGTCCCAGGTCAGGCCGGTGGTGGAGGCGTTGACGTACCAGGCTTCGATCAGGCCGCCGAGGCCGGTCCCCGTCTCGCGCATGTGCCGCAGGAACCAGACCATCGGATGGACCGCGCCCCAGACCGCGAGGGCCAGGTAGGTCAGCCGCAGGGCCGACACCGTCAGCCGCCGCCGGTCGCAACAACCCCCGCGCTGACCTCGCCGGTCACGCTGAGGCCCGCCGGCTTGGCCGGCGGTTGCGGGGCGCCGTCGGCGCCGCAGGCGGCAACGAGAAGCAGGGCGCAGAGGGTCAGGATCGGGCGCATGCAGGGCTCCTTCAGCGAATGGTTCCGGGGGTGATGCCGACGCCCAGTCCGCCGACGTTGGTGCTGACCACGGGCGTCACGCCGATGCCGTTGGGGCCGAGGGTGATCCCGGCCGTCAGGCTGGGACTGGTGCAGGCGGCGAGCAACAGCAGCGCCACCACCATCGCAAGGTGCGTGCTCTCACGCCCCGCGTTCCTGCCGTTTATCCCAGCGCCGCCTGCCACCTTGCCACCTGCTCGCGCACCCGCTCCGGGGCGGTTCCGCCATAGGAGGTGCGGCTTTTCACCGAATTGTCCACTCCCAGCACCGTGAACACCTCGGCGGTGATCCCGGCGTGAACACCTTGCATCTCCTTGAGCGGCACCTGCGGCAGGTCGCAGCCCTTGGCTTCGGCCAGCGCCACGATCCGCCCGGTCACGTGATGCGCCTCGCGGAACGGCAGGCCCAGCCGCCGCACCAGCCAGTCGGCCAGATCTGTGGCGGTGGAAAACCCCGACCCCGCCGCCGCCGCCAGCGCCTCGCGGTTGGCGGTCATGTCGCGCACCATGCCCTCCATCGCGGCGAGCGCCAGCATCAGCGTGTCGGCGGCGTCGAAGACCTGTTCCTTGTCCTCCTGCATGTCCTTGGAATAGGTCAGCGCCAGCCCCTTCATCACGGTGAACAGCGCCACGGTCGCCCCCAGGATGCGGCCAAGCTTGGCGCGCAGAAGTTCCGCCGCGTCGGGGTTCTTCTTCTGCGGCATGATCGACGACCCGGTGGTCCAGCGGTCGGACAGCCGGACGAAGCGGAACTGCGCCGAGGACCAGATCACCAGCTCCTCGGCGAACCGCGACAGATGCATGGCGCAGATCGCGGCGGCCGACAGGAATTCCAGCGCGAAGTCGCGGTCGGCGACCGAATCGAGCGAATTCGCCGTGGGGCGGTCGAAGCCCAGCGCTGCCGCAGTCATCTCCCGGTCGATCGGAAACGACGTCCCCGCCAGCGCGGCGGCGCCCAGCGGGCATTCGTTCATCCGCGCCCGCGCATCTTCGAACCGCCCCCGGTCCCGTGCCAGCATCTCCACATAGGCCAGCATGTGGTGCCCCCAGGTCACCGGCTGGGCGGTCTGCAGATGGGTGAATCCCGGCATCACCCAGTCCGCCCCCGCCGCCGCCTGCGCCACGAAGGCGCGCATCAGCGCCGTCATTCCCGCGACCGCCGCATCGCACTGGTCGCGCACCCACAGCCGGAAATCCACCGCCACCTGGTCGTTGCGCGACCGGGCGGTGTGGACGCGCTTGCCCGCCTCGCCCACGATCTCGGTCAGCCGCGCCTCGATGTTGAGGTGGATGTCCTCCAGCTCCACCCGGAAGGGGAAGGTTCCGCCTTCGATCTCTGACAATACGGTGAGCAGCCCTTCCCCGATCACCGCCGCATCGCTATCGCTGATGATGCCCTGAGCCGCCAGCATCGCGGCATGGGCGCGGCTGCCCGCGATGTCCTGGGCGTAGAGCCGCCGGTCGAAGGCGATCGAGGCGTTGATCGCCTGCATGATCGCGTCCGGCCCGGCGGCAAAGCGCCCGCCCCACATCGTGTTGCTGTCGGTCATCGTCCGGAGGTCCCGTTTGCGCGTCCTTGCCGTCCTCTACACCTTGGCCCTGATCCTCGCCACCCCGGCGCAGGCCGACCCGGCCGCCGCCGAGGCGGCGAAGGCCGGCGACATGCGCAAACTCGCGATCCACGGCGAACCGGCCGAGGTGCCGCAGATCGCGCTGACCGACCTTGCCGACGCCGACCGCACCCTTGCCGAATGGCACGGCCAGTGGGTGGTGGTGAACTTCTGGGCCACCTGGTGCGCCCCCTGCCTTGGGGAGATGCCAACGCTCTCGCGGCTGGCCGAAGGCGGCATCCCGGTCATCACCGTCGCCACCGGCCGCAATCCCCCCGCCGCCATCGAGCGCTTCTTCGCGGAAGCCGGCATAGACAACCTGCCGATCCTGCGCGACCCCCGGTCCGAACTGGCCCGCAGCCTGGGCATCCTCGGCCTGCCGGTCACCCTGATCCTCGACCCCGAGGGGCGAGAGGCCGCCCGCCTGATCGGCGATGCCGCCTGGGACACACCAGAGGCGCTGGCGGTGATCGCGGCGCTGCGCGGAAACTGACGCCTCATCGCTTGCGTCGGCTCTGCTAAGGGCTTGGAACTGTGACAAATCTGCGGAAACACCTCCTGTAACAGCATGCTTCTCTTGACAAATACGCCCGGCAAATAGCCACTGTTAGACAGTCGCGGACACTCGCGACGGTTTTGCGCAGTGACAAATCCGGTGACAAATGGCCAAGCTGACTGACGGTGGGAGCGGCACCATTGCCAAGGCGGAACCGCCCGCCACCGGGCAACGGTTCATTTTCGACGATCACCGCGACGCGCCGCGAGGCTTCGGTCTGCGGCTCACGTCGGCAGGCGGGAAGGCCTTCGTCTTGCGCTACACGGTGGACGGGCGGCAGAGGCTCAAGACCATCGGCGACTGGCCCGCCTGGGGACTGGAGCAGGCAAGGGGCGAGGCCCGCGACCTTTTCCATCGCGTCCAGCGCGGTGACGATCCGCTTGAGGCCAAGCGGAAGCGGCGGGCCGAGCCGACCGTTGCCGAACTGGCTCCCGAATGGCTGGACCGGCACGCCTCCGGCCTCAAGTCTGAGGCGGCGATCCGGGCACTGATCATCAACGACCTGTTGCCCGCAATCGGTGGCTTGTAGGTAAGTGACGTTCGGCGGCGCGACGTGATCGAGGCGGTGGAGGCGAAGGCAGCACGAGCGCCGCGGCAGGCCGCAATCTTGCTGATCTATGCCCGGCACCTTTTCGACTTTGCGACCGACCGGGATATCATCCCTGCCAATCCGGTGGCGGGCCTGAAACCGAGCTCCATCACGGTGAAGGGTCGGCGCGATCCTCTCCGGCAGACGGCCCGTGGCAGGATTCTGGACCACGACGAGATCAGGACGTTCTGGCAGAACGTCGAAACGTGCGGCCTGCACCGCATGGTCGGCCTTGCCCTGAAGGTGCTGCTGATCACGGGGCAGCGGCCCGGTGAAGTCGCGGGGATGCATGCCGCCGAAATCAACGGCGACTTGTGGACGATCCCGGCCGCCCGGCGCGGCAAGACGGATACCCCGCACGACGTGCCGCTGACCGGCGCCGCGCTTGCGATCCTTGCAGAAGCGAAGGCCGAAAGGGACCAGCTGGCGGCGCGCAGGCTGGCGCCCGCGACCGGCCATATCTTCGAGGCACGGGCGGGAACGACGATCACCAACGCCGCACTGTCGCGGGCCGTGGAGCGCTGGCACAAGGCCATGGGGGCCAAGGACGTGCCACCGTGGGGACGATGGACGCCCCACGACCTGCGCAGGACCATGCGCACGGGCCTGTCGGCCTGTCGCGTCCGGCCGGACATCGCGGAAATGACCATCGGCCACGGGAAGAAGGGCATTCTCGCGGTCTATGACCGGCACGGCTTCGACGCGGAGCGGCGGGCGGCGCTGGAGGCGTGGGAGGCCCGCCTGCTGCGCATCGTGGCCGGTCAGGACCCCGACGCCATCGCCGCCAACGTGGTGAAGCTGGAGGCCCGGGCGTGACCCCAGCAGCGATGGCCATAGTGTCAATCGGCGCGCAAAACTGACCCCGGATCGGCGTCCAAAATTGACCCCCCTTGCGACGTCGAGATCAGGGCCTGAGCCGACGGAACTGATCATGGAGTGGAGGCGGGTCAGGCCCTGATCGGGGTCAGGCGCGGTG
>JANOGU010000049.1:0-4839 GCA_031406135.1 Rhodobacterales bacterium
GGGGGGCCGGGGCCCCCGGTGTGGGGGGGTGGGGTGGCAAAACCCCCAACAAACCCCGGCGGGTGGGGGCCCCTCCCCCCCCCCCAACGCCACCCCCCTCACTCCGCCGCGATGGTGATCACTGGCTCCATCTCCGCCAGCACCTCGGCCGACAGGTGGCACTTGACCTGGTGGCCGTCGGCCAGCATCTGCACCGGCGGCACCTCCTTGTCGCAGAGCCCGCCCGGCACCCGCGACTTCCAGCGGCAGCGGGTCTGGAACGGGCAGCCCGGCGGCGGGTTCATCGCCGAGGGGATGTCGCCTTCCAGGATGATGCGTTTCTTGTGGACGCGGGTATCGGCGATGGGAACGGCGGACAGCAACGCCTCGGTATAGGGGTGGTAGGGCGGCGAGAAGACCTGGTCGGTCGAGCCCATCTCCACCACATGGCCAAGATACATCACCATCACCCGGTCCGAGAGATAGCGGACGATGCTGAGGTCGTGGCTGATGAACAAGAGCGTGGTGCGGTTCTCGCGCTGGATGTCCATCAAGAGGTCGGTTACCGCCGCCTGAACCGACACATCCAGCGCCGAGACCGGCTCGTCCGCGATCACCACCTTGGCGTCGCCGGCAAAGGCGCGGGCGATGCCGACGCGCTGCTTCTGCCCGCCCGAAAGCTGCCGCGGCATCCGTTCGGCGAACTGGCGCGGCAGCTTCACCAGGTCCAGAAGTTCCAGCATCCGCGCCTCGCGTTCGGCGTCGGACTTGCCCCAGCCGAAGATTTCCAGCGCGCGGATCACCTGGCGACCGACGGTCATCGACGGGTTCAGCGTGTCGAACGGGTTCTGGAACACCATCTGCAGCGACGAGATCGTATCGGAATTGCGCTGCTGGATCGGCGTGGACTGCACGTTCTGGTCGAACAGCATGATCTTGCCGTCGGTCGCCGTCTCCAGCCCCATCAGCACTTTGGCAAAGGTGGACTTGCCGCAGCCGCTTTCGCCCACGATGGCCAGCGTCTCGCCCTCGCGCGCCTCGAAGGACAGCGTCTCGTTGGCCTTGACCACCTTCGTGAGACCACCGCCGAAGGCGCCGCCGCTGACAGAGTAGTATTTGCGCAGGTCTTCCATCTTCAGGACGACCCGCCCCGGGGGCAGCTTTTCCTTGGTCGCGCGCGCCTTCGGCTCGGCGGTCCAGTCGATTTCTTTCCACTTCAGGCAGCGCGACTCGTGCCGGTCGTCGTCGGGCACAGGGTCCATGGAGATGTCGTGCGCGTCGCAGCGGTGGTGCTCGAAATAGTCGCAGCGCGGTCCGAAGTTGCAGCCCCTGGGGCGTTCGTGCGGCAGGGGAAAGTTGCCGGGGATCGAGATCAGCGGCTTTGAGTTCTTGTCCGCACCGGGCAGCGGGATCGAGCGGAACAGCGCCTGCGTATAGGGATGGCGCATGGTCTCGAAGACCTCGGCGACGTTGCCGGTTTCCACCGCCTCGCCCGAATACATCACGCAGAGACGGTCGCAGGTCTCCAGGATCAGCCCGAGGTTGTGGCTGATGAACAGCATCGAGGTGCCGTATTTTTCGCCCAGTTCCTTGACCAGATCGACGATCCCCGCCTCCACCGTCACGTCGAGCGCGGTGGTGGGCTCGTCGAGGATCAGCAGCGCGGGCTTCGACATCAGCGCCATGGCGATGACGATGCGCTGCTGCTGGCCGCCGGACAGCTGGTGCGGATAGGCGTTGACGATGCGGTCGGGGTCGGGCAGGCGCACGTCGGCCACGATCTGGCGGGCCAGCTTCCAGGCCGCGTCCTTGGCCATGCCCTGGTGGATCATCGGCACTTCGGCGAGTTGCGCGCCGATCTTCATCGCCGGGTTCAGCGAAGCCATCGGCTCCTGGTAGATCATGGCGATTTCCGATCCGCGGATCTTCTGCAACTCGTCCTGGCCCATGAACGTCAGGTCGCGGCCCTTGAACTTGATCGAGCCGGCGACGATGCGCCCGTTCTTGCCCAGCTCGCGCATCACCGCCAGCGCCACGGTGGATTTGCCGCAGCCGGACTCGCCGACCAGGCCCATCGCCTCGCCCGGCCAGACGCTGCAGGAGAAATCCATCACCGCGGGAATCTCGCGCAGGCGGGTGAAGAACGAGATCGACAGGTTCTCGATCTCCAGGATCGGCTGGGACGGGTCCCACGGCTTTTCGACAAGCACCTCGGTCATGGCGTCAATCCTTCAGGCTTTCTTCGCGCAGGCCATCCGCGAGCAGGTTCAGGCCCAGCACGAGGCTCATCAGGGACAGGGCGGGAACGACGGCGGGGTGGGGGAAGAGGTTCAGCAGCTTCCGCCCGTCGTCGATGGTGGACCCCCAGTCGGGGCTGTCAGGGCTGACGCCCAGGCCGAAGAAGCCCAGCGTGCCCAGCAGGATCGTGGTGTAGCCGATGCGCAGGCAGAAATCGACGATCAGCGGCCCGCGCGCGTTGGGCAGGATCTCCCACAGCATGATGTACCAGGGCCCCTCGCCCCGCGTCTGCGCCGCCGAGACATAGTCGCGCGCCTTGATGTCCATGACCAGGCCGCGGACGATGCGGAACACGCCGGGCGAGTTCACGAAGACGACCGAGACGAACACGTTCAGCATGTTCGGTTCCATCGACCAGACGCCGAGCGGGTCCATGTTGAAGGCGAGGCCCGAATAGGCCCAGAGGCCGATCGCCAGCGTGATCCCGACGTAGATGTTGCGCTTCGTGGGGTCGGTGAAGAACCGGCTGTTCCACAGCACGCAGAGAAAGATGATCGGGAAGATGAAGAGAACAGCCGCCAGCACGATGGGAATGCCGGTGACGCGGATTTCCGGTGTCACCAGCAGGTAGAACAGCAGGATCACCGGAAAGGCGAGCACGAGATTGGCGAAGAACGAGATCACCGTGTCCAGCCGCCCGCCGTGGTAGCCCGCGGGCAGGCCCAGCGTGATCCCGACCATGAAGGCGAACATTGTCGCGGCCGGGGCGATCTTCAGCACCTCGCGCGCGCCCATCACCATGCGGCTGAACACGTCGCGGCCCAGATGGTCGCCGCCAAGCAGATACCAGAGATAGTCGCTGTCGGCGGGGCTGCCGGGGGCGTCGTTCTTCAGTCCGGCGATCTGCGACAGCGGGTCATGAGTGATGATGACGTTGGCGAAAATCGCGGTGAAGACCCAGAACATGACAAAGGCAAAGCCGATCATGCCCACGGTCGAATCGAACAGCTTGCCGTAGAGCCCCAGCTTGCGCTTGTAGCGGAAGGACAGGACGTAGGTGGCCACCAACGCCAACCAGACCGGCCAGAGGCGCACCGCCATGGCGCCGAAGATGCCGGCCTCGACCGGCGAGGGCATCACCGCCCCGGCGGCCAGCAAGCCCACCATGGCGGCCAGCGCGGCGAAGAAGCTGTAGCGGATCGTCTCGGTCGCGATGTCGCCGGGCGAACGGCCGGTCACGGCGCCGTCGGCATCCGGCAAGCCGGGCCCGCCGACGCCGGCCAGCGTCAGCAGGAACTTGGTGACCAGCGCCAGCGCCAGCACCACGAGGGCCACCTGAAGCACGGGAAGCAGCACGCCGCCCGCGGTTCCGGTCCAGGTCAGGGGTTCCATGCGTGTACCTCTCAGGCCAGTCGGATGCGGGGATTGAGATAGACGTAGCCGATGTCGGAGATCAGCTGGGTGATCAGCACCACGAACACCGCGACCACCGAACAGCCCAGCAGCAGCTGGATGTCGTTGTTCGACGCCGCCTGCACCAGCGTCCAGCCAAAGCCCTTGTAGTTGAACAGGCTCTCGACGATCACCACGCCGTTCAACAGCCAGGGGAACTGCAGCATGATCACCGTGAAGGGCGCGATCAGCGCGTTGCGCAGCGCGTGCTTCAGCACCACCGAGCGGAACGCCACGCCCTTCAGCCGGGCGGTACGGATATACTGCTGCGTCATCACCTCGGTCATCGAGGCACGGGTCATGCGGGCGATGTAGCCGATGCCGTAGAGCGCGATGGTCAGCACCGGCAGGGCGAAGTTCCAGAAGGTGATATTGTCCATCGCCGAGGTGGCGGAGGCGAGGAACAGCGTCTTTTTCGGCTCGATCAGCCCGTATTCCGCCAGGATCGGCGAGATGCCGGTGGCTGCGGTGGCGAAGAGCGCGACGAAGATGACGCCCGAGACGTATTCCGGCGTGGCGGTGGAGGCGATGGAGAAGGTCGACAGCGCCCGGTCGGTCACCGTCCCCTCGCGCATCCCCGACAGCACGCCGAGGACCAGCGACACCGGCACCATGACCAGCATCACCGCCAGCATCAGCCAACCGGTCGCCGCGAGCTTGTCGCCCAGCGACCCGGCCACCGGCTTCTTGAACACGGTGGAAAAGCCCCAGTCGCCCTGCAGGATGCCGCAGAAACTTGGCGCCGCGGCCGAGTCCTCACCGATCTCGAAGCAGCGCCCGCGGGTCTGGCCCTTCTCGTCGGTGTAGGTCCAGCCCGGCACCACGCCCAGCCACTGGCCGTAGCGGGCGATCACCGATCCCGAGTGGCCGTTCTGCTCGATCCAGGCGGCGACCGCGTCGTCGGTCATCCGCACCGAGCCCTCGGTCCGTGCGAGTTTCTCGAGATTGGGCGGCAGGTTGGTGAGGTAGAACACCACAAACGTCAGTGCCAGTGCGGTCAGGAGCATCACACCCAGCCGCTTCAGGATGAACTTCGCCATCCGGGTCCCCTCCGCAATGGATTATTTGTGGGGGGACGCGGTTGCCGCGGCCCCCGGCCTTGCGGTCGGACCGACCCGGCGCGAACCCTCGCGCCGGGCCGGTCCTGAAGCGATCAGGCCAGCGACCACT
>JANOGU010000055.1:0-7131 GCA_031406135.1 Rhodobacterales bacterium
CACCAGTGCGGGGTCTTCGGGGCGCTGATAGCGGAACCTGATCAGTCGCGGGGCCATTCGGAAGTCGGGCTTGATCGACATCAGGTCGGCCCAGACGGACCGCGCCTCGGCGACCTCGCCCAGTTGCCCGAGTGCCGCCGCCAGCCATCCGCGTCCCAGGTCGGTATCGCGGACCAGCAGAATCCGCTCGCGGAAGGTCAGCGCCGCCGTTTCGAAGTGGCCTTGCAGGAACCGCGCCTGGCCCAGCCACTGAAGCGCATAATGGGACAATTCCGGATCGAGCCGGATGGCCCGTTCCATGAAGGCAGTCGCTTCCGCATGCCGTCCGAAGCACAGAGCCAAATCGGCGCTGAGCAACAGCGGGAGACCAGCGTCCGGGCTGTGCGCCAGCGCCTTTGCCACCGCCTGCACCGCAACATCAAGATCGCCCACCCAGCGTGCCGCGACGCCGACGCCGAGGTTGGCGAAAGTGTCTTCGGGGTCGGCCGCGATGGCTTGCACGGCAAGGGCATTCGCCCGCGCCGCGATCACGTCGGGTGCGTCGCCGGAAAAGCCGTTGAACCAGTCCAGCCACTGGAAAACCGACATGTGCCCCAGCGCCTCGGCATAGCCCGGATCAAGTTCGATGGCGCGAAGCCCATGTTCGCTTGCCCGCGTCCACATCTCCTTGTTCATTCCCGGCGAGAAATGCAGGGTCCGCATCCGCAGGAAGGCGTCATGCGCCTGCGGGTTCGCGGTGCCCGCGCGGGCGATGGCCGCCCTTTCGACCGGGGAAAGCCGCACCTTCAGCGCCGCGACGATCTGCAGCGTCACCGCGTCCTGCACCCCGAACACATCCGCCAGATCGCCGTCGTAGCGGTCGGCCCAGAGATGCGCTCCGGTGGCGGCATCGATCAGCTGCGCCGTGACCCGCACCCTTTGCCCGGCGCGACGCACCGAACCTTCCAGCACATGCCCCACGCCCAGCTCGCGCCCGACGGCCCGCAGGTCCACCGCGCGGCCCTTGTAGACAAAGCTGGAATTGCGCGCGATCACCGTCAGGCCCGACACTTTCGACAGGTCGGTGATGATGTCCTCGGCGATGCCGTCGGCGAAGTATTCCTGCTCGGGGTCGCCCGACATGTTGGCAAAGGCCAGCACCGCCAGCGATGGCCCCTCGGACCCGCGGGCCGGAACCGGGGCGGCGACCGTTGCCCCGCCCGAATGCCAGCGCCAGATCCTGACCGGCCGGTCGATGTTCTTGACCTCGACCAACCCGCCATCGGCAAAGACCGCCTCGATCCGTCCCCGGATGCTTTCATGCACCACCGAGGACACGCAGATGCCACCCGGCTCCGCCAGCGGCTCCAGCCGGGCCGCGATGTTGACCCCGTCGCCGTAGATGTCGTCGCCCTGCAGGATGATGTCGCCGAGGTTCACGCCAATGCGCAGCTTGATGCCCGCCGTGCCCGCCGCCGCGATCTGGATCGCCAGCGCGCAATGCACCGCATCCACCACGCTGGCAAACTCGACCAGCGCGCCGTCGCCCATCAGTTTCACGACGCGGCCGTTGTGCGCGATGACCACCGGGTCGAATTCGTCCGCCCGGTGCTGGTTCAGCGCGTCCAGTGCCGCCGCCTCGTCCGCCGCCATCATCCGCGAATAGCCGACGACATCGGCGAAAAGGATCGCGGCAAGGCGGCGATTCTGGTGGGCGGGTTCCATGCGGGCGATGATAGACCGCCTCACCCCGGCACGCCATCGCGGCAAGCCGCATCCGGCGCGCCGAACCCCGGTCAGCCGACCCGCAGCCAAAGCCGGAACATCGCAAGGGCGAACCTGACGCGCGGCGAAAGCCCGGCAACGCCCGGCAACGCGAACCCTGCCAGAGGGACTGCGACCGAGATCGCGAGACCGGCACGGAACAACTCGTCGCCCGGCGGTCCACCCGGCCCGAACTGGCAAGCGCCGCAGGAGAACCGCTCGGGAACCGTCGATCGATGAGGCTGAGATGGCACCCTGGGACGAAAAGGCCGACGCCAAGTCGGGCGTCAGACCAGCGGTGCGCTCAGGAACCGCGCCCGACCGGCCGTGATCTCGGGTTCGTTGGGCAAATCCGCCACCGCACGCCGCGCCGACAGGGTTTCGCGGAACCGCTCGATCGCCGGGACCATCCGCCCGGCGAAGTGTTCGGCGGCATGGTCGACGAAGTCGCGATCTTCGGGCGCCGGGGCCTCGACCCGCATCTCCAGCACCGAATTGCCATCCGCGCCGTTGATGACCGCCCTCGTCATGACGATCTGCGGCGCTCCGGGTGCCGGAAGCGTGATTCCGATGGTGAAGTATTCGGGCGGGCTCCAGTCGAGGATCTCCTCGATGACCACGGCATCGCCATGCATGCAGTGGTTCTGGGTGCCGACCCCCCGCCGTCCGTCTTCGGAAACCTCGTTGATCGACGTGGCGAACCACCATTGCTGCCACTGGCCGGGCACGGTCGCATAGTCCCAGACCACCTGCCGCGGCGCGGGCAGGTCGAAGGCCCATCTGACATAGGCGGCATCGGCTTCGACCAGCCGGCGTTCGCGCACCGCCTCCCGCTGCCAGGCGTCATCTAGGTCGCGGGTCCGGACCCCCGTCTCACCGATATCGTCGATGCTCTCGGTCGTCGCGGCCAGCCCCTGACCATCCGCATCGATCCCCATCGCCTGCACGCAGGCATCCGAGTAAAGCGCATAGGCATTCAGGCCGAGCGTCTCCTTGATCCGGTTCTTGAGCAGCCGGTGGACGACGATCACATCGCGGCCGGCAAGTTCCTCCAGTCCGGCCATCCTCTGCACGACCATCTCGCCATGATGGACGGCGAACTTGAAGTCGAGATCGGCCATCCGCGCGCAGGCGCTGCAGGTGCAGGCAGAGGCCTGACGCACATCCCGGAGCCGGCGCCTGAAGGCGAAATAGGCGCCCTCGATCAGGTCCTGCAACTTCGACCCGTCCATCTCCTTGCCAGGAGCATAGAGGAAGGCCGCGTCGCCCTCGAACTTGGCCAGCCGAAAGCTCGGCCTGAGCGCCTCGACGACGGTCGAGAGAAAATCCGCGACGATGTCTTGCGCATGCTCGATCTCGACCTGCGCCAGAAATTTCGTGTAGCCGGAAATATCCGCAATCGCGAACGTCGCTCTTTGAGCTTTCGGCAGCATCTCGTCCCTCACCGCTCCAAATGTGGCCGAAGGTAGCCGACAAGCGCGTTTCCCGAAAGGCGTGCGCGGCGATGTCGGCCACAACGTCCGCGGAGCCTGCACGACCATGCCAACGCAGCGAGCGCTGCCGCGCTGCGGTGGCATGGGGGAAAAACCCAGGCATCGCTGCGATCAGCCCGCTTGATTTCAGGGTCGCGCCATCATAGGACACAGCCCGGCCTTAGGGGTATAGCTCAGCTGGTAGAGCGACGGTCTCCAAAACCGTAGGTCGCGGGTTCGAGCCCTGCTGCCCCTGCCATTCCTCCTTAATACCCCCAAGCTTCCCCATGCGCGCCGGATTTCCGTCCGATTTGGTTAATCTATTAGTCGGTGTAGAGACGGAGTAAACCAATGCGTCCGCTGTTCACCCGGTTGCTGAATGCCCCCACCCGCCTGGCCGCCTCGGCGGTCGCCTCGCTGTCGCGTCGCCAGCCCGCCAATGCTCGCGCCGGGCAGAGCGGCGACGCCTTCGACCGGCTCACCGCGATGGTCGCCGCCGAGCGCCGCCGCGAGGCGCTGCGCCAGATGCGCGCCGCCAGCTGAGCAACGGCCGCGCCCGTCGCGGGGACGGGCGCGCGCACTGTCCCCGCCAGCGGGGCGATTGCGGGAGGCATGCCGATGACCGATGTCCCTTCTCCCCCGACATCCTCGCGCCAGCGCCGCCGTGCGGCGTGGCTGATCGCGCCGCTGCTGGCCGGGGCGGTCGCCGTGGCGGTTCTTTCCGGGCGCCAGGAGGTGATCTCCGCCCTGCCGCTTCTGGTCGTGGCCGGGTTCTATTTCGCGCTTTACCGCGGCGGCTCGCTGCACAACGCAGCGCTGGCCGAAGAGCCCGACCGGACAGCGGACACGGCGAAGCAGCCAGCGCCAGAGGCCGTCACGCCGGTCCGCGCGCCCTGGGCGGCGCTGCGGTCGATCCGGTCGTTCCTCGCATCCATGCGGCCGTCGCGCCGGGCGAACCCGGCAGATGCGGACCTGTTCGGCAGGCTGGCGATGATGGCGGCGGCCGAGCGCCGGCGCGAGGTTTCCCGGCAGCCCCGGTCCAGGGCCTGAGCCGGCATCGTCGGCGCGGCGCTTGAACTCGGGCGTGCGAGCGCGTATCTGCCGCCGCGTGACCGCCCGAAGAAGAGAGCCATGGCCCGGACCAACCCCTTCCAGTTCATGCAGCAGGTCCGCGCCGAGGTGGCCAAGATCGTCTGGCCGACCCGCCGCGAGGTCGTGCTGACGACGATCATGGTGTTTGTCATGGCGGCGCTGACGGCGACCTTCTTCTCGTTGGTCGACATCGTGATCCGCTGGGGTCTGAGCGCGGCTCTGAACAGCTTCGGCTGACCGGCGCCCTTGCAACTGTGGCACGGGGGCTGTAGACGCCCCCCGTTCCGGCAAGACGGGAGCGCGCAACGATTCGGGTTGCGCGCTGTTTTCGTTTCGGGACGTGACGGAGCAGGCGGCCGCGGGGGGCAACCCCGGGTCATGGGCAAGGTGGCAGGACCGATGGCGAAGCGCTGGTATTCGGTGAGCGTCCTCTCGAATTTCGAGAAGAAGGTCGCCGAGCAGATCCGCAAGGACGTGGCCGACGCCGGGCTGCAGGAGCAGATCGACGAGGTTCTGGTGCCGACCGAAGAGGTGCTGGAAATTCGCCGCGGCAAGAAGGTGATCTCCGAGCGCCGGTTCATGCCGGGCTATGTGCTGGTGCACATGGAGATGAGCGACCGCGGCTATCACCTGATCTCCTCGATCAACCGGGTGACCGGCTTTCTTGGCCCGCAGGGCCGGCCGATGCCGATGCGCGACACCGAGGTGAACGGCATCCTGAACCGGGTGGAAGAGGGGCTGGAAGCGCCGCGCAACCTGATCCGCTTCGACATCGGCGAGAAGGTCAAGGTCACCGACGGCCCGTTCGACGGGTTCGAGGGGATGGTCGAGGACGTGGACGAGGGCCACAGCCGGCTGAAGGTCAGCGTGTCGATCTTCGGGCGGCCGACGCCGGTGGAACTGGAATTCACGCAGGTGTCAAAGCTCTGACGTGTGAACCGCGGGAGGCGAGCGTGCCGGACCTGATCCGGCACGACGGACCGCACCGCTAAACCGCGCCCTTCCGGGCGCCGTGATTGGGAGACGGCCGATGGCCAAGAAGGTCATGGGAAGCCTGAAGCTGATGGTGAAAGCCCAGCAGGCCAACCCTTCGCCCCCGGTGGGCCCCGCGCTGGGTCAGCGCGGGCTGAACATCATGATGTTCGTCAAGGAATTCAACGCGCGCTCGTCGGAGATTCCGGCCGGCACGCCGGTGCCGGTGATCATCACCTACTACCAGGACAAGTCGTTCAGCCTGGAGCTGAAGACGCCGCCGGCGTCGTTCATGCTGAAGCAGGCGGCGGCGCTGCCCAACGTCGGCAAGCGCAACCGTCCCAAGGGCTCGCCGAAGCCGGGCCGCGAGGTCGCCGGCACGGTGACCGTGGCGCAGGTGCGCAAGATCGCCGAGACCAAGATGAAGGACCTCAACGCCAATTCGGTCGAGGCGGCGATGAACATCATCCTCGGCTCCGCCAAGTCCTGCGGCATTGCGGTGAAGGGGTAAGTCCGATGGCACGTATCGCAAAGCGCACGAAAGCCGCCGAGGCCCTGTTCGCCGGAAAGTCGAATGTCTCCGTCGAGGAGGCGGTGGCGCTGGTGAAGAAGGCGGCCTCGGCCAAGTTCGACGAGACCGTCGAGATCGCGATGAACCTGGGCGTCGACCCGCGCCATGCCGACCAGATGGTCCGCGGCGTGGTGCAGTTGCCGAACGGCACCGGCAAGACGGTGCGCGTCGCGGTGTTTGCCCGTGGCGGCAAGGCCGAGGAGGCCAAGGCGGCCGGGGCCGATATCGTCGGGGCGGAAGACCTGATGGAGATCATCCAGGGCGGCAAGATCGAGTTCGACCGCTGCATCGCCACGCCGGACCTGATGCCGCTGGTCGGGCGCCTGGGCAAGATCCTCGGGCCGCGCAACCTGATGCCGAACCCGAAGGTCGGGACCGTCACCATGGACGTGAAGACCGCCGTGACCGCCGCCAAGGGCGGCGAAGTGCAGTTCAAGGTCGAGAAGGCGGGCGTCGTGCATGCCGGCATCGGCAAGGTGTCGTTCAGCGAGGACAAGCTCGCCCAGAACGTCCGCGCCTTCGTCGAGGCGGTGACGCGGGCCAAGCCGGCCGGGGCGAAGGGGACCTACCTGAAGAAGGTGTCGCTCGCCTCGACCATGGGGCCGGGCGTGTCGGTGGACCTGTCGTCGGCGACGGCGGGGTGAGGTGTAGGGCGGGGTTCACCCCGCCGATGCACCATGGTGGGTTGACACCCACCCTACGAATTCCCGGGTCAAACCGGGATGTTGACCGGGCGCAGACGCCCGGTCCTGTCCGAGACGGCGGCTGGCGCGCAAACGTCTTAATTCGCTGCCCGAGATGGGGAACGGATACAGGGTTAAGCCGAAAGGCGGCTCTGGCTTCGGGACCCGGAATGCGGACCCGAAGGCCGCTTCCCCGCAAGGGGGAGCGGAGGACAGAGCCGGGGGGAAACCCCCATTCTTGGAGTGAACCTGTGGATAGAGCCCAGAAAGAGAAAGTGGTCGAGGAACTCGGCCAGATCTTCGAAAGCTCTGGCGTCGTGGTGGTAGCCCACTACGCGGGGGTCACGGTCAAGCAGATGCAGGACCTGCGGGCGCAGATGCGCGCCGTCGGCGGGTCCGTGCGTGTGGCCAAGAACAAGCTCGCCAAGATCGCCCTGCAGGGGGCGCCCAGCGAAAAGATGGGCGACCTGCTGACGGGCATGACCGTGATGGCCTTCTCGCCGGACCCCGTGGCTGCGGCCAAGGTCTGCGAGGGCTACGCCAAGGCGAACGACAAGTTCGTGATCCTTGGCGGCGCCATGGGCAACGCGGTCCTGGA
>JANOGU010000110.1:0-2557 GCA_031406135.1 Rhodobacterales bacterium
AACTGTTATCGAGACTTTGGCGAACATGACCATTGAATGCAAAAAAAGCAGCAACGAAAGGACTTTCGCTCCAATCCAGCAATCGTGTAGGCAATCCGTGATGCTGGCCTAAACCAAGCATCGCAATTTTATCGTTACGAAGCGAGACTGGCATATCCTCAGGTTCACACTCATATGAAAATTCTTGAAGCAATAAATCGTAACTGCTCACCCGTCCTTTACGTAGTGAATTTTCAGGTTGCCAAAGCGTGCTGGATGTGAGTCAAGGTGTGGATGGTTCCACCCCCTGATTTGTCCGTTCTCGACCATGCCGCCAAGGATGCGCTGATCCTGTCGCTGATCGGCATGGTGGAGCGGCTTGAGGCGAAGGTGGCTGATCTGGAGCGGCGGCTGGGGCTGCCGCCGAAGACGCCCTTGAACTCGTCGGTCCCGCCGAGCCGGGGGTCGAAGCCGTCCGATCCGGCGATCACCGGCAGGAAGCCCGGCGGCAAAGCGCATGACGGAGTGGCGCGGGAGCTTGCGGAAAACCCGGCGGCGCTGCGCGAGGAGCGGCTGGCGGCCTGCCCGTCCTGCGGGGCGGCGCTTGGCGAGGCCGCGCAGGAGCCGTGGCTGGCGTATGATCATGTGGAGCTGCCGCCGGCCGTGCCGGTTGTCACGCGCGTCACGCTGATGCGCGGTGCCTGCCCGTGCTGCGCCCGCCGGTTCAAGGCGGCGGCACCCGCCGACATGCCGGCGGGCTCGCCCTTCGGGCCGGAGCTGACGGCGCTGGCGCTGCACCTGCGTTTCACGCAAGGGGTTGGCTTCAAGCGGCTGCAGGCGCTTCTGGCCGATGGGTTCGGGGTGCGGCTGAGCCAGGGTGCCCTGGTCAACATGATGGACCGGGCCGCGCCCGCTTTTGCCGCCCAGGCGCTGCGCATCGGCGCGGACCTCAAGGCGGGCAAGGTGATCGAGAGCGATGAGACCGGCATGCGGGTGGCCAAGGCCAACCGCTGGTTCTGGGTGTTCCACCACGGGCCCTCGGCGCTGGTCACGGCGGCGGCGGGCCGGGGCAAGGCGGAGGTGGAGGCTTTCCTCGGCGGCTGGCGGCCGGACTGGTGGCTGTCGGACCGCTACGGCGCGCAGATGGGCTGGGCCGCCAAGGGCCATCAGGTCTGCCTCGCCCATCTCGACCGCGACCTGCGCTATGCCGCCGAGTGCGGCGAGACGGTCTACGCGGAGAAACTGCGTGGCCTGCTGAGGCGCGCCTGCCGGATCGGACGCAAGCGGCCGAGGCTCGCCGGCGCGACGCTGAAAGCCGGCACCCCGCCGGCTCGACGCGGACCTCGACGCGATTCTCAAACCCCCGCCGGCCTGCACCACCGGCAAAAAGCTTCTGCGGCTGATCAAGCGCCACCGGCAGCACTTCTTCGTCTTCCTCGAACACCGGGCGCTGGAGCCCACCAACAACGGCTCGGAACGCAGCATCAGGCCGTGCGTGACATTCCGCAAAATCACCGGCGGCTTCCGCACCGAAAAAGGCGCGAAGCTCTACGCCGCCGTCCGTTCCACCCTCGAAACCGCCCGCCGCCGCGCCATCACCCCGCTCAACGCCATCCGGTTGACCCTCCAAGGCACCCCGCTCCCCAAAATGGCGTGACCATGCGCGGGGGTGGGTAGTTACAGCATATGAGAATCCTAAGCAAAGATAGATGCGAAAACCGCGCATTTTGCAAGGAAGTTGGCGGGCGTGTCGTGCAGGTGATGATACAATCTCAGTGACAAGTCAATCATCTCCTTGCTTTTCGACACCACTTTTGTCTTCCGGCGGAAACGGGCGATGAAGTGGCGGATGTTGCTGTTGTCCTGCTCGATGTGGATCGTCAGATCCTTGCCGGTGAAGAGCTGCTTCTCCGGAATCAGGCGGTGGTAGCCGTCCCAGTCGTCGGTGACGAAGATCCGGCCTTTCGCGCCGATCTTGTCGAGAAGCTTTTGACATGTGGCGTCATCACGGCCACCAACAACGTGAGGCCATGGTTTTGTGAGAGACAGCGTCATAAGCTCGCCAAATCCATGTTTTTCGAGACTTTTTTTTAGAAAGTGCCACATCTCGTCCAGCGTCACCACCACCTGCTCCGCCTTCACCTCGGGCTCGGGCAGAGCGCGCGCCTCGGCCCGCACCCAGTTCAGCACCGACACGTCGCTCACCCCCAGAATCCGCCCGATCGAGCCGAAACTCATGTTGCCCATCGCATACAGAACAATCGCCAGCGCCTTCATCGCCGCAGGCTTGCCGCGCGCCGCCGTCATGGTGAAATTGCACCCGCAAGACTGGCACTTGTAACGCTGCAGGCCCCGCACCATGCCATTCTTCACATACCCGGTTGCCTGGCAGCGCTTGCAGATCACGTCGGTCATGGCGGCGTCCTTTCTCGTGGAACGCCAGTGTGTTAACCCAAATGGTTAATTCTATCTTAACTTAAGACTCTCAATGGGAAAGCCGCTGACAACCTGCGCAAGCATGGCATCTCCTTCGCCGAGGCTGCGGACGCACTTGACAATGGCCATCCCCTCGACAACT
>JANOGU010000347.1:0-4543 GCA_031406135.1 Rhodobacterales bacterium
GCAAGCTCAGCAGTTGCATCAGCTGCCAAGAGAAAGAAGGAGACAACACATGTCTTGACCCCCGCCTGACCCGAAATCCATAATCAGAGGTGGCTCACTTCTCGATGAAAAACCCGGCTCAGTTCTGAGTGAAATTCAACAGTCCGGTAGTCCACATTTTCCATGCAGGCGTCGCCGTGGCGAAGGTTGGCCGCGCGCAGACGCGACTGGAAGCGGCGGGTGCCGCGCCGGGCCTGCTCGCGGTCGAGCATCAGCCCGATCCAGGCGACGGGGTCGAGGCTCCGGCCGCTGTCTTGCGCAAGAAGCTCGGCGAAAGCTTCGGCCATGCCGTCGAGCTTCAGCGCACTCAGCGCCTCGTGGGTGGGATGGGTCAGCAAGAGGTATCTCCTTGGGATTCAGTGGAAGAACTTGGCGCCGCGGATGTTGGCGTGGGTGATGGGAGAGGCTTCTGGTGGCCGATCCGGGGGACGGCCATCAAGGCGGTTGATGAGGATCGACTTCACCGAGGCCATGGTGCGGGTGTTGATCGCAAGCGCGCGGTCACAGGCGGCCTCGACCCGTTCGGGCCCGTAACTGCGGGCCAGGCGCAGGATGCCGAGGCAGGAGCGAAAGCCCTGCTCGGGATGGGGACGGTCGCGGAGGATGACGTCGATCAGGATGGCGGTGGCGGGGCCGATGCGGGCGGCGCGTTCGCGCAGCTGGTCTGGCGTGGTCTCGGCATGGCGGCGATGGCTGGCAGGCCGATGGTCGTTCAGCGTTGTGGCGCGCGTGTCGCCGGGCGCGGCGCGTCGGTGGCAGGCCACGCGCTTGCCGGCACGGAAGATCTCGACCGTGCTGGCGGTCAACCGCGCCCAGAGCTTTTGCCGGAGCAGATCATGAGGCACCGAATAATGATGACCCTCGAGCCGGACGTGGTAGTCGACTCCGACCGTTGCCTGGCGCCAGTCGGCATGGACGAACGGTTCCGGCGGCAGCGGCTGCATCGCGGGACGGTCGAGCGTCTCGAAGAGCTGCCGGCGCGACGCTCCGAGGTGGCGGCTGACGCGGGCGTTCAGGCGGGCGACCTCGTCGCGGATCGCTGCGTTCAGTTCCTCAAGGCTGAAGAACCGCCGGTTGCGCAGCCTGGCGATGATCCAGCGCTGGACAAGGAGAACTGCCCCTTCGACTTTTGCCTTGTCGCGCGGCTTGTAGGGCCGTGCCGGCAGAATGGCGGTGCCATAATGGGTGGCCATCCCGGCGTAGCTGCGGTTGATCTCGGGCTCATAGAAGCAGGCGCGGATCACCCCGGACTTCAGGTTGTCGGACACGACCAGCGCCGGCACCGCACCGAACGCGGCGAAGGCGTGGGTGTGCGCGCCGATCCAGTCCGGCAGCGTCTGGCTCCAGCTTGCCTCGACGTAGGTCATGTTCGAGGCGCCCATCACCGCGATGAAGATCTCGGCCGGGCGCGCCGCGCCCGTGGTCGGGTCGATCACCGCCATCCGGGTGCCGGAATAGTCGACGAACATCCGCTCGCCCGCGGCATGGCGCTGGCGCATGACCGGGGAAAGGCGTCCGACCCAGCGCCGGTAGTGCTCGCAAAACGCTGAATAGCCGTAGCCGTCCGGGTGCTGGCCGCGATACTCGTCCCAGAGCAGCGCCAGCGTGACGCCCGCCCGCTTCAGTTCGCGATGGACCTCTGCCCAGTCCACCTCGGCGAATTGGCGGCCCTTCGAGGGCGGCAGAGGCGGGAACAGCCGCTGCTCCAGCGCGTCCTCATCCAACCCTTCGGGCAATGGCCAGGACAGGCCCGCCACCTCCGCACGGCGCAGGTAGTCCGCGACCGTGCTCCGGCTCACACCGACGCTCGGCCCGATCTCGCGAGCGGATCGGCCAGCTGCATGGAGCCGCAATACATCTTTGAACTTCCTCATCGGCAACCTTCGCATCTCGCCCCCGTCCACGTCGAAACGCGGCACGATAGGCTGCTTCAGATTGCCCCGCAGGACCTTACACGAGGGTGGCCGGATGCTCGTGGAACAGGAGGCCGGATCGCCATGGAATGGATGGCCGGATGCTCATGGAATCCGTGGCCGGATCACCGTGGTGCGCGCAGGTGCGCATTCCGGGGTGATCCGGTCGGGGATTCCGATTTGATCCGGTCACCCGTTCTGATCGTGATCCGGTCACCGATTCCGGAGCATCCGGTCATCCTTTCGGGGTGAGGTTCTGACGCTGCTGGGCAGTCCCGTGGCGGGCTACGCTTGCTCTTTTGAGGAGAGCGGGCAGCCCATGAAGAGACTGGCGATGCGGAAGATCAGGGAAGCACTGCGGCTGCATGCCGGCGGGCTGTCGACGCGGAAGATTGCGGCGAGCCTCGGTGTCGGGCAAAGCACCGCCAGCGATTATCTCAAGCGGGTGCAGCTTGCCGGGCTGACCTGGCCGCTTGCGGCGGAGATGACCGACGCCGCGCTGGAGGCGTTGCTGTTCCATCCGATCGGCGGCCCGAGCCGGCTGGTCGAGGCGCAACCGGACTGGCCGGCGATCCACCGCGAACTGAAGCGCCCCGGCGTGACGCTGTCACTGCTCTGGGAGGAATACCGCGCGGTTCACCCTGCGGGCTACGGCTACAGCCGGTTTTGCGATCTCTACCGCCGCTGGAGCGGCCGGCTGACGCCGGTGATGCGCCAGCACCATGTCGCCGGCGAGCGGCTGTTCGTCGACTATGCCGGCACCACGCTGGAGGTCGTCGATGCGGCGACCGGCGAGGTTCGCCGGGCGCAGCTGTTCGTGGCCGCGCTTGGCGCCTCGAACCTGACCTATGCCGAGGCGAGCTGGAGCCAGGGGCTGTCCGACTGGATCGGCGCGCATGGACGGGCCTTCGGGTATTTCGGCGGGGTTCCGGCGCAGATCGTTTCCGACAACCTGAAGTCGGGTGTCACCAGGGCCTGCTTCTACGAGCCGACGGTGAACCGGACCTATGGCGACATGGCCGAGCACTATGGCACGGCGATCGTGCCCGCCCGGCCGCGCAAGCCCCGCGACAAAGCCAAGGTCGAGGTGGCGGTCCAGATTGCACAGCGCTGGATCGCTGCCCGTCTGCGCAACCAGCGGTTCTTCTCGCTGACGGACCTGAACGCCGCGATCCGCACCCTCGTCGATCGACTGAACGACCGGGTGACGCGGCATCTCGGTGCCAGCCGCCGGGACCTGTTCGAGCAGATCGAACGGTCGGCGCTGCGGCCCTTGCCGGCCGAGCCCCATGTCTTCTCCGAATGGAAGCAGTGCACCGTCGGGCTCGACTACCATGTCGAGGTCGCAAAGCATTACTACTCGGCCCCGCATGGCCTGCTTCGCGAGAAGGTCTGGGTCCGGCTCACCGCGCGGACGGTCGAGATTTTCCACCATGGCAAACGTGTCGCCGCCCATGCCAGGACCTCGTCCAACCGCCAGCACACCACCGTCGCCGATCACATGCCGGCCAGCCACCGGCGCTATTGCGAATGGTCGCCGGAACGGCTGAAGCACTGGGCGGCGAAGATCGGGCCGAACACCGCGACGCTGGTCGCGGTGATCCTGCGCGACCGCAGCCATCCCGAACAGGGGTTCCGTTCCTGCCTCGGCATCATGCGCCTGGCCAAGCCGCATGGCCCCGAAGCGCTGGAGGCGGCCTGCGAGCGGGCGCTCACGATCGGGGCGCGGTCCTACTCTTCGGTCAATTCGATCCTGAAGAACAACCTCCATCGCAGCCGGCCCGACCCCGCCGCGGACGGGCCTGCGATCCGGCACGGCAATATCCGCGGCCCCGGCTACTTCCATTGAAAGGAGAGACGATGCTCACCCACCCCACCCTGGAACAGCTCCGCGCCTTGCGGCTCGACGGCATGGCCGAGGCGTTCCTCGAATTGCAGACGCAGGACGCCACCACCGATCTGAGCCACCCCGAATGGCTCGGCCTGCTGGTCGACCGCGAGGTCGCCAGCCGCAATACCCGGCGGTTCCAGACCCGCATGCGCGCGGCGAAGCTGCGCCACATCGGCGCCGCCATCGAGGATGTCGACTTCCGGACGCCGCGCAAACTGGACCGGACCCTGTTCCAGCAACTCACCACCGGGCGCTGGATCGACGATGCCCGCAACCTGATGATCACCGGGGGCATTGTCAGATTAAACTGGTCTGCTACGCTCAACGACGTCCGGCTGGTCTCCTGTGAAGCGCGCTGCAAGGCTTTTCTCCTTACAGGATGCATAGTTATGCCCATCCGATAGGGGATGGAGCGGGAAAGGACGAGTCGGTCTGATTGCTCTACAGAGCCCGCCCGAAGCCCGGTGATCGACCGGGCGTTCCTGGAGAAGTGGGAGCGCGACAACGGCAGATTTGCGGCAGGCAACAACGTGCTGTTCCGCACCGACTGGTCCGACCTCTGTGTGTTTCAGCATGCAATTTTGACCCCTTAGGCGGGGTGATCGGCGTCCAATTTTGACCCCCCTGCTGATCTGGCAGACCGTCCGTTGCGGGGCAGCGGACGGAGGTGGAGTTGAAGCGGGTGGATACGATCGCGCGG
>JANOGU010000182.1:0-3723 GCA_031406135.1 Rhodobacterales bacterium
CGTCTTCTCCTATCTGTGGATCGCGCGCGCAGGCAGCGTCGAGGAGTTGGGCGCAGCACGGCTGTTCGGCGGACTGATGGCCGGCAACATCGGCGCTGCGTTCGCTGCCGCTGCCGACCTTTCCGATGATCGCACTCGCGCCCGCAACATGGGCCTACTCGGCGCCAGCATCACGGGCTATGGCTGCGCCGGCATGGGCGCCGTCGCGTTACCGATGGACAACCTGTTGAGGTTCCACAACTAGAGCGTGTCTCTGCCGTCCGGATTCAATGGCGCGAGTCCAACCCGCGCGCCCCGGGCTTGTCCCCGGGCCGCACCAGCACCCGGCGCCGCCTGGGCGGCCGGCGGCCCGGGGTCACGCCCGGGGCGCGGGGTCTGCTGGATCTGATTGGGCGCGACACGCCCTAGGCCGGGTGCGCGGGCGTCACAGCGTCCGCGCGATGGCACAGAACGCGGCGAGGTCCAGGGTTTCCGCACGGGCCGTCGGGTCGATGCCGAGGCTCCGGAGCCGGTCCTCGATGTCGGGCGCAAGCCCCCGAAGGCTGGCCCGCAGCATCTTGCGCCGCTGCCCGAAGGCGTCTCTCGTTACCCGCGACAACGCCGCAAGCTCTGCCGGAAACCGCGGGCCGGGAAGGGCCGTCAGGTGGACGACCGCCGAAGAAACCTTGGGCGGCGGGGTGAAGGCGGCGGGCGGCAGGGTCAGCACGATCCGCGCCTCGGTCCGCCAGGCGGCCAGGACGGCAAGGCGGCCGTAGGCTTCGGTGCCGGGCCGGGCCACGATGCGCTCGGCCACTTCCTTCTGGAACATCAGCGTCAGGCTCTGCCACGACGGCGGCCAGGCGACGGGCGTCAGCCAGCGCAGAAGGAGTTCGGTGCCGATATTGTAGGGCAGGTTGGCGACGATCTTCACTGGCCGGGGCAGGGTGGCCAGGTCGAAGTCCAGCGCATCGCCGCCCACCACAGTCAGCCGACCCGGGTAGGCGTCGGCGATCTCGGCCAGCGCGGGCAGGCAGCGCGCGTCCTTCTCCACCGCCGTCACATGGCCCGCGCCTTCCGCCAGCAGCCCCCGCGTCAGCCCGCCGGGGCCGGGGCCGACCTCCAGCACCGAGGACTGCGACAGGTCGCCGGCCAGGCGGGCGATCTTGGCGGTGATGTTGAGGTCCAGAAGAAAATTCTGTCCCAGCGCTTTCTTCGCCGACAGCCCGTGGCGGGCGATGACCTCGCGGAGCGGCGGAAGCGAGTCGATGCTGTTCATGCGCCGGGCTTTTGCAGAAGCGGGAAGGGCTGTCCACCTGGGCTCAGACCGCAAGCGTCGCCAGCGCCCCTCCCCCGATGCTGCACTCGGGACGGACCATGCCACCGCTTGCGCCGTGCGCGCCGATCAATTCGCCGCTCTTGCCGCCGCCATGCGGGCCGCCAAACGCAGCGCGGCGACGGTGCTGGCCGGGTTGGCGATGCCCTTGCCGGCGATGTCGAAGGCGGTGCCGTGGTCGGGCGAGGTGCGCACAAAGGTCAGACCAAGGGTAACGTTGACGCCGCCGGCGAAGTCCAACGCCTTCAGCGGGATCAGCGCCTGGTCGTGGTACATGCAGACCGCAACGTCGTAGCGCGCCCGGGCCGCCGGGTGGAACATCGTGTCGGCGGGGTGCGGGCCGGTCAGGTCCATCCCCTCCGCGCGCAGGCGGGCGAGCACCGGGGCGATGACCTCGATCTCCTCGCGACCCATGGCGCCGCCCTCGCCGGCGTGCGGGTTCAGCCCGGCGACGGCGATGCGGGGCGCGGCGATGTGGAAGTCGCCGATCAGGCCGGCGCGGGCGATGCGCAGCGTCGCCTCCAGCAGGTCCGGCGTCAGCAGCCGCGGCACCGCGGACAGCGGCTCGTGGATGGTGACGGGCACCACCCGCAGGCCGCGGCCAGCCAGCATCATCACCGCGCGCGGCACGCCAGCGAGGTGTGCGAGGTATTCGGTATGGCCGGGATAGGCAAAGCCCGCGCCGTCCCGCAGCGCCTTCTTGCTGATCGGCAGGGTGACGAGGCCCGCCGCGGCCCCGGACGTGACCAGCCGCACTCCTTGGGCGATGGCGGCGACAACGCCGGCGGCGTGGGACGGATCGGGGCGGCCGGGCACGGGCGCCGGGCCGATGTCCAGGCGAAGAACCGGCAGGCGGCCGGCGGGCACGCGGCGCGCTTCTTCTGGTGCGGCAATCTCGGCAAAGGCCGTGCCCGACGGCAGCTGGCGGGGATCTCCGATCCAGGCGAACGGCAGTCGCGCGCCCAGCGCCGCGCGCGCCTTTGCGACGAGTTCCGGGCCAATTCCTGCCGGCTCGCCGCAGCTGACAACCAGCGTCCCCGGCTCAGTCCGTGGCATCTTCGATGGACGGTGGCAGGAGGCCGGGTTCGGTGATCACCGCATCGGCCTTCAGCTCTTCGAGGAACCCATCGGCAAGGGCCGCCAGCCGCTGGTTCAGCAGACTGCTGCGCACCGCCTCGCGGTTGACCGGCGTCTGCAGGATCGGGTTTCGCGCGCAGAGCATCAGGTAAAGCGGAACGCCCGACCGCGCCACCGGCGCGCCTTCGCCGGGATCGAGCCGCGCGAGTTCCAGCGACAGGTCACCCGGAACCTGCGTTGCCGGTTGCGTCGTGCGCAGGAGCCCGCTTTCGGGCACCGCCGCGGGCACCAGGCCGTTGAGGTCGTTGCAGGTGTCGGCTTCGGTGCGCAGCCGCTCGGCCTCGGCCACCGGATCGCGGGCATAACCGAGGTTGACCAGCGCATACTCGACCTCGCTGGCGGTCACATCGACCGGCTGGCCCTGCTCGATCTCGCGCAGGAGGAAGATTGCGGCGCCGTCCGCGACATCCACCGGAGCCGAGACCTGTCCGGGCTGGAGCGCCAGGACCGCGGTCTGGATCTCGGGCGGAAGATCGGCCATCGACTGCCAGCCAAGCTGGCCGCCGGAGCCCGCCGTGGCGGCCCCGGAATACTGCGCCGCAGCCTCGGCGAAGGCTTCCTCGCCGCGCACCTGGACCTGCAGCCGGCGCGCCACGGCCCGGGCCTTGGATTCGTTGCCCGGGGTCGTCGGGATCACGATTTCGGACAGCAGCACCCGGACGCTGGCCGACTGGGTGATCGCGGCGATGGCGCGGTCGACCTCCTTGTCGGAAATGCTGGTGCGGCCGACGAAGCGGGCGCGCACCACGTCGCGCCAGACCAGCCCGGCCTCGACGAAGTCGCGGAAGGTCTCGGCCGCGACACCGGCCTGGCCGAGCGCTGCGACGAATTCCTCAGCCGTCAGGTTGGCGCGGCTGGCGAATTCCTCCATCCCGCCCAGCAGCGCCTCGGGCGAGGCCTCAAGGCCCAGCGCCTCGGCGGCATAGAGCCGCAGGCGGTCGCCGATCAGGCCGGTGCGGGCCTCCTCGGCGATGTCGCCCTGGGTCTGGAACAGCGCCAGCATCAGTTCCCGCTGCTGCAGTTCGTATTCGGTGATGGCGCGGCCGTTGACCACGATGCGGGGCGAAAACAGGCCGTCCTGCGCCGCGGCCGGCGCCCCTGCCAGCCCGAGAAGAAGCGCGAGGAGGCAGGCGGACAGACGGGTCATCGGGCGGGTCATCGGGCGGGTCATCGGGCGGGTCATCGGGCGGATCATCGGGCGGGTCATCTCTTGCTGGGGGGCGTCGGGCTGCCGATCCGGCCGGCCCGAGATTCATCAGTTCGTCGTTCTCCAT
>JANOGU010000251.1:0-2724 GCA_031406135.1 Rhodobacterales bacterium
GGCAGAAGTTGTCCGTCGTGTAGTTGTGCACGACCAGCGCGCCGGAGGTGATCTGCTCCGCCGCCGCATCGACCGCGGCCTTCATCTCCGCGGACACCAGTGCCGCGTTGTTGTCGTCGAGCGCATAGCCCACGCCGCCGGCCTTGAGGTCCATCACGGTGACCCCGGGGGTCAGGTCCGCGCCTTTGGTGAAGGCGTCGTAGACCGCGTTGTCCACCCGCTTGAGCATCGAGGTCAGGACCGAGCCGGGGTGCAGGTGGTTCTGGTTCGAGTCGACCCCGATCGACAGGATGCCCTCGTCCGCCGCCGCCTGCAGCACGCCGATGCCGGTGCCGCCCGCCGCCGCGTAGATCACGTCGGCGCCGCTGGACTTCTGCGCCTTGGCGATCTCGCCGCCCTTGACCGGGTTGTTCCAGGCCGACGGGTCGGTGCCGGTGAAGTTGATGATGACGGTGGCGTCCGGGTTCACCGCCTTCACACCCTGGGCATAGCCGCAGCCAAAGCGGCGGATCAGCGGGATGTCCATGCCGCCGACGAAGCCCACTGTGCCGGTCTTGGACGCCATCGCCGCCATCATGCCGACGAGATAGCTGCCCTCGTGTTCGGTGAAGGCGACCTGGGTGACATTGGGCAGGTCCAGCCAGTCGACGTCGATGATCGCGAACTTGGTGTCGGGGAAGTCCGGGGCCACCTTGCCCAGCACGTCGCCGAAGGCAAAGCCGGTCATCACGACCGGGTTGGCGCCGGATTCCGCAAGCCGCCGCAGCGCCTGCTCGCGCTGCGCCTCGGACTGCATCTCGATCTCCTTGAACGTGCCGCCGGTCTCGGTGGCCCAGCGGGTCGCGCCGGCGAAGGCGGCCTCGTTGAAGGATTTGTCGAACTTGCCGCCGAGGTCGAAGATGATCGCGGGTTCGGCCGAGGCGGCCCCGGCGAACAGCGCCATGGCAGCGGCTGCCCCGGCGAGGGATTTCATCAAGCTCATGGTTGTCTCCCGGTTGGTTCTTGTGACCATTGCTCCCCGCCCCGGAGACCGGGACGTCGGATCGTCGCCCATCTAGGGCGCCAGATTCGGGGTCGGTCAATGCGATTCGTGCAACAGCGGGAAAATTTTGATCGTTTGATAAAAATTAACCCGATTCGCGCCCGGGATCGCGCCCGAGGTCCCGGGCGAAGACCAGGGCGTCGAGCCCTGGCCCGGCATAGCCGCGCCGGCGGCCGACCTCGGCAAATCCGGCCGTGGCATAGAGCATCCGGGCAGCGGCATTGTCCGCGGCGGCCTCGAGGAAGACACGCCCGGCCGCCCGCGACGCCGCCACGCCGAGGAAACGCGCCAGCAGCGCCCTGCCGAGGCCCTGCCGGCGCCGGGCGGGATCAACCGCGAGCGTCAGCACCTCCGCCTCGCCGGCGGCAACCCGGCCGAGAAGGAACCCCGCGGGAACCGGCAAGCGGCTGCCTCCCCCCTGCGTGGGGGAGGGATGGGGTGGGGGGGCGGGCGCTTCGGTCAGGAGAACGACCCCCGGCCCCGCCAGCAACGCCGCGAACTCCGCCGCCGACCAGGGGCGCGGATGCGTGAAGCAGACCGCGTGCAGCGCCGCCAGGGCCTCGGGCGTCACGGCAGGATCACCGGCGGCGGCTCGGACGGCAGCGCGGCATCCGGGCCGCGCAGGTAGAACGGCGCCGGGCGCGGCTGTGCCGTGCCCAGGCGGCCGGCCACGATGCGGGCGATGGCCTCGGCCAGCGGCGTGGGGCTCGCCACCACGACCCGGCCGGTGGCCGCCGCCGCGCTGCCCGTCACCGGACCGCCCGGGCCGACCTCGGCCAGCGGCACCAGACGAGGGGCCTGCCCCGGCGCCGCGAGATAGACCTCGCCGCGCCGCGCGTCCTCGACCACCGTGACCTCGGGCAACCCGAAGGCGCGCGCCTCCAGCACCGTGACCCCCACCGCCGGGATACTCAGCCCCAGCGCCAGCCCGCGCGCCGCCGACACCGCGATCCGCACCCCGGTGAAGTTGCCCGGGCCGGTGCCGACCCCGATTCCGTCAAGGTCGCGCCAGCCGAGCCCCTGCCCCGCAAGCATCGCCTCCAGCATCGGCATCAGCCGCTCGGCCTGCCCCGTCTCCATCGGCTCCGTCACCGAAGCCAGCAGCCGGTCGCCCGACAACAAAGCGGCCGCGCAATGCGCGGCCGTGCAGTCGAAGGCCAATACCAGAAGATCAGGCCGCAACCGGCCGCACCTCGCGCACTTCCGGGATGTAGTGCCGCAAAAGGTTCTCGATCCCCATCTTCAGCGTCAGGGTCGAGGACGGGCAGCCGGCGCAGGAACCCTGCATGTGCAGATAGACCACGCCGCGGTCAAAGCCGTGGAAGGTGATGTCGCCGCCGTCCTGCGCCACCGCCGGGCGCACCCGGGTATCGAGCAGTTCCTTGATCTGCCGCACGATGTCGCCATCCTCGCCGGTGTGCTCGGCATGGGCAGGACCGGCCTCGCCCTCCATCACCGGCTGGCCGGACTGGTAGTGCTCCATGATCGCGCCCAGCACGCCGGGCTTCAGATGCGCCCAGTCCACACCCTCGGCCTTGGTCACGGTGACGAAGTCCCAGCCGAAGAACACGCCGGTGACATCGCCCACGGCGAAGATGCCGTTATACTCAAACAGGTAAGTCACAGACAATAGCTTTCCTAAATAATCTTTTGCATCATTCAATAGAAAGTCATTCAAATCC
>JANOGU010000257.1:0-2967 GCA_031406135.1 Rhodobacterales bacterium
CGGTTGGTCGCCTCCCCCTCCACCTGAGGTGGCCGCGAATAGGCATGCGCCTCGGGTCCGACATTCCCCGCCGCCAGCAACTGCGCCGTCAGTTCCGCCACCACATCGCCGTTCTCGGCATGGACCATGGCAAGCCCGCCAAGCTCGCCAATCCGGCGGAAGCTGGCGAAAAGCTCGTCGTCATTGACCATGAGCGCACCCTTGTAGGCCATGAAGTGCTTGAAGCTGGTCATGCCCGCGCCCATCGCCTCGGCAATCCCGTCCCAGACCTTCTCACCCCACCAGGTCACCGCCATGTGGTAGGAATAGTCGCAATTCGCCCGCCCCGACTTGTTGTGCCACGCCTTCGCGGCATCCATCAGCCCCTGCCCCTGCCCCGGCAGCACGAAGTCCACGACCATGGTGGTCCCACCACTCAGTGCCGCCCGCGTGCCGCTTTCGAAATCATCCGCCGAGTAGGTGCCCATGAAGGGCATCTCCAGATGCGTATGCGGGTCGATCCCGCCGGGCATGACGTAGCAGCCGGTGGCGTCGAGTTCCGTGCCACCCTTGAGGCCGGGGCCGATGGCGGTGATGGTGCCGTTCTCGATCCGGACGTCGGCCTTGTAGGTCAGGTCGGCGGTGACGACGGTGCCGTTCTTGATGGTGGTGACGGTCATTTGGGCCCTCCTTCAACCGGCGCCATGCGCTCTTGCATTGCGCCAATCTCACGTTCGTTTACTGCAGATTGCCGGTACGCCAAGTAAGAAATTAAGAGGCTAAAGAACCCGAAAAGGGCGCCGAGTCGCGCTACCCAAGTCGGTTCCCAACTTTTCGATTGTTCAACAATTCTTTCAAGTATTTGGCTGGCCTGTCCTTCACTTATTCCGCCGCAGGCACTGTTTGAACAAAGCGTGCCTAAGATTTGCTGGTCAAGCAGATCTTGTAAGTCTTGACCCTGGAAATCCTTTCGCAAGAGCTCCGCTTCTCGTTCAATCGACGGAGGGAAAGTTCCGTCCCAGCCATCACCACCCCATCCGTTCCCACCCACTTGGCCGCCGTCGTTACCGCCCTGCGCGAGGCCTGAATTGGGCTGGATCGTACCGATCAGTATGCCAACCAAAAGAAGCCTCACCCAACCACCTCCTTCGCCCCGTGCATTAGCACGTCGGTCCCCGCCGCTCCAATCGCCTCACCTTCCCTCACTCACACCCCTCCCACACCGTCCCCGTCAGCTCCCGGTCCTTCAGGATCATGCTGATCCCGAGGTCCTGCGCCGCCCCGCAGGCGGCGGTCCAGTCGATGCCGCTGTCGATGTATTCGACGTCGAACACCGGCTTGCCGACCAGCGCATAGGGCCGCATCGCCTCGCAGAAGTCCCACTCGAAGCAGCTTTCCGCCATCACGTAGTCCATCTCGGTCACCAGCCGCCCGCTCAGTTCCGGCAGGTTGCGCTGGCCGATGAGGAGGTCCATCGCGTGGGCGAGGTTCGCGAGTTCGCGCAGGTAGGCCACCGTGTCGTCATCGGTGATCGGAAACCCGCTGTCGTTGTCCTTCACGTCCTGATTGTCCGGCGCCACGCCGTCATAGCCCGCCGCCTTGCAGTCGCGGAACCGGGCCGACATGATCGGCAGCAGCACGTCGAGTTGCCTTATGTCGAGATAGCGCTCGCCCTCCCAGTCCGGCAGCGGCTTGCCGATCACACTTGGCGGAAACAGCGCGAGGTCCGGGCGCCAGTCCTCGATGGTGCCGACCGAGACGTAGCAGATCGCCGTCACCCCGGCGGCGCGCACGCGGTCCACGTCCTCGGGCATGTGGTTCAGCAGGTCGAGCACCTGGAACGCCACCTGACGGTCGAAGACGAAAGGCTCGTTGAACTGCATGTCCCAGCTGTCGCCGGTCTGGGCCAGCACGAGCTGGGCGAGGGCGAGGATCACCCCACCACCCCCGCCACCTCAAGCACCGCGTGCAGCAGCACGTCGGTCCCCGCCGCCGCCCATTCGGGCGAAATCTCCTCGGCCTCGTTGTGGCTGAGGCCGCCGACGCAGGGGCACATGATCATCACCGTGGGCGCCACGCGGTTGATCCAGCAGGCGTCGTGGCCGGCGCCGGAGACGATGTCCATGTGGGACAGCCCCAGCTTCTCCGCCTGCGCCCGCACCACCTTCACCAGCGAAGGATCGAAGGTCACCGGGTCGAAATGTCCCACCGGCTCGATCCCGATGCCGAGGCCCAGTTCCCTGGCCACCGCATGCGCCGCCCGTTCCACCTCGGCCCGCATCGCGTCGAGCTTGGCCTGCTCGGGCGAGCGGATGTCGACGGTGAACACCACCCGCCCCGGGATCACGTTGCGCGAGTTCGGGAAGACCTTGACCTGACCCACCGCCCCCACCGCGTTCGGCAGGTGGCTCATCGCGATCTGGTGGACGCGCTCGGTGATCCGCGCCATCCCCAGCCCCGCATTCACCCGCATGTTCATCGGGGTGGAGCCGGTGTGGGCGTCCTTGCCGGTCAGCGTGATCTCCAGCCACCACAGCCCCTGGCCATGGGTGACCACGCCGATGGTCCTGCCCTCGGCCTCCAGGATCGGGCCCTGCTCGATGTGCAGTTCCAGCATCGCGTGCATCTTCCGCGCGCCGACCGGCTCGTTCCCCTCCCAGCCGATGCGCTTCAGCTCCTCGCCGAAGACCATGCCGTCGAGGTCGCGGCGGCCCTTGGCATAGTCTTCGGTGTGGACGCCCGCGAAGACGCCCGAGGCCAGCATGGCGGGGGCGAAGCGCGCGCCCTCCTCGTTGGTCCAGTTGGCGATGGCGATCGGATGCTTGGTGCGCAGGCCGGCGTCGTTGATCGCCCGCACCACCTCCAGCGCACCGAGCACACCCAGCACCCCGTCGTATTTGCCGCCCGTCGGCTGGGTATCGAGATGCGAGCCCATGTAGACCGGCAGCGCGGCCGGATCCTCGCCGGGGCGGACGGCGAACATCGTGC
>JANOGU010000313.1:0-12478 GCA_031406135.1 Rhodobacterales bacterium
CGTGGGGTTCGGACCCCTCCCGCCGCGGTCGAAGTCGATCTTCAGGTGCTGCGGCCGGATCACGATCTCGACCGCCGCGCCATCGGCGTGGCCGGGGGTCAGGAAGGCGCCGAACGGCGTGTCGGTCAGCGCGCCGCGCGACACCCCGCGGATCACGTTGACGTCGGAAAAGAACGCCGCCGCCGCCCGGTCCGCGGGCGCATTGTAGACGTTGTAGGGGCTGCCGATCTGGACGATCTGCCCGCGCCGCATCAGCGCGATCTCGTCGCCCATGCGCAGCGCCTCGTCGGGCTCGTGGGTGACCAGCACCACCGCCGCACCTTCCTCCTTCAGCACCTCCAGCGTCACGTCGCGGATGCCGTCGCGCAGGCGGTTGTCGAGGCCGGAAAACGGCTCGTCCATCAACATCACCCGCGGCCGAGGTGCCAGCGCCCGGGCCAGCGCCACGCGCTGCTGCTCGCCGCCTGAGAGCTGGTGGGGAAATTTGGGGCCGAACCCGGTCAGGTTGACCCGCTCCAGCAGTTCCCCCACCCGCCGGTCCCGGGCGTCCCGTTCGCGGCCAAGCCCGAAACCGATGTTGCCCGCCACCGTCAGATGCGGGAACAGCGCGAAATCCTGGAACATCAGCCCCACCGACCGCTCCTCCGGCGGAAGGTAAGCCCCGTTGCCGCAGACCGCGCGCCCGTCGATGGCCACCTCGCCCGCATCCGGCGTCTCCACCCCCGCGATCAGCCGCAGCGTGGTGGACTTGCCGCAGCCCGACGGACCCAGCAGGCAGGTCACCTGCCCTGCCGCCACCTCCAGCGTCACGTCCTTGACCACGTCGCGTCCGGCAAAGCGGCGGGTCAGGCCGCGAACGGCCAGACGGACGGGATCGGCGTTGCGGGCGGTGTCGGGCATGGGGAGGAAAACCCAAGCGTTTTCGTAAGATGCTGGCTTAGCAGCCGCCCGTTCGGGCGGCAAGGCTCGCCGCCGCGCCGCGCCGGAACGCCGGCGACCCCGGGTGAAAGAGCCCCGGCGCACGCCGCGTTAACGCGAGTCCATTCCCTAACAAACCCTGAATCGACTCTCGCAAAGCATTGAAACTGCTCAGACAAAAAAGTGTCCCACCGTGTGACGCTCAGATCGTGGCGTTCAGCGCCCCGCCGTCAAGCACCAGATTCTGCCCCACGATATAGCCCGCATGGACCGAACACAGGAACGCGCAGGCGGCCCCCAACTCGGCCGCCGTCCCGTAGCGCCCCGCCGGTATCCGCGCCGCCGACCGCTGCGCCACCTCGTCCTCGGTGATCCCTTCCGCCGCCGCCCGTATCTGGTCCAGCGCCCGGATGCGGTCCGTCGCGTGGCTCCCGGGCAGCAGGTTGTTGATCGTCACCCCCCGCCGCGCCACCACCCGCGCGGTGCCCGCCACATACCCCGTCAGCCCCGCCCGCGCGGTGTTGGAGAGCGTCAGTTCGGCAATCGGCGCCTTCACCGAGGTCGAGGTGATGTTCACCACCCGCCCCCAGCCCCGCGCCATCATCCCGGGCAGCAGGGCCTGGATCAGCAGGACCGGCGCGATCAGGTTTCCTTCCACCGCCTTCAGGATCGCCGCCCGGTCCGCCTGGTCCCAGGTTCCCGGCGGCGGTCCGGCGGCGTTGGTCACCAGGATGTCCACATCGCCCGCCACCGCCAGCACGGCCCTGCGGCCGTCGTCCGAGGTCACGTCCCCCGGCGCCTCCACCACGCGCCCGCCGGCGGCCCGCAGCATCCCGGCGGCCTCGGCCAACCGCGCCGGGTCGCGCCCGTTCAGGACGATCTCCACCCCCTCGCCCGCCAGCGCCTCCGCGCAGCCGCGCCCGAGGCCCCGCGATCCGCCGCAGACCAGCGCCCGCCGCCCGCCGATTCCGAAATCCATCCGCGCACCCCTCGCCGGCCGCGAGACTGGCCCGCGCGGGCAGGGATGTCGAGCGCGGGGCTCAGGTGTCGTAGAAGAACGCCTCCCGCACGATCCGGCCGTCCTTCACCTGACCGACCGCCACCTCGCGCCCCTGCGACACCGCCCCGTTGCCCGTAAGCGGCACGCGGCCTATACGGCCGCCATGACCAACCGCCCCGCCCTGCCGCCCGAGATTGCCCGCCGCCGGACCTTCGCGATCATCTCGCACCCGGACGCGGGCAAGACCACGCTGACGGAAAAGTTCCTGCTGTTCGGCGGCGCGATCCAGATGGCCGGCCAGGTCCGCGCCAAGGGCGAGGCGCGGCGCACGCGGTCGGACTTCATGAAGCTGGAGCAGGAGCGCGGCATCTCCGTTTCCGCCTCGGCCATGTCCTTCGATTTCCGGCAGTATCGCTTCAATCTGGTGGACACACCCGGCCACAGCGATTTTTCCGAGGACACCTACCGCACGCTGACGGCGGTCGATGCCGCGATCATGGTGATCGACGGCGCCAAGGGGGTGGAAAGCCAGACCCGCAAGTTGTTCGAGGTCTGCCGTTTGCGCGACCTGCCGATCCTGACGTTCTGCAACAAGATGGACCGCGAAAGTCGCGATACCTTTGAAATCGTGGACGAAATTCAGGAGAGCCTGGCCATCGACGTGACCCCGGCCTCGTGGCCCATCGGGGTGGGGCGCGATTTCGTGGGGGCCTATGACCTGATCCACGACCGGCTGGAGATCATGGACCGCGCCGACCGCAACCGGGTGGCGGAATCGGTCAAGATCGACGGGATGGATGACCCCAAGCTGGCCGACCACGTGCCCCCGGAGCTTCTGAGGAAGTTCCGCGAAGAGATTGAAATGGCGCGCGAACTTCTTCCGCCCTTCGACCGCTCCCAGGTTCTGAACGGAAGCCAGACGCCGATCTGGTTCGGCTCGGCGATCAACTCCTTCGGGGTGAAGGAACTGATGAACGGGATGGGCGAGCTGGGCCCGGAACCGCAGCCGCAGAAGGCGACGGAGCGCGTGGTTCTTCCCGAGGAATCAACCGTTTCCGGCTTTGTCTTCAAAGTCCAGGCGAACATGGACCCCAAGCACCGCGACCGCGTGGCCTTTGTCCGGCTCGCCTCCGGCCATTTCGAACGCGGCATGAAGCTCACCCATGTGCGCACGAAAAAACTGATGGCGGTGACGGCGCCGGTCCTGTTCCTCGCCTCCGACCGCGAACTGGCCGAAGAGGCCTGGGCCGGCGACATCATCGGCATCCCGAACCACGGCCAGCTGCGCATCGGCGACGCGCTGACCGAAGGCGAAAGCCTGCGCTTCACCGGCATCCCCTCGTTCGCGCCCGAGTTGCTGCAAGGCGTCCGCGCCGGCGATCCGATGAAGGCCAAGCATCTGGAAAAGGCGCTGATGCAGTTCGCCGAGGAGGGCGCGGCCAAGGTGTTCAAGCCGATGATCGGGTCGGGCTTCATCGTCGGCGTCGTCGGCGCGCTGCAGTTCGAGGTGCTGGCGAGCCGGATCGAGGAGGAATACGCCCTGCCGGTTCGCTTCGAACCCAGCCAGTTCACCTCGGCCCGCTGGGTTTCTGGGCCGAAACCCGAGGTGGAAGCCTTCGCCAATGTCAACAAGGGTCACATCGCGCAGGACAGCGACGGCGACATGGTCTATCTCACGCGGCTGAAGTGGGACATCGACCGGGTGGAACGGGACCATCCGAGGGTGAAGCTGACGGCGACCAAGGAGATGATGGTCTAGGCGGCCTGCGGGACCTCTTCGGTCACCACTTGGAACGACTGCAACAGATGCTGACCGAAGGAATTGACCAGCGGCACGTCAGCGGCATCCCGGCCGCGCGCGATCACGATGCGCCCGACGCGCCGGGAGTTGTTGCGCGGATCGAAGGTCCACCAGCGGTCTTCCAGGAAAACCTCCAGCCAGGCGGCGTAGTCCATCGGGTCAGGGCCGACTGGAACGGCGATGTCGCCGAGGTGCCCGTTGACGTAGCGCACCGGGATGTTCAGGCATCGGCAGAAAGTGATCGCCAGATGCGCGAAGTCGCGGCAGACGCCGCGGCGTTCCTGCCAGGCCTCGAAGGCTGTGCGCGTGGAGCGGGCCGCGGCATAGTCAAAGGTGATGTAACCGTGGACAAAGTCCATGATGGCCTGCACGCGCGCCCAGCCCGGCGCGATGCTGCCGAACAGGTCCCAGGCAATCTGCGTCATCAGGTCTGTCTCGCAGTAGCGCGAGGCCAGCATGAAGACGAGCGTGTCGTGGGGCAGGGCCTCGACCGGATGTTCGTGCGCCGCAGGATCGACATGGTCGAGACGGCCGTTGTCCCGGATCAGCCCGCCGCCAGTCATCCGCAGGTTACCCGCCGGGGCGACGAAACGGCGGCAGCGGTTGCCGAAGACATCGCGGTAGGTCGACACCGGAAGGTCCGGCGCGGTCTCGTGGCGTTCCGGCGCGACGAGGTGGCTTTCCCGGTCGGGATGGACGGAGACGAGGCAGACGAGCGGCGTCGGCCGTGGGAAGGACATGGTGAAATCATAGCCATAGCGGATCAGCATCGGGGCCTCGCATCCTGACTGGACCGGCAAGGAAGAGGCCGGCGGGAGCCGGCATCGAAGGCAGAATGCACGCGCGGCGTGCCGGGTTCCGCGCTGGCGGGCGGTAATGACCGTGCTACGCTGCCCGCGCCCCAGCCTCAAGGCGAAAGCCATGCCGCGCGCGCCGCTGCAGAACCGCGTCCTGCCCACCGGCGAGATCACCGCCGACCCCGCACGAGGCCTGCTGACCGGCAACCGCGGCATCCTGCATGACGGGAAGACCCTCGGTGCCCGGCGGTGGACCCATCCGCACTGGATTTCCTGCACGCTGGACTGGAAGGGCACCCGGCGGGTGCCGATGAGCCCCGGTACCTGGACCGAGTTGTTCTTCCTCGACGAGGCGGTGGCGCTGGCGGCGGGGCACCGGCCCTGCGCGCTGTGCCGGAGGGAGGCGTTCGGGCGGTTTCAGGCGGCCTGGACGGTGGCACATGGGCCGGCGCGGGCGGGCGAGATCGACCGCCGTCTGCACCCGGCGCGGGTGGCGCGGGACCGGCGGCAGGTGCGGCACGAGGCCGAGGCCGGGAGCCTGCCGGCGGGGGCGTTCGCGCTGATCGGCGGGGCGGCGCATCTGCTGACGGCGCGCGGCGCGCGGCCTTTCAGCACGGCGGGATACGGGGCGGAAGCGGCGAGGCCGCGGGGGCTGGTGCCGGTTCTGAGCCCGGTTCCAATCGTCGCCGTGCTGGACGCCGGATATGTCCCCCTGCTGCACCCGACGGCCGATTGACGCGGCGCCGGATGCGGAAAACTTGACGCCACCGGGCGATTCCGCTACCGCCCCCCCACGGGGCGATCCGCGCCCGTCCGACGCCGGGGCGCCCGGTCCTAGCTGCGTCCCATTCCTCGCCGCGGTCCGATGCCGTGGCCCATACGGGACGTACATGACCAAGTTTTCCGACCTCGCGCTGGACCCGCGCGTTCTTCAGGCCGTCACCGACTCCGGCTACGAGACCCCCACCCCGATCCAGGCCCAGGCCATCCCGCACGCGCTCGCCGGCAGGGACGTGCTCGGGATCGCCAGACCGGCACCGGCAAGACCGCCTCCTTCACCTTGCCGATGATCACCCTGCTGGGTCAGGGACGGGCCAAGGCCCGGATGCCGCGCAGCCTGGTGCTGGCGCCGACGCGCGAACTGGCCGCGCAGGTGGCCGAAAGCTTCGAGACCTACGCCAAATACACCAAGCTGACCAAGGCGCTGTTGATCGGCGGCGTGTCCTTCGGCGAACAGGACAAGCTGATCGACCGCGGCGTCGACGTGCTGATCGCCACGCCCGGCCGCCTCCTGGACCATCACGAACGCGGCAAGCTGCTGCTCGGCGGCGTGCAGATCATGGTGGTGGACGAGGCCGACCGGATGCTCGACATGGGCTTCATCCCCGACATCGAACGCATCTTCGCGCTGACGCCGTTCACCCGGCAGACGCTGTTCTACTCCGCCACCATGGCGCCGGAGATCGAGCGGATCACCAACCAGTTCCTGTCCGGCGCGGTCAAGATCGAGGTGGCGCGGCAGGCCACGGCCTCGGAGACGATCACCCAGAACCTGGTGCAGTTCGCCCCCTCACGCCGGGACCGCTCCTTCACCGAGAAGCGGGCCGTGCTGCGCGCGCTGGTGCGCGGCGAGGGCGAGGCCTGCACCAACGCCATTGTCTTCTGCAACCGCAAGGTCGATGTGGACGTGGTGGCGAAGTCTTTGAAAGCGCATGGTTTCAATGCCGCACCGATGCATGGCGATCTGGACCAGTCGGTGCGCACGAAGACGCTCGACAGCTTCCGCGACGGATCGCTGCACCTGCTCGTGGCCTCCGATGTGGCAGCGCGGGGGCTCGACATCCCGCAGGTCAGCCACATCTTCAACTTCGACGTGCCCTCGCATCCCGAGGACTACATCCACCGCATCGGCCGCACCGGGCGGGCAGGACGGGCGGGGACGTCCTTCACCATCGCGGTGACCGCGGACGACAAATACCTTGCGGCGATCGAGAACCTGGTGAAGCAGCCGATCCCTCGGGTCGGGCTGCCCGAAGGCTTCGTGATGCCGACCGAGGACGAAGGCTCGGGCCGCGAGGAGCGGGGCGGGCGCGACGGCGGCAAGGACCGCGGCCGCCGCGACGGGCGGCGCGACGACCGCGGCCGCGGACCGCGCCGCGACGAGGCTCCGCGTCCCGCAGAGACGCGCAAGGACGACGACCGCCCGGCGGCGCCGCGCCGCGAGGAGCGCGCCGAAGCGCCGCGCGAGGAGCGTCAGCCGGAGCGGCGCGAAGAACGTCAGCCGGAGCGGCGCGAAGAGCGTCAGCCGGAGCGGCGCGAAGACCGCAGCCGCGACCGCCGCGACGAGCCGCGCGACCGCGTGGTCGGCATGGGCGACCATGTGCCGGAATTCATCCTGCGCAGCTTCCGGCTGAAGAAGCCCGCGGCGGCCGAGGAGTCGACGGGGACGGAGGGGTGAGGATGGTGGGGTAGAACCCCACCCTACTCCTCGACCAGCCGGCTCACGACAACGGTCACTTCGGGCTTCTTGCCGATCTCTTCGGTCGCCACCTGGCGAACGATCCGCTTGATCGCCTCGTCGAGCTTGTCGTCATCGCGCAAGGTCTTGGCGGGCGCGCTGTCGAGATAGGCGGTCAGGCTCTTTTCCATCTTCGCCACCAGATCGCCGGAACGCCCGTTCGGCGGCAGGCCCATGAGCTCGACCCAGGCGTCGCCCAGGGGCGCGCTCTGCTCGTCGAGGATCACCGTCGCCAGGACATGGCCGTTCAGCGCCATGCGGATGCGGTCGCGCACCACCCCGTCGCGGGCGCCGATGAGCACGCTGCCGTCGAGGTAGGTGCGGCCGCTCTCGATATACTCGGCAACCTCCGCCACTTCGCCGGTCAGGTCCATCAGCATGCCGTTGGTCACGATCTCGGACTCGTAGCCGTTCGCCTGCGCGACCCTGGCGTGCTCGCGCAGGTGCCGGTGCTCGCCGTGCATGGGCACGATGAGCGCGGGTTTCAGAAGCGCGTGGACCGCCTCGAGGTCCGGGCGGTTGGCGTGGCCGGAGACGTGGTAGAGCCCGCCGCTTTCGTCCACGATGTCCACGCCGGCTTCGGAATAGGCGTTGACGATGGCGATCACCTCCTTCTCGTTCCCGGGAATGGTGCGGGACGAGAACAGGAACGTGTCGCCTTCCTTCATCTCCATTCCGAGGTATTTGCCGCGGCTGAGCTGGGCAGAGGCCGCGCGGCGTTCGCCCTGGCTGCCGGTGACCAGCAGCATCAGGTTCTTCCGCGGGATGTCCACCGCCTCTTCCACCGGAACGGTCGCGGGAAACCCGGTCAGGACGCCCGCTTCCTGCCCAACCTTGACCATGCGCTGCATGGCCCGGCCGAGAAGGCAGATCGTGCGGCCCGCCGCCACCCCGGCCTCGGCCAGTGTCTTCAGCCGGGCCTGGTTGGACGCGAAGGTCGTGGCGACGAAGAGACCCGTGGAGCGCTTCACCAGTTCGGTGATGGGACCCGGCAGGGAGGATTCCGACCGGCCCGGGTGCGGCGAGAACACGTTGGTCGAATCGCACATCAGCGCCTTGACCTTGGCCTCCGCCGCGATGGCGGCAAAGGCGGCGGGATCCCAGGGCTCACCTACCCGCGGATCGGGGTCGAGCTTGAAGTCGCCGGAATGGACGATGCGTCCGCCGGGGCTGTCGATGACCAGCGCCGAGCTTTCCGGGATGGAATGGCTGATCGGCTGGAACTGCACCTTGAACGGCCCCGCCTCCACCGTGTGCGGGCGGGGGTCCACCGTGCGGATCGCCTCACGCGGCAGGCCGGCCTCCTCGAATTTCAGCCGGCCGATGGTCGCGGTGAAGCGGCGGGCGAAGACCGGGGCCTTCAGCATCGGCCACAGATGGGCGAGCGCGCCGATGTGATCCTCGTGCGCGTGGGTGATGAAAATCGCCTCGAGCCGGAAAGCGCGCTCGATCAGCCATTGCATGTCGGGCATGATCAGGTCCACGCCGGGCGTCGTGTCCATGTCCGGGAAGCTCACGCCGGCATCGACCAGGATCAGCCGTTCCTTGTCCACCGGCCCCCAGCCGTAGACATAGGCATTCATCCCGATTTCCCCCGCTCCCCCGAGGGGCAGGTAGATCAGCCGGTTCTTCATGTCGCGTCCCTTCACGTCGGCGGGGATCGGCCCCCCGCGGGCCTATTGGTTGAAACGGTGGAGAAGGACGAGGCCGTGCATCGTCAGGTCGTCCTCCACCGCGTCGAAAATGGCGGTGTCCTGCTGGAACAGGGGCGCAAGGCCCCCGGTCGCGATCACCTTCATCGGTCGCTGCCGTTCGCTCCGGATGCGGCCCACGATGCCCTCGACCAGACCGATGTAGCCCCAGTAGACGCCCGACTGCATGCAGGCAACCGTGTTCGTGCCGACAACCTTCGCCGGGCGCGAGATGTCCACATGCGGCAGCGCCGCGGCCGCCATGTGCAGCGCCTCGAGCGAGAGGTTGACGCCCGGCGCGATGACGCCGCCGACATAGGCGCCGTCGGCGCCCACCACGTCGAGCGTGGTCGCGGTGCCGAAATCCACCACGATCAGATTGCCGCCGTGCCGGTCATGCGCCCCCACGGTGTTGACCAGCCGGTCGGGACCGACGGTCACCCCCTCGTCCACCAGCGGCGGCACCGGCAGGCGGCACTCGGGCTTGCCGACAACGAGCGGCCGGGTGTCGAAATAGCGGTTGCACAGGACGCGCAGGTGGAAGACCACGCGCGGCACGGTCGAGGAGATGATCGCGGCCTTGATCGTCACGTCCATCCTGCCCAGCGCCATCAGGCTTTGCAGCCAGACGAAGTATTCATCCGCCGTGCGCTTGTGGTCAGTGGAAATGCGCCAGGTGGCGCGGAATGCTGCCCCGTCCCACAGCGCGAAGACGGTGTTTGTGTTGCCGCAGTCGATGGTCAGGAGCATGCGCGGGTTCGCCTGGGTCAGGGGAAGAAGACGTCGGCCGCCGGGATGGCCCGGCGGCCCTGCGGCGTGGTCAGGATCAAGGCGCCATCGGCGGCGAGGTCGGTGAAGGTGCCGGTCACCGTCTCGGCCTGGGTGCGGGCCACCACGGTCTCGCCCAGCCGCGCCGCCCGGGCAAGCCAGGCCGTGCGCAGCGGCGCGAAACCCTCGGTGGCCAGACGCTCTTCCCATCCGGCGAGGGCGGGGGCGAGCCGGTCCAGCAGCACCTCGGGCGCGATGCGATGTCCGGTTTCGGCCAGGACCGTCACCGGACGCAGCGCGCCGGGGTCGAGCAACGCAGGGTCGGGCGCCGCAATCAGGTTCACGCCGATGCCGATGGCGAGGTGGGTGACCCGGTCCCCCTGCCCGGCGCTTTCCAGGAGAATGCCCGCGACCTTGCCGCCGTTCAGCAGCACATCGTTCGGCCATTTGAGCGCAAAGGCCGCCGGCAGGCCGGTGAGGGCGCCCAGCGCGTCGTGCAGGGCCAGCGCCGCGGCGAAACTGCGCAGCGCGGCCTCGGCGGCGGACGCCTGCGGATAGCACAGCAGCGTGGCATGGAAGTTGCCGCGCGGGCTGCTCCAGACCCGTCCCCGGCGGCCGCGGCCGCCGGTCTGGACGCCGGCAAGGATCCAGGTCTGCGGGGCACCGGCCGCTGCCAGACGCGCGGCCTCGGCGTTGGTGCTGTCGACCTCGGCCAGCACGCGGCGGCCGGGGCCGGAAGGTCCGTCAGCGGACAAGTGCCTCGGCCGCGATGGCCGCGCTGCCCTCGATGCCGAAGAGATTGACGATGCCCAAGAGCATCGCCGCCGCCATGCCGACCATCGCCACCCAGGGCACCGCCGCGTAGCGATGGTCGAGCGGATCGCGCTCGGCGCCGAAATACATGAAGAAGACGATCCGCAGGTAGTAGAAGGCGCCGATGACCGAGGCCACCGCCCCGGCCAGGGCCAGCCAGGTCATGTCGGCATCGACGGCCGCCTTCAGCACGTAGAACTTGCCGAAGAACCCCAGCATCGGCGGCACGCCGGCAAGGCTGAACAGCAGGACAAGGAGCGCCAGCGCTGGCACCGGCGCCGTCTTGGACAGCATGTTCAATGCGCCGATGTCGGTAACGTGCCGGCCGCCCTGCTCCATCGACAGGATGAACGCGAAGGTGCCGATGTTCATGGCCACATAGATCGTCATGTAGACCAGCATCGCCTGCACACCCTGAGCCGTCCCGGCGGCCAGTCCGATCAGGGCAAAGCCCATATGCGCGATCGAGGAATAGGCCATCAGCCGCTTGATGTCCCTCTGCCCGATCGCCGCGATGCCGCCGAGGAACATCGAGCACACCGCCAGCGCGGCAATCACCTGGGTCCACTCTCCCGGAATGGTCGCGAAGGCGTCCCAGACGAGGCGCGCGAACAGCGCCATGGCCGCGACCTTGGGCGCGGTCGCGAAGAACGCCGTCACCGGCGTCGGGGCGCCTTCGTAGACGTCGGGCGTCCACATGTGGAACGGCGCGGCCGAGACCTTGAAGGCCAGCGCCGCCAGCATGAACACGAGCCCGAACAGAAGCCCCAGCGGCGCCCCCTCGGCGAGGGATGTCAGGATGCCGGAGAACAGCGTCGTGCCCGCGTAGCCGTAGGTCAGCGAGGCACCGTAGAGCAGCAGCCCCGAGGACAGCGCGCCAAGGACGAAATACTTCAGTCCGGCCTCGGTCGATTTCGCATTGTCCCGCCGCATGGCGGCGATGACGTAGAGCGCCAGCGACTGCAGCTCGAGCCCCATGTAGAGCGCGATCAGATCGCCGGCCGAGACCATCATCATCATGCCGAGCACCGAGAGCGCCACGAGGATCGGGAACTCGAAGCGCAAGAGGTTGCGGCGCTGCATGTGGTCCAGGCTGACCACCATCACCGCCGCGGCAGACAGCAGCATCGTGACCTTGGCGAAACGCGCGAAGGCATCGTCAAGGAACATGCCGCCAAAGGCTGACCGCGTGGCGTCTTCGGTGCCGATCCAGACCGACAGCAGGACAAACAGCCCGGCGGTGACCCAGGTCAGCAGCGGCGCGGTGCGATCCTTGCCGGTGAAGGCGCCGAACATCAGTGCCGCCATCGCGAAGACGGCCAGCACGATCTCGGGCAGTGCGATGTTGAAATCGGTCTCGGTCATCGCCTCACTCCCGCGCCAGCCGGGTGTCGACGGCCAGCAGTGCCTGCTGGTGGTCGGCCACCATCTGCGCCACCGAAGGCCCGATCAGGTCGGTGATCACCGCCGGGTAGATGCCGAACCACAGCGTGGTCAGGATCAGCGGGATCAGCACCGCCTTCTCGCGCCAGTTCATGTCGGTGATCTGCTTCAGCGCCGCCTTGACCAGGTCGCCGAAGATCACGCGCCGATAGAGGTAGAGCGCATAGGCCGGCGACAGGATCACCCCTGTGGCGGCAACGGCCGCGACCCAGGTGTTGACCTGGAAGGCCCCCATCACCGCCAGGAACTCGCCCACGAAGCCGCTGGTCCCCGGCAGGCCCATGTTGGCCAGCGTGAAATACATGAAGAACAGCGCATAGGCCGGCATCCGGATCACCAGCCCGCCATAGGCCGAAATCTCGCGCGTGTGCATCCGGTCGTAGATCACGCCCACGCAGAAGAAGAGCGCGCCGGAGATCAGGCCGTGGCTGATCATCTGCAGGATCGCGCCGTCGATCCCCTGCTGGTTCATGGCGAAGATGCCCATCGTCACGAATCCCATGTGCGCGACCGACCAGTAGGCGATGAGCTTCTTCATGTCCTCCTGCGCCAGCGCCACAAGCGAGGTGTAGACGATGGCAATCGCGCTCATCCACAGGCCGGCCGGGGCCAGCACCTCGGTTCCGATCGGGAACATCGGCAGGTTGAAGCGCAGGAAGCCGTAGCCGCCCATCTTCAGCAGCACCGCCGCCAGCACCATCGACCCCGCTGTCGGCGCCTGCACGTGGG
>JANOGU010000022.1:0-2520 GCA_031406135.1 Rhodobacterales bacterium
GAGGTTCTGGCGCAGGGCGTCGGCGAGGCGCTTCTCGCGCTCGCTGCGCTCCGTGGACTTCGCCGGGGGTTGGGCCATAGTGGCCTGAGTTGTAAGCATTTTCTGTCCGGGGAACCATATGCACGCCGCTCTGCGTACGCCCGATACTCGCTTCGCCAACCGCCGGCGAAATCCATGGAGCGCAGCGAGCGCGACAAGCGCCTCGCCGACGCCCTGCGCCAGAACCTCAGACGGCGCAAGGCGCAGGCCCGGGCGCGGGAAGAGGTCGGCAAGGCCGAGCCGCCAGCGGAGAAGTCCAAGAAGTGATCCATACCTTCCCCCGGGAGTGGGAAGGGCCATCGAATGTGGATTTCTTCCCTTCTCCCCGCCGTCCAGGCCGTGTGAGAACTCGGCCGGCGGAGCGAGGAGATGAAGTTGATGGGGCGAGCATCGCTCCTCTCAGGTGGGCGATGGCCGCAGCGCGAGCAGCAGGGGTTGTACACCCATGATGTTGATGACGCGCTTGAGATTGTAGCTGAGCACCGTCAGCGCCAGCTCGGCTTTGGCCTTGCGCAGACCGCGCACCAGGAAGCGCGGATAGCCCATCAGCCACTTCATCGTGCCGAACGGATGCTCGACCGCTTCGCGCCGCAACGCCATCCACGCCGGGTCGCTCTGGGCCCGCTGGTGCATCGCCTCGCGGTCGTCCTCATAAAAGCCGCGCACGATCGTGCGTCTGGCGGCGCCGGTGCATTGCGGCTTCAAGGCGCAGCCGGCGCAGGCCGCCGTCCAGTACCGCTTCTTCTCCTCCGTGTGCGAGGTCTCGCGGCAGGGCAGGGTTTCCCCGGCCGGGCATCGCCAGCTGTCGCTGGCGGCGTCGTAGGTGAACCGCTCGCGGCTGAAGTGCCGCTTGTCGGTGGCGTTGACTGTCTTGGCCCGCGGCACGATGGCGACGATCCCGGCGTCGGCGCACAGCCGCGCTTGCTTGCCGCTCGAATAGCCCGCGTCGGCGACCACGGTCAGGCTTGTCGCCTGCAAGGCTTCCTGGCCTTGCACCGCCATCGGATGCAGCTGGAGCTGGTCGTTGCCGTCGTTGGTCAGATCGAAAGCCGCGATCAGCTTGTGCTTGGCGTCGACCACGCTCTGCGCGTTGTAGGCCACCTGATGGCCGTGCCGCGCCGTGCGCATCAGCCGGGCTTGCGTCTCGCCGATCACCAGCTGGCTCAGCCCCTGTGCCGCCATGGCTTCGGCCACACCCTGCAGCCGCTGGCGCTCCGCCTGCAAGCCTGCGATCACCGCCGCCGCAGGCTCCGCCGCCGCAGGCTCCGCCGCCGCAGGCTCCGCCGCCGCAGGCTCCGCCGCCGCGGGCGTCCGGGCTTCGGCCGCCGGCACCGCCGCTTGGGCCTCTTGCTGCAGCTCACGGCGCCGCCCGGGCAGCGCCGCCAACGCTCCCGCCACGTCCTGCCGGCCCAGCAGCTCCGGCCGCTCCCGCCGGTCGGCTGCGTCCAGCGCCGACAGATACTCGGCGATCTTGACGTCGAGCGCCGCCATCTGCTCGGCGATGCGCTTGGGCGTCACCACCTTCTTGCGGCTCGCCACCGCCTCGACCTTGCTGCCGTCGATCGCCACAACCTCGCCGCCATACAGCGCCTGCTCGCGGCAGAACCGCACAAACGCCCGGCACACCCCGACGATCGCCGGCGCGTGATCCTTGCGGAAGTCGGCGATCGTCTTGAACGCCGGCGTCAGCCGGCCGATCAGCCACATCACCTCGACGTTGCGCTGCGCCTCGCGCTCCAGCCGCCGGCTCGAGCGCACCCGGTTCAGGTAGCCGTACACATACAGCTTCAGCAGGTCGCCCGGCGCATAGGGCGGCCGACCCGTCACTTCCGCCTCGACCTTCGAGAACCCCAGTTGCGCCAGATCCAGGCTATCGACAAACCCGTCTATCACCCGAACCGGATCGTCGCCCCCGACCAGCGCGTCCAGCGGCTCGCTGAACAGCAACCCTTGATCCCGACACTGTCCCACCACGTGTGCCATGGCCACAAAGCTCCCTCGACGCCGACAGACATTGATTCAGAACCAACGCCTATTGGGAATCCCCAAAGCCACCTCGGCGCACAAATTCCGCTATCCTCCCCCCGACAGGGTTTTCACACGGCCTGGAAGGCGGGGAGAAGGAAGACCTTGGCGATCCATATGCGATAGCCCTGCCTCTCGTCTGGCCCGTTCCTTAGCACGGTTGCGCCGAGCTACGCCGCCTGCTCAAAGGTCCGCCATGGTGGATCTGCCCATTGTCGACGCGCTGCCGGCGCTGAAGGACGTGTTGGCGCGCGGCGGCGCGGCCGTGCTGCTGGCGCCGCCCGGCGCCGGCAAGACAACCGCTGTGCCGCTGGCGCTGCTCGGCGAGGCGTGGCTCTCCGGACGCCGGATCGTCATGCAGGAGCCGCGCCGCGTCGCCGCGCGGGCCGCGGCGCGGCGCATGGCGCAGACGCTCGGCGAGGAGGTCGGCGGCACGGTGGGCTATCGCGTGCGGCT
>JANOGU010000028.1:0-14441 GCA_031406135.1 Rhodobacterales bacterium
GGGCGGCGCCCACCCCGCCGTCCGTCGCTAAGTGCGTGGTGAACCCCGCCCTACCCCCCCACCGCACGCCCCCTTAACGGAACCCCATTCCCTAACAAACTCTGAATCGAATCGCGCAACCCACTGGAATCTCTCACACAAAAAAATGTCCCACCGTGTGACGCTCCAACGCCGGCGGTGCGGGCCGTTCACTTCACACCCGCAACCCGCCCGCGTCGAACCCCAGCGCCTGGCGGTCGTCGAAGTCGAGGCGGATCGGCGCGCCGACCACTTGCGCGTGCTGGCCGAAGAGGCGCACGGTCACCGCCTCGCCGCCGTCCAGCGTCACGATCAGGTTGGTGTCGCCGCCCAGCCGCTCGACATGGGCCACGGTGCCGGCCAGCCGGCCCTGCGGCGCCAGCGTCAGGTGCTCGGGCCGGATGCCCAGCGTCTCGCCGGGACGGCCCAGCGGCCCGGCGGGCAGGAAGTTCATCGCCGGCGCGCCCAGGAAGCCCGCGACAAAGCGGTTCGCCGGGTTGTTGTAGAGATCGAGCGGCGAGCCGACCTGCTCGATCCGGCCGGCGTTCAGCACCACGATGCGGTCGGCCAGCGTCATCGCCTCGGTCTGGTCATGGGTGACGTAGATCATCGCCGCGCCCAGTTCGCGGTGCAGCCGGGCGATCTCGACGCGGGTGGCCATGCGCAGCGCGGCGTCGAGGTTGGACAGCGGCTCGTCGAACAGGAACAGTTCCGGCTTGCGCACCACCGCCCGGCCGATGGCCACGCGCTGGCGCTGGCCGCCCGACAGTTCCGCCGGGCGGCGCTTCAGGTAGGGCTCCAGCGCCAGCATGCGGGCGCCTTCGGCCAGCCGGCGGGCGATCTCCGCGGCCGGCTCCCCGGCCTGGCGCAGGCCCAGCGTCATGTTCCCCTCGACGTCGAGGTGGGGGTAGAGCGCGTAGCTCTGGAACACCATGGCGATGCCGCGCTTTGCCGGCGGCACGGTGGTCACGTCCTTGCCGCCGATCAGCACGCGGCCGGCGCTCACGTCCTCCAGCCCCGCGATGGCGCGCAGCAGCGTGGACTTGCCGCAGCCGGAGGGGCCGACGAAGACGACGAACTCGCCGGGCTCCACGGAAAGCGAAATGTCATGCAGCACCTTCGTCGCGCCGAAGGCCTTGGAGATACTGTCGAGGACGAGCGCGGTCACAGGTCCACCGCCTTTCCGGTTCGGATGGAATGGTCGGCGGCAAGGCAGACGGCAAGCGAACGCACGGCGTCCTCCATATGGCGGGAAAGGTCGATGTCCTCGGCGATGGCGCGCAGCATGAAGGCCTGCTCGGCGTCGCAAAGCTCCTGGTGGCCGGGCTCGCCGGGGAAGTCGATGATGCGGTCGGGGCCTGACACAGGGTGGACGCGGATCACGCCCACCTTGGTGTGGCTGTCCACCGTGTCGGAGCCCGGCTCGTCTTTCGAGATGATCGAGACGGCGCCGTTCGGGCTGATGATATCCTTCACGAAATAGGCGGTCTCCGACATCATCGGGCCCCAGCCGGCCTCGTACCAGCCGACCGAGCCGTCGGCAAAGAGCACCTGGAAATGACCGTAGTTGTACATCTCCGGCGCGATCTCGTCGGAAAGGCGCAGGCCCATGCCGTGGACACGCACCGGGGCGGCGTCGGTGATCTGGCACATCACATCCACGTAGTGGACGCCGCAATCGACGATCGGCGAGGTGGTCCGCATCAGCTGCTTGTGGGTGGCCCAGGTCGGGCCGCTGGACTGCTGATTGAGGTTGAGGCGGAAGACGTAGGGCGGCCCCAGCGCCCGGGCTTCCTCGATCAGGCGCATCCACGACGGATGATGGCGCAGGATGTAGCCGACGGTGAGTTTCCGCCCGTTGGCTTTCGCGCAATCCACCACCCGGCGGGCGTCTTGCACGGTGGTGGAAAGGGGTTTCTCGACAAAGACATGCGCGCCCTGCTCCATGGCAGCGCAGGCATAATCGGCGTGGCTGTCGGAATAGGTGGCGATCACCGCGAGGTCGGGCTTCAGCGCCAACCCCTCGGCAAAGGTCTTCACCAGCGGATAGCCCTGCAGCCCCGGTGCCAGAGACACCGCGGAGCGGTTCACCAGCCCGACGATGTCGGAGCCCAGCTTGTGGTGCGCCAGCGCGTGGGACAGGCCCATGTTGCCGAGGCCGGCGACGATCACCCTCATTTCACCGCACCCCGGGTCAGGCCGCGGATCAGTTGCCGAGAGAAGATGACGTAGAGGACGAGGACCGGCAGGATGGCCAGCGACAGCGCCGCCAAGACCGCGTTCCAGTCGGTGACGAACTGCCCGATGAACACCTGGCTGCCCAGCGTCAGCGTCTTGGTCTCCTCGCCGGGCGCAAGGATCAGCGGGAACCAGAGGTCGTTCCAGATCGGGATCATGTTGAACACCGCCACCGTCGCCATGGCGGGCCGGACCAGCGGCAGGACGAGGCGAAAGAAGATCGCGTATTCGCTCATCCCGTCGATGCGGCCGGCGTTCTTCAGGTCGTCGGAGACCTGGGCCATGAACTCCGACAGGATGAACACGGCCAGCGGCAACCCTTGGGCGACATAGACCAGGATCAGGGCGGTCAGCGTGTTGACGAGGCCGGTGGAGACCATGAGTTCCAGGATTGCCACGGTACCGATGCGGATCGGGATCATGATCCCGAGCGCGAGGTAGAGGCCCATCAGCCGGTTGCCGCGGAAGCGGTATTCGCTGAGCGCGAAGGCGGCCATGGCCCCGAACAGGAGGATGAAGAACAGGCTGACCACCGTCACGGTCAGCGAGTTCAGCGCATAGCCGAAGAAGTCGCCCTGCTTCATCACCGCCTCGAAGCCTATGAGGCTGAAGGTCTCGGCATTGGGCAGCGCCAGCGGCTCGGCGAAGATCGCCTTCCGCGTCTTGAAGGCGTTGAGGATGATGACCACGACCGGGAACAGCGCGATCAGCGTGTAGAAGATCAGCACCGCATGGGCGGCAAGGCTGTTGAGCGGTTGGGAGCGGGCGGAGGCGGCCATCAGAGCTGGTACCTCCGCATGCGGGACTGGATGCCCCAGAGATAGAGGCAGACGCCGGCCAGGATGATGAGGAACATGGCGGTGGCGATGGCCGCGCCCATGTTGCGGTCACCGAGCTGCAGCTGGAAGCCGAAGAAGGTGCGGTAGAGGAAGGTGCCGAGGATGTCGGTGGCGTAGTTCGGCCCGGCCAGCGCCCCTTGGGCGGAATAGATCAGGTCGAAGGCGTTGAAGTTGCCGACGAAGGTCAGGATCGAGATGATCCCGATCGAGGGCAGGATCAGCGGCAGCTTGATCTTCCAGAACTGCGCCCAGCCGGTGACGCCCTCGGTCTCGGCGGCCTCGAGAATCTCCTCGGGGATGGTGAGCAGGGCGGCGTAGATCAGCATCATCGGAATGCCCACGAACTGCCAGACCGAGATCAGCGCCAGCGTGGTCAACGCGTATTCCTCTTTCCCCAGCCAGGGGGCGAAGAGGAACTTCAAGCCCACCGCGTCCAGCATCGACGGCGCGATGCCCCAGATCGGCGACAGGATCAGCTTCCAGGCGAAACCGACGATCACGAAGGACAGGATCGTCGGGATGAAGATGGCGGAGCGGTACAGGGCGGCGAAGCGGAGCTTGGGGTGGCTGAGGATCGCGGCGAGCAGGACGCCGATGGGGTTCTGCACCAGCATGTGGATGATGAAGAACCAGGCGTTGTTGCCCAGCGCGTTCCAGAAAGCGACCGACCACAGCGGGTCGAGAAACAGCGTGCGGAAGTTGGCAAGGCCGGTGTAGGCGCCGTCGGTCTCGAAGGCCAGGAGCAGCGTGCGGAACAAGGGCACGATCATCACCGCCGTGTAGACGGCGACGGCCGGTGCGAGGAACACGAGGATATGGGGTTTCAGCCGCACCGGGTGCGTCCTTCCTGCATGGGCCGCGGGGAAAGTGCCGGTGGGCCGCGCACGGCCCACCGGGGGATCAGAGCCTCACTGCGCCGGCTTGTACCAGGCGTCGAGGCCGGTCTGCAGCCGGGCGGCGGCGTCGTCGGGCGTCTCGGTGCCCTTGATGACGTTGGCCGAGGCATTCCAGGTCTCGTTTTCCAGGTTCGGCGTGCCGCGCGACAGGATCTGGTAGGTCGAGCGGATCGTCGAGCCGCATTCGCCGCGCCAGCTCACGAAATCCTGCGCCAGCGGGTCGGCCATCTCCACGGGTGTGGAGTTGAGCGAGAAGAAGCCCGGCAGCGCATTGGCGTAGAGCGTGGCGAACTCGGGCGAGCCCACCCAGTCGAGGAAGACCTTGGCGGCCTCGGCATTCGGGCTCGCCGCGTTCAGGCCGATGGCGATGTCGGTGTGATCGGAGATGAAGCAGGGGTCGCCCGCGTTCGCCACCGGCGGCTTGAAGGCGCCCATCTTGAACGAGGCCTGGGCGTTGAACCCGCTGATTTCCCACGACCCGGCCGGATAGATCGCGGCGCGGCCGAGGGTGAACAGGTTCTGGCTGTCGGGATAGGTCTGCGCCTCGAAGCCGTCGCCGAGGTAGTCCTTCCAGGTCGCCAGCTCGCGGTAGGGGGCGATCCAGGCCTCGTCGGTCAGCTTCTGGGTGCCGGCGATCAGCGCCAGGCGCCCCTCCTCGCCCTTCCAGTAGTTCGGGCCGATGTTGTTGTAGCCCATGGTCGCGGCTTCCCACTGGTCGTTGGTGCCTATCGCCATCGGAATGTAGGTGCCGTCGGCCTTGATCGCGTCGAGTGCCGCGTGGAATTCCGCAACCGTGGTGGGTTCGGCGATGCCCAGGGCTTCGAAGGCGTCGGCGTTGTAGATGAAGCCGTGGATCACCGAGGCCATCGGCACGCAGAAGGTGGCCGCGCCGTCATCGGACTGCCAGGCGCTCTTGGCCACCGGCGAGAAGTTCGCCATCGCGCCGAGGCCGGAGAGGTCGGCAAGGTGGCCTTGCTTGTACAGCTCCAGCGAGGCGTCGAACGGGCGGCAGGTGATCAGGTCGCCCGCCGAGCCCGCCGCCAGCTTGGCGTTCAGCGCAGCGTTGTATTCAGCCGGTGCCGAGGGGGCGAAAACCACCTTGATGCCGGGATTTGCGGCCTCGAAGGCCGGGATGATCTGGTCCTGCCAGATCACCAGGTCGTCGTTGCGCCAGCTTTCGATGGTCAGCGTGACGTCCTGCGCCCAAGCGGCGGGGGCGAGCGCGCTGGTCAATAGAAGCCCCGTCAGTGTCCGTTTCATTGCCGTCTCCCTGTCGTGTCGCGGCCCTGTCAGCCGCCGTTGCTGCGCCGCCCGAGGGCGGCGCGAAGATTTTGGTTTGCATCCTTGAGCAGAGCCTGCGCCCTGTCCAGCGTCTCGCCCTGCGCGACCAGGACGGCGGGCTTGACCTGACCGCCCGTCACCTCCAGCGCGGCGCGCGCGGCTTCCGGCGTCACGCCGGCGATCCCGGCCACAATCCCGGCGGCGCGGGCCCGCAGCTTGGCATTGTCGGCGACGACGCCGACCATCATCCCGTCATGGACCTGTCCGATGCGGATGCCGGCGAGCGTGGAGATCATGTTCAGCGCCACCTTCTGCGCCGTCCCCGCGCCCATCCGGGTGGACCCGGCGATGACCTCGGGCTGGGTGGGCAAGTGAATGGCAACGTCGGCCAGCGCGAACAGCGGCGCGTCCGCGTTGTTGGCGATGCCGATGACCTTGGCGCCGCGACCGCGCGCGGTCCCCGCCGCGGCGAGCGCAAAGGGCGTGCTGCCGGAGGCGGTGACGGCAATCAGCACGTCCTGCGGCGTCAGGTCCTGCGTCCCGGCGACGGCGTCGGCGGTAGCGTCCTCGGTCTCGCCCGGCATGCGGGCATCGACCGGCAGGCCGCCGGCCATCAACAGGCGGATCCGCGCCGGATCGACGCCAAAGGTGCCGGGCAGTTCCAGCCCGTCAGCGTTGGCCATCAGCGCCGAGGATCCGGCCCCGGCGTAGACCAGCCGGCCGCTGCCGCCAAGCGCACCGGCCACCAGGTCGGCGGCGCGGTCGATGTCGGGCAGGATGGTGGTCAGCGCGGCCACCGACCGGGCCTGCTGGTCGAGGATGATCGCGAGCACCTCGGCCCCCGGCAGGGCGTCGAGACCCCTTGCGCGCGGGTGGCGCTGTTCCGTGACCGGCAGTGCGGCAGTGGCTGACACGCGAATCTCCCCCATGGCAGCGATAATACCATTATAATACCTTTCGTCCAGAAGTTTCTTCATGGCCCTCACAAGGCCGTAGATTGGTATTTCAATTCCGCGAAAGGTATTATATAGGTATCTCATGATGCCCGACTCTCCCCTCTTCGCCGTCGATGGCGGCGGCACCGGGTGCCGCGCCGCCCTTGTCGTGGGCGGACAGCGGATCGAGGCTGCCGGCGGCCCGGCCAACGCGGCCTCGGACTTCCCGGGCACCGTCGCGACCCTGCGCCCGCTGCTGGCCGGGCTTGCCGCGTCAGCTGGACTCGGCTGGGCCGACCTCGCGCGCGGGCGGGGCTACCTCGGCCTCGCCGGGATCATGTCGCCGGACGGGGGCGCCCGGCTCGCCGCGGCGCTGGACCTGCCCGGCGTGCGGGTTGACGACGATCAGGACACGACCATCGTCGGCGCGCTCGGCGGTGCGGACGGGGCAGTCTGCGCGGTGGGCACCGGGTCTTTCCTCGGCCGCCAGTCCGGTGACGCGATCCGCCGCATCGGCGGCTGGGGCTTTCATCTGGGCGACCAGGCCTCCGGCGGCTGGCTGGGACGGCGGCTGCTGCAGGAGGCGCTGCTGGCGAAGGACGGGGTGGTGGCGCGCACCCCTCTGCTCGACGCCCTGCTGTCAGAAGACTTCGGCGAGGGCGGCATTTCCGCCTTCCAGTTCCGCGCGAAACCGGCGGATTTTGCCCGACTAGCCCCGCGCGTCACCGGCTCGAACGATCCCGCCGCCCGCGCCCTGATGGCCGAGGGCGCGGCCTACCTGCGCACCGGGTTATCGGCGCTCGGCTGGCGGCCGGGCGAGACACTGTGCCTGACCGGAGGCGTAGGCCCGTCCTACGCTCCCTTTATTGGCCATCCGGTCACGCCGGCCCGGGGCACCGCACTGGACGGCGCGCTGATCCTGGCGGAGCGCGGGGCATGAGCGTCGCCGATTTCCTGCGCCCCGAGGGCTGGCTGTCGGCCACCGGCGGGCCGCTTTACGTGCAGTTGCGCAAGCGCATCGCCGCCGGGATCGAGGGCGGCGTGCTGCCGCCGGACGCCGCCCTGCCCCCGGAACGGGAGATCGCGGCGCTGACCGAGCTGTCACGGGTGACCGTGCGCAAGGCACTGGCCGAGCTTGCCGAAACCGGCGCGGTGGTGCAGCGGCAGGGCGCGGGGTCCTTTGTCGCATCGAAACGGGGGCGGGTAGAGCAGCAACTGTCGCGGCTGACCTCGTTCACCGAGGACATGGCGCGGCGCGGGCTCGAAACCGAAACCCGCTGGCTGGAACGCGGCCTGTTCTTGCCCAGCGCCGACGAACGCAGCCGTCTCGGTCTCTTCGATGCCGATCAGGTCGCGCGCCTGTCGCGGCTGCGGCTGGCCGGGGGCCGGCCGATGGCGCTGGAACGCGCCTCGCTGCCAACGGCGATCCTGCCCAACCCGCTGGCGGTGGATGCCTCGCTCTACGCCGTGCTGGACGAGCGCGGGATGCGGCCGGTGCGGGCGGTGCAGAAGATCTCCGCGATCAATCTGGGGGCCGAGGATGCCGAGTTGCTGGGCGTGCCGGTCCATGCCGCGGGCCTGCGGATCGAGCGGTTGTCGTCGCTGGCGGACGGCACGCCGGTGGAGCTGACGCGGTCGCTCTACCGGGGCGACACCTATGATTTCGTGGCGGAGTTGCGCATGGAAGGGGGAACGGCATGAGCCTGATGGCCGATGAAATCGCGGAAGTGCCGCAGGCGGTGGCGCGGCTTCTGGCCGACCCGGCGCCGGTCCGGGCCGCCGCAGGTGCCGCCCGTGCCCTGGACCCCGCGCTGATCGCCACCGTGGCACGCGGCTCTTCCGACCACGCCTGCGCTTACCTCAAATATGCCGCCGAACTGACGCTGGGCCTGCCGGTGGCCTCGATCGGCCCCTCGGTCGCCTCGGTCTATGGCGCGCGGCTCAAGCTCGACCGGGCGCTGTGCCTGGCCGTCTCGCAGTCGGGGCAGAGCCCCGACATTCTGGCCATGGCGCGGGCGGCGCGGGAGGCGGGCGCGCTGACCGTGGCGCTGACCAACGACGTGGCGTCGCCGCTGGCCGCCGCGGTGGACCATCCGCTGGCGCTGCACGCGGGACCAGAGCGCAGCGTGGCGGCAACCAAGACCTTCGTCACCTCCGCCGTCGCCGGCCTGTGGCTGATCGCCGAATGGGCCGGGGACGCGGCCCTTCTGGCGGCCATTGCCGCCCTGCCCGGCCATCTGGCGGCGGCGCGGCAGGCCGACTGGGGGGCGCTGTCGGCCGTGCTGCGGGGCGAGCCGTCGCTCTATGTCCTCGGCCGCGGTCCGGGCTATGCCATCGCCTGCGAGGCGGCGCTGAAGTTCAAGGAGGTGGCCGGCCTGCATGCCGAGGCCTATTCCTCGGCCGAGGTGCTGCACGGCCCGGTCGCCATCGTCGGCGACGGCTTTCCGGTGCTGGCGCTGGCCGTGGGCGATGCGGCGGAGGCGGGGCTTCTGGACACCGCCGCCGCCATGGCCGCCAAGGGCGCGCAGGTCTTTGCGACCGGCCGGCGCGCCGGGGTGACCGCCCTGCCGCAGGTCCGCACCGGTCATCCGCTGACCGATCCCCTGGCGCTGATCGTCAGCTTCTACGCCATGGTCGAGGCCCTGGCCCGCGCCCGCGGCCAGGACCCCGACCGGCCGCGCAACCTCGCCAAGGTGACCAGGACGGTATGACCCGCGCCTTCCGCACCAGCCGCGTCTTCGATGGCACCGCGATGCGGCCGGGCATCCTGGTGGTGCAAGACGGCAGCGTCACCGCCTTCGCCGACACGGCCCCAGCGGGGGCGGAGGTGGTGGACCTCGGCCCCGGCACGCTGGCGCCCGGCTTCGTCGATCTTCAGGTCAACGGCGGCGACGGGGTGATGCTGAACAATGACCCCTCGGTCGCCACGCTGGCCCGCATCGCGTCCGCCCACGCCCGGCTCGGCGCCCTGACGATCTTCCCCACGCTCATCACCGACACGCCCGACCGCACCCGTGCGACCGTAAAGGCGGCGGTCGCGGCCCGGGTGCAGGGCGTGCCGGGGATCGCCGGCCTGCATCTGGAAGGCCCGCATCTGTCGCCCGCCCGCAAGGGCGCGCATGACCCGGCGCTGATCCGGCCGATGGGTGACGACGACCTCGCCTTCCTGTGTGAGACGGCAGCGCGCCTGCCGCTGATGGTCACGCTGGCACCCGAAGTGGTCGGGCCGGAGAAGATCGCGGCACTGGTGCGCGCCGGCGTTATGGTCTCGCTTGGCCACAGCGCGGCGAGCTTCGCCGAGGTCGAGGCCGCCGTCGCCGCCGGCGCGCGGCACGTCACGCATCTGTTCAACGCCATGAGCCAGATGGGCAACCGCGAGCCCGGGCTGGTCGGCGCGGCGTTGGCGCTGGGCGAGCTGTCCTGCGGCCTGATCGCCGACGGCATCCACGTCCATCCCGCCGTGCTGCGCAGCGCGCTGGCCGCCAAGACTGGCCCGGGCAAGGTCTTCCTTGTCTCCGACGCCATGGCCCCGGCCGGCAGCACGATCACCGAATTCAGCCTGAACGGCCGCGCCATCCTGCGCCGCGACGGACGGCTGACGCTGGCCGACGGCACGCTGGCCGGGGCCGACCTCGACATCGCCCGCGCGCTGCGGGTGCTGACCGGCGAGGCCGGCCTGCCGCTCGACCGCGCGCTGGCCATGGCGACCTCGGCACCGGCCTGGGCCGCGGGCCTGTCCGCCGGGCGGCTGATCCCCGGGGCAAGGGCCGACATGGTCCACCTCACCGACAGTCTGACGCTGTCCGGGGTCTGGCGCGGCGGCCTTCGCCTCGACCGTTAAGCCCCGCGTAACCGGCGCCATGGCACGGTCCGCCGGGTCAGGAGGGCCGGCATGGATGGCGTGCGGCGCAAGATCGCTTTCGGGGCCCGCGGTGCCGGGGGCGAGGGCGCGCTGCGGCGCGAGGCCGAGGCCTGGGCCACCGTCTTCCGCCGTGTGATCGCCGGCATGGTCGGGATCGACCTGACCGTGGACGGCGCAGCGCCGCGCCCGCTGCGCATAACCGAACTGGCCGAGGCGCTGCCCGACCTGTGCCTGCTGGTCCGCCTCGACGGTCCGGCAACGGGGCTCCTCGCGCTTGGCCCCGACCTCTTGGCCGCGATTCTCGAGACCCGCACGCTGGGCCGGCCCGCCGCGCGGCCGGCGCCGGACCGCCGCGCCACCCGCACCGACGCGGCGCTCGTCGCCGATCTGGTCGATGCCGCGCTCGCCGGGCTGGACGCCGCCCGTCCCGACCCGCTGACCGGGCTCCAGCCCGGCCTGCGCTTCGGCGCGCAGATCGCCGACGCCCGCCAGGCCGCGCTGCTGTTCGAGGAGGAGGACGACAGCCTCCGACTGCTGTCGCTGACCGCCACACTCGCCGACGGCCAGCGCGGCGGGGCGGTGCGGCTGATCCTGCCGCTGCCGGCCCGGTCCGCCGACCGGCGGGCCGAGGCCGCCGCCGCGCAGCTCTTCGCCGACGACCTCGCCGAACAGGTCGCCGCCGCCCCGGCGGTGCTTGACGCGGTGCTGGCGCGGATCACGCTGCCCTTGTCGGAGGTGTTGGCCATCGCCCCGGGCGACTGGCTGCGCCTGGGCACCGCCGCGCTGAACCGCATCGACCTGCAGGGGCTCGACGGCGTGCGCCGCTTCGGCGCGCGGCTGGGCCAGAACCGGGGCATGCGCGCCGCGCGGCTGACCGAGGTGGAGGCGGCCGCCGGCCGCAGCAGCGCGCCCCGCGTCGGCGCCGCCCCGGCGCCGGCCGAGGCCGCGCTGCGCCCGACGGGTACGTGACGGGGACGTGATCTTCGCGCGATCAGCCGCGCGCCAGCGCCTCGATCTGCGGCAGCAGGTGGGACAGCCGGTAGCCGTGGCGCGCGGTCATGCCGACCAGTTCCTCCGCCGGCCGCTGGCCCGCCTGGCTCAGCGCCCAGACGATCGCGCAGCGGTTGCCCGTGGCGCAATAGGCGAAGACCGGGCCCGCCGACGCCGCCATCGCCTCCGCCTGCGCCGCGACGGCATCGGCAAGCTGCCCGTGGACCAGCGGGATGAACACGAAGGCCAGTCCCGCCGCCTCGGCCGCCGCCCGCATCCGGTCGTTCTGCAGCTGCGGCGGGATCTCTGCGTCGGGACGGTTGTTGATCACGGTGGTGAAGCCTGCCGCCCGGATCGTCTCCAGGTCGGCGGGCTCGATCTGGGGCGAGACGGCATAGTCGGGCGTGATCGGGCGGATGTCGAGCAAGGGCGTCTCCTGGGCGTCGGTCCGGGTGGTGCGGCAGAGGATCATAGGCGAGCCTGCCGCTGCGCGGAAGGGCCGAGGGGTGGACAAGCCCGCCGCGCCTGCGGTTAATGGCCGAAACCAAGGGAATGGCACAATGGCCTCAGCGCCGGTCAGGGCGGAGCGGATCGGCGGCGTTCTGGCGCTGATCCTCGACGCCCCGCCCGACAACGCGCTGTCGCCGGATGTCCGCAGGTCGCTGTCGGCGCTGCTCGATACGGTGGCCGCGGATGTGCGGGCGGTGGTGCTCCTGTCCGAAGGCCGCCAGTTCGCCAGCGAGCACGACGGTTCTGCCGGCGCTGCACCCACCGTCGCCGACCTCTGTGCCCGCATCGAGGCGCTGCAGCTTCCGGTCATCGCCGCCGTGCAGGGACGCGCCGCCGGTGACGGCGCGGCGCTGGCGCTGGCCGCGCATTACCGCATCGGCGCCGAGGGCGCGGCGCTGGTCTTCCCCGCCGTGACGCTCGACCACTGCCCCGGCGCGGGCGCGACGCAGCGTCTGCCGCGCATTGTCGGGCCGGCCGCCTGTCCGGCGCTGCTGCACGCCCGCCCCATCGCCGCCGGCGTATTCGACCGCGTCGTCGCGCAGTCCGCGCTGGCCGAAGCGGCCATGGCCTTTGCCGCAGAGGCCCCGGCGCCGCGGCCGACCGGCGCCCGCCGGGACGGCTTCGCCGACCCCGCCGCCTACCGTGCCGCCATCGCCGCCGCGCGGGCCGAAGCCGCGACAGCACCACTGGCCGCACCCGCCCGCATCGTCGACTGCCTCGAGGCCGCGATGCTGTTCCCCCTGCCGCAGGGACTGACGCTGGAAGAGACCGTGGGCGCGGAGCTTGCCGCCCGGCCCGAGGCGCAGGCGCGCACCGCCGCCGCCGCCGCCGAACGCCGCGCGCTGGCCGCCGCCCGCACAGTGGCCGCTCCGCAACGGGTCGCGGTCTGGGGCGCGGAAGGCGCAGCACTGGCGCTGGAGGCGGCGGCCGCCGGCATCGCGGTGACGCTGGTCGAGGCGCAGGAGGCGACGCTGCAACTCGCGCTCGAAGTCGTGGCCGAGGGGCTGGCGGCCGAGGTCAGGGCCGGGCGGCTGACCGCGGCGGCGAAGGCCGCCGCCTGGGCGCAGCTGACCCCCGCGCTGCCGGACGCGGCGATCGCCGCCGACCTGCACCTTCTGACCGGCCCCTGGGCCGAACGGCCGCCGCGGATCAACCCGCCCGCCGCCGCCGTGGTGCTCGGACCGCCGCCGCAGGGCAGCCTCGGGCTGCTGCTGCCGGACACCGGCCGGCTTGCCGAAGTGGCGGGCGAGGGCGAAGCCAGTGGCCCGCTCCTCGCGCTCCTCGCCCGGGTCCGGCGGATGCCGGTGCTGACCCGCGGCACCGGGCTGGTCGCCGCGATGCGGGCCACGCTGCGCCATGCCGTGGCGGTCGAGATTGCCCTCGGCCGCAGGGCCGAGGCGGTGGCGGGCGTGGTCGCGGGTTTTGGCCTCGGACCCGGTCCCGCGATCGCCGATGCCGGGATCGAGGCCCGGCTGCGCGCGGCGCTGGCCAACCAGGGGCTGAAGCTGCTGGGCAACGGCACGGCGCTGCGGCCGTCCGACATCGATCTGGCGCTGGTCCACGGCGCCGGCTGGCGCCGGCAGGTGGCCGGGCCGATGGCCTGGGCCGCCGACCGCGGCGCGCTGGTGCTGCGCGCCGACCTGGCGCGGCTGGCGCCGGAGGCGCCGGAGCTGTACACCCCCGCCCCGTTCCTGTCGCAGCTGATCCACGACGAGGTGCGGATCGAGGCGCTCGACGCCTGATCGTCCACGGACCCGGGGAGGCGCCGTCTTCGGGCCCCGAAGAGCGGGGCCGCTCAGCCGCCGCCGCTGCCGCGGACCGCAGCCGGAGGGCCACGCCGGTTGAACGGGCGCAAGGGGGCGCTGCCCCCTGCGGCTGCGCCGCCCCCCGGGGTATTTTTGCAAGAATGAAACCGCCGCGGATCCTGCAGCCGCGCCGGCCGCACAGCGGACGGGCGGGGATCCTGCCGGTCCCCGCCCCCTCCGGTCAGCCGGTCAAGGCCTTATTGCAACGCCGCGTCGGTGATCGCGTGCGTCCAGGCCCCTTCCGGCGCCTTGGAAATCACCGGGTCCGAGCCGCCGGCCAAGAGCGTGGCCACGGTGCGCTCGTAGTCGGCCGGGTCCAGCGCCCCGTTCGATCCCGCGGTCAGCTTGGCGATCTCGCCCATCATCCGCTTCTGGTGGGTCTCGGTCTGGGCGCCGGTTTCGTCGTTCTCCAGCACGATCATCGCCGCCTCGTCGGGGTTCGCCTCGGCGTATTTCCAGCCCTTCATCGAGGCCCGCACGAAGCGCACCATGCGGTCGGCGAAGGCCGGGTCGGCGAGCTTGTCCTCCAGCACGTAGAGCCCGTCCTCCAGCGTCGCCACGCCCATGTCCTGATACTTGAAGGTGATCAGGTCGTCGGGCGCGATGCCGGCGTCGATCACCTGCCAGTATTCGTTGTAGGTCATCGTCGAGATGCAGTCGGCCTGCTTTTGCAGGATCGGATCGACGTTGAAGCCCTGCTTCAGCACCGTCACGCCGCCCGCCGAGCCGTCGGTCGCAAGCCCCAGCGTGCCCATCCAGGACAGGAACGGATACTCGTTGCCAAAGAACCAGACACCCAGCGTCTTGTCGGCAAAGTCGGCCGGCGAGGTGATGCCGGTGTCCTTGCGGCAGGTCAGCATCATCCCCGAAGACTTGAATGGCTGGGCGATGTTGACCAGCGCGAGGCCCGCCTCGCGCGCGGCCAGCGCCGCCGGCATCCATTCCACGGTCACGTCGGCCCCGCCGCCGGCGATCACCTGCGTCGGCGCGATGTCCGGGCCGCCGGGCTTGATCGTGACGGCCAAGCCCTCTTCCTCGTAGAAGCCCTTGGCCTGCGCCACGTAGTA
>JANOGU010000073.1:0-25609 GCA_031406135.1 Rhodobacterales bacterium
CTGCTGCCACGGCGATCCTCGGCCAGCACCACCGCCCGTTCCTCGCAACTCAGATGCTTGCCACGACGCGCCATCCCGCCCCTCCTCCACATTTGAACCGACCCTGTTGCAGTTCAAACTTGAGAGCGAGGTTTGTTAGGAATTGGGCACCACCCGGCCTACAACCCGCGCGCCCAGGCGAGGATGGCCTCTACCGTCTCCACCGTCTTGCCCGGCGACAGGATGCGCCCGGCGAGGACGTGGCCATAGGGGTCGTCGCCGTCGCCCATCGTGACCTTGCGCACCTCCGCAGGCCCGCCCCAGGCCCCGGCCACGCGCAGCGCCCAGGCGGGGTCGATCACCCGGTCCTGCGGCGAGACGAGAAACAGCGCGGGGATGGTGACCGCCGCCCAGTCCTGCGCCCGGGCAGCACGCATCAGGGTCGCCATCGGGAACACCGCGACGGTCGGGTAGCTGGTCGTCCAGAACCGGCCGTGGTCTTCGTTGGCCGGTTCGTAGCTGCGCTCCGCCCCGGCAACCCAGGGGCCCCAGGTCGGGGCGAAGGGCAGGTCGAGGATCGCCGCGGCTGCCGAGTTCAGCGCGAAGTTGGGCGAGATCAAGACCACGCCAGCGAGCCCCTGCGACAGGGTCGGATCGGTCGCCCCCACCGCCGCCAGGGTGCCGCCGGTGGAGGTGCCGATGACGATCACCCGGTCGCCCAGCCGGCGCCCGATCTCCATCGCCTCGGCATAGTCGTGGAGCCAATCCTCGGCGCTGGCCGCGGCCAGCGCCTCGCCGGTCCGGCCGTGGCCGGCGAGGCGGGCGAAGAAGAGGTTGGCGCCCAGCGCCCTGGCCACCTCGTCCGGGACCGGGCGGATTTCCTCTTTCGTCGCGGAGAAGCCGTGCAGGTAGACCACGGCGAGCGGGGTTTTCGTGCCGGCGGCGCCGGCCCAGACGATTTCCTTGCCCGCCCCGGGCCTGACATCCGGGAAGGTCGCCTCGCGTTGCGCGAGCCAGGCGTCGAGGCCGGCGGGGATCGCGGCGGGGTCGAAGGCCACCTTCCGGTCCAGCGTCTCGCGCGGGCCAAAGGCCCAGAGCGCCGCAGCCGCGAGGATCAGGACGAGGAAGACCCGGCCCAGCCATTTTCCGAAGCTACGCATCCGCGGCCCTCGCGCTGACATCAGTGACGGCGGCGGCGATCAGCGCCAGTCCCTCGGGGGTGGAAAAGCGGTGATCGGCGTTCTTGACCAGCGTCAGCCGGAGGTCCGGCCCCTGCGCGTGGTCGATGAGGCGGAGCGCGGTGGCGACCGGCACGTCCGCATCTGCCGTGCCCTGCAGGAAGCGCGCGGGCATCGGCAATGCCAGCGGGTGGGCAAAGATCGACTGCGCGGCGCCGTCCTCGATCAGGCGGCGGGTGAAGATGTCGGGTTCGCCGTAGTCCGAGGGCCGCAGGACGCGGCCGGTGGCCGCCAGTTCGGCGCGTTCGGCATCGGTCAGGCTGGCGGCGAGGTCGGCGGTGAAGTCCGGCGCGGCGGCGATGGTGACGAGGCCCGCGACCTTTGCCGGCTGCGCCCGGGCGATCAGCAGCGCGATCCAGCCGCCCATCGAGGAGCCGACGAGGATCTGCGGCCCCTCGGTCGCGGCCAGAATGGCGGCAGCGTCCTCGGCCCAGTCGCCGACGCAGCCGTCCTCGAAAGCCCCTTCCGATGCGCCGTGCCCGGAGTAGTCGAAGCGCAGGAAGGCCCGGTGCTGCCGGCGGGCCCGGTCTTCGAGGAACAGGGCCTTGGTCCCCGTCATGTCGGAGCGAAAGCCGCCGAGGAAGATGGCGCCGGGTTCGGTGCCGGGCGTGCGGTTCAAGGCGAGGCGGCGGCCCTGGGGGCTGGTCAGGGTGTCGGTCACCGTGCCTCGCCGCCCGCGTCGATGCTCTGCGCCAGCACGCGGCTGATGGCGGTCAGGCTGCGCCCGCTTTCGGCGGCCCAGGCGTTGAACGCCGCCTGCGCCGCGGCCATGGCCTTGCGGCTGGTGGGCGGGCCGTCGATCACGCCTTCCTCCACCAGCCGGGCCACCACGTCGCGCGACAGGATGAAGCTCTCCTTGCCCATCTGCCGCAGCATGTAGGGGCCGGTCGAGCCGCCCAGCCGGCTGCCATTGCGGGCCAGCCAGTCCAGCAGGCCGGTGAAATCGGCGGCGGGCCAGTCGCCGATCCGGCGGCCGAAGCTGCCGGCCTCAGCGGCGGTCTCGCGGATGAAGACGGCGTTCTCGCGTACCGCCTCGATTTTCGGGCCGCTGCGGATGATCCGCGGATCGGTCAGGAGGCCGTCAAACCAGGCGTCGTCCATCATCGAGACCGGACCGATGGCGAAGCCACGGAAGGCCACCTCGATCCCCGGCCATTTCGCATCGACCACCGTCCAGGAAATCCCCGCCTGGAAGATGCCGCGGGCCATGGCGGCGAGCCAGCGGTCGTCGGGGATGGCGGCCAGGTCGTCGGCGGTCTTCGGCTGCGGCACCGCGGCCAGCACGGCGGCGGCGCCGCCCTTGCGGCCGGCGGCGAGCGCGAGAATCTCGGCAAAGCTGCGCATCGGCTTCCCCCTCTCGGGCACCGGCGGCAGGGTGTCAGGCGGCGGGCGCTTGCGCAACAGTTTGGCGCCGGGCGCGGGGGCAGACCGATCCGGAACCCCGCGCCGAACTGCTTGACCGGGAGGCCGGCCCGCGCACATCCTGCGGGAATTGAGTCCCAATCCATTCGGCCGGAGGTTGCAGATGCCCCGCGATCATTGCTTCGTCGGTTACGACTTCAAGATCAAGGATGGCGCGGAGACGCGCATCCCGGTGCTGCTGAAGGATGCGCCCGGCGGCGGCGACGTGCGCGAGGTGTTCTGGGGCGACTACCTGACCATCGCCGACGACAGCCACCCCGACTGGGTCGGCATCACCTGGGCGCCGAACAGCACCGCCGCGCGGAACCTGTGGATCAGGCGGTCGCAGACCGCCGACACCCGGCCGCTCGAGATCATCTTCGTCGATGTCGGACAGGGCGACGGGGCGGTGCTGATCACGCCCGAGCGCGATGCGGGCGAGCGGATCATCGTGATCGACGCCGGCAAGGGCGACCACATGCACCGTTTCCTGCGCGGGAGGTTCCTGAAGTATGGTGGCTCGGACCTGCGCGTCTTCCACGCCGCGGTGATCACCCATGCCGACATGGACCACTACCTCGGCTTCGAGCCGGTCTTCGAGGATCCCCGCATGGGCTTCGAGGTGATCTACCAGAGCGGCATCCTGGAGCGGAAGGAGGGCGAGGACTTCGCCCGGCTGGGGATCGAGGACGGCGCCCATCTGCGCGGGCTGATCCACGACCGCGCGGGGGTGGAGGCCGCCTTCGGCGCGCTGGCCACGGATGTCCGCCAGCCGTTTGCCCGGCTGATGGCCAAGGCGCTGGCCAACCCGCACATCGGCCGGTTCGAGACGCTCTCGACGCTGCACGGCGCGCGCGAGGACGGCCGGGTCTGGATGCCGGGGTTTGCGCCGTCCGACCCGCGCGACTATGAAATCGAGGTCCTTGGCCCCTGGATGGAACGGGCACCGGACGGCGCGACGCGGCTGCGCAAGCTCGCCGGCAACCCCGGCAAGACCAAGAACGGCCATTCGGTGCTGCTGCGGCTGACCTTCCGGGGCGCACGCGTCTTCTTCGGCGGCGACCTGAACGTGCCGGGCGAGACGCTGCTGCTGCGCGGCCATGCCGGGCTGGACCTCGACGGCCCCCTGCCCGCGCCCGGGACGCCCGGGCATCGCGACCTGCTCGCCCGCCTGGGCGACCGGTTCCGCGCCGATGTGATGAAGTCCTGCCATCACGGGTCCGCGGACGTGACCGACACGATGATCGAGGCGGTCCGACCGAAAGCCGTCGTGGTCTCGTCGGGGGATGACGAGGACTATGTCCACCCGCGCCCCGACCTGCTCGGCCGCCTGGGCAAGCTGTGCGAGGGCCCGGCGCCGGTTCTGCTGCTGACGGAATTGCAGCGCGGCAACCGCGAGCGCGACCGGCGGGCGGATGTCGCGCGGCTGAAGGGTCTTCTCGACCGGCTGGAGAACGGCGAGTCGGTGGCGCTCTCCGCCGCGAAGGTCAAGGCGATGCAGGACGCGCTGGCCGCGCTGGCGGAAGGCGATGTCGCGGTCTATGGCGCGATCTACCTCAAGACCGACGGGTCGCGGCTGGTCACCGCGTTCCGCAAGGAGCGCGTCGACATGAAGGACCAGTGGTTCTCGTACAGCTACCAACTGGGCGCGCTCGGCCTCGCGCCGGTCTGACCGGGGCGTTCCCGCTTGCGGGCGCGAGGTTGACGCCGCCCGGCGGCTCGGGCAAGACACGGGCCGACAAGCCGCAACCGGGCGCATCGTGGGCGCCGAACCGATGGAGTGTGCGCCATGGCGCAGGTATCCCTGACCTTTCCCGATGGCGCCGTGCGTGCCTATCCGGCCGGAACCACGCCCGCCGAAGTCGCCGCCTCCATCGCCCCCGGCCTTGCCAGGAAGGCGATCAGCGCGAGCGTGAACGGCGCCCACTGGGACCTGGCCTGGCCGATCGAGGCCGATGCCCGCATCGCGATCCACACGATGGCCGACGAGGCCCAGGCGCTGGAACTGATCCGGCACGACCTCGCCCACATCATGGCGCGCGCGGTGCAGGAGCTGTGGCCCGAGACCAGGGTGACCATCGGCCCGGTGACCGAGAAGGGCTGGTTCTACGACTTCGACCGGGCGGAGCACTTCACCCCCGACGACCTGGGCGCCATCGAGGCGCGGATGCGGGCGATCATCGCCGCGCGCGAGCCGGTGCGCACCGAGGTCTGGGACCGGGCGCGGGCGATCGCGCATTACGAGGCGGCGGGCGAGCCGTTCAAGGTGGAGCTGATCGGCCGCATCCCCGAGGGGCAGCCGATCCGGATGTACTGGCACGGGCCGTGGCAGGATCTGTGCCGCGGGCCGCATCTGCAACACGCCGGGCAGGTGCCGGCGGATGCGTTCCGGCTGACGGGCGTGTCGGGCGCCTACTGGTTCGGCGATGTGACCCGGCCGCAGTTGCAGCGCATCTCGGCGGTGGCCTTCCGCTCGCGCGACGAGCTGCGCGCGCATCTGACGATGCTGGAGGAGGCGGCGAAGCGCGATCACCGGAAGCTTGGCCGCGAGATGGAGCTGTTCCATCTTCAGGACGAGGCCCCGGGGATGGTGTTCTGGCACCCCAACGGCTGGCAGATGTGGCGGGGGCTGGAGGACTACATGCGCCGCCGCCTGCGCACCGCGGGCTACAAGGAGATTCGCACGCCGCAGGTGGTGGACCGCGTGCTGTGGGAGAAGTCGGGCCACTGGGAGGCCTATCGCGAGCACATGTTCCTCGTCGAGGTGGACGAGGAGGGGGCCAAGGAAAAGCGGATCAACGCGCTGAAGCCGATGAACTGCCCCTGCCATGTGCAGGTCTACAATCAAGGGCTCAAGAGCTACCGCGACCTGCCGCTGCGGCTGGCGGAGTTCGGGTCGTGCCACCGCTACGAGTCGTCCGGCTCGATGCACGGGCTGATGCGGGTGCGCGGCTTCACCCAGGACGATGCGCATATCTTCTGCACGGTGGCGCAACTGGAGGCGGAATGCGCGGGGTTCCTGGATCTCCTGTCCTCGGTCTACCGCGACCTCGGGTTCCCGCAGTTCGACATCAAGCTGTCCACCCGGCCGGAGGTGCGCGTGGGCTCCGACGAGGTCTGGGACAAAGCCGAGACGGCGCTGGCGCAAGCCATCGAGAAGGCGGGCTATCCCTACACGGTCAATCCCGGCGACGGTGCCTTCTACGGGCCGAAACTCGACTTCAAGCTGACCGACGCCATCGGGCGCGAGTGGCAGTGCGGCACCTTCCAGGCCGATTTCAACACGCCGCTGCGGCTGGAGGCCGAGTATGTCGCCGAGGACGGGATGAAGCATACGCCGGTGATGCTGCACCGCGCGATCCTGGGGTCGTTCGAGCGCTTCCTCGGCATCCTGATCGAGAACTACGCCGGCAAGATGCCGTTCTGGCTGGCGCCGCGGCAGGTGGTGGTGGCCTCGATCGTCTCGGACGCGGACGACTATGTGCGCGAGGTGACCGCGGCCCTGACGGCGCGGGGGTTGAGGGCCGAGGCGGATACGCGCAACGAGAAGATCAACTACAAGGTCCGCGAGCACTCACTGGGCAAGGTGCCGGTGATCCTGGCCATCGGCATGCAGGAGGTGGCGGCGCGGACCGTCGCGCTGCGCCGGCTGGGCGAGACGCGGGTTGATTCGCTGGCGCTCGACGCGGCACTGCAAGCGCTGGCGCAGGAAGCGACGCCGCCGGACCTGCGCTGATCCGCTGCCGCTTCCCGGGCCAGGATCAGGGTGATCCGCGCCTGCGGGGCATCCCTCAGACGGGACTTTACGCGGTCCGGGCGGGGTTCGTTACAGCCAGGGCCCAAAGGCTGCCGCCAAATCAAAGTGATTTCCCTGACGCCCCGACTTGCCGCCAAGGTCAGCCTATCGCGACACGGGTTCGCGGTTATTCCCGATGGAGGACGACACGATGGACAGCATGAAGAGCATCGCCCTGATGGGCGCCATGGCGGCCGCGATGGCGGCGATGGTGACCACGCCCGCCGCCGCGGGGGGCAAGGAAAAGTGCTACGGCGTGTCGCTGGCCGGGGCCAACGACTGCGCCGCCGGCGCGGGGACAACCTGTGCGGGGACCTCGAAGGTCGATTATCAGGGCAACTCGTGGAAGTATGTCGATGCCGGCGCCTGCGTGACGATGGAACTGCCCGATGGCCGCATGGGCGGCCTGGAAGCGCTCGACCGCGACCTGCCGACCGGCTGACGCATTGCCGCCCCCTCCGGCCAGCGGGCGGAGGGGGCGACCCTTCGGAGGGAACCCCATGTTGGACCAGTCGCGATCCGCCCTGCCCGCGGCCCCCGGTGTGGGCTACAAGCCGCAGCATTTCACCGGGCTGACCGAAGACCCCGGTTCCGTGGCCTGGATCGAGGTTCATGCCGAGAACTACATGGGCGACGGCGGCCGCCCGCTGGCGCAGTTGCGCCGCCTGGCGGAGCGGTTTCCGGTTTCGGTGCATGGCGTCGGTCTGTCGATCGGCGGCGAGGGGCCGTTGGACCGCGACCACCTGACGCGCCTGCGGCACCTCTGCGATTGGCTGCAGCCGGCGTCGTTTTCCGAGCACCTGGCCTGGTCCACGCATGACAGCGCCTTCCTGAACGACCTTCTGCCCCTGCCCTACACCGCCGCCACGCTGGCGCGGGTTGCGCGGCACATCGACGAGGTCCAAGGGCGGCTGGGTCGGCAGATGCTGCTGGAAAACCCCTCGACCTACCTCGCCTTCGCCGAAAGCGACTGGGAGGAGACCGCGTTCCTGGCCGAGATCGCGCGGCGCACCGGGTGCGGGCTTCTGCTCGACGTGAACAACGTCTTCGTCGCCTGCACCAACCAGCAGACCGACCCCTGGGCCTGGCTGGCGCGGTTTCCCCTGCACCTCGTGGGCGAGATCCATCTGGGCGGCCACCATCCCGACCGCGACGACACGGGAGCGACCCTGCTGATCGACAGCCATTCCACCGAAGTGGCCGACCCGGTCTGGGGGCTCTATGCCGAGACCCTGCGCCGCGGCGGCGCGCGCGCGACGCTGATCGAATGGGACAACGAAGTGCCGGACTGGCCGGTGCTGGCGGCCGAGGCGGCCCGCGCCGCAGCCGTGCTGGAGGCCGTGGCATGACCGCGGCCTTTGCCGCGGCGCTGCTCGATCCCGGCTTGCCGGTGCCCCCGGGCCTGACCGACCCGGCCGGCCGGCCAGCGGGACGCCGGTTCGCGATCTATCGCAACAACGTTGTGGTTGGCTTGACCGAAGCGCTCGCGACCGGGTTCCCGGCGCTGCGGCGCCAGCTGGGGGAGGCGGAGTTCCGCGCGCTCGCCCAGGCCTTCCTGCGGGCCAACCCGCCGGCCTCGCCGCTGCTGATGTTCTATGGCGCGGCACTGCCGCGGTTCGTGGCCGGGGCCGGCCCGCTGGCCGAACGACCGTGGCTGGCCGATCTGGCGCGCCTCGACCAGGCGCTGCGCGAGAGCTACCACGCGGCGGACGCCCCGGGGGTGGACGCCGCCGCGCTGGCCGCCCTGCCGCCGGAGCGGCTGCTGGCCGCCCGGATACGTCTAGCCCCGTCGCTGCGCCTGCTGTCGTCGCCCTGGGCGATCCATGACCTGTGGTCCGCGACCGGACCGCTGACGCCCGAGGCCCGGCCGACGGACCTCCTGATCCTGCGCCCCGGTTTCGACCCCGTGCCACATGAACTGCCGCCCGGCGGCGGCGCCTTTGTCGCGGCGCTGCGCGACGGGCAGACGCTCGCGGCCGCGATGGACGCGGCCGGACCTGACCATCCGCTTTCCGTCACCTGGACGCTGCTCCTCACCGGGGGGGCGCTGGCCGCCATCGAGGAGCCCGCATCCTGATCCCCCTGCCGCCCGCCCTGTCCGTCGCCACCCGGACGCTGAGCGCCGCGGCGCCCGGCCTGCTGCCGCTTCTGGCCCGCATCGTCTTTGCCGCCGTGCTGGCGCGCTATTTCTGGGCCTCGGCACTGACCAAGTTCGACGGGCCGTTCACGCCCTCGGTCGGCGGCTACGCCCAGATCTTCCCGCGCGCCTTCGAAGCCGTGGGGGCGGACACCGACAGCTTGGGGCTTTTCCACTGGGCCGTGGCGCTGGCCGGCGGCTACGCGGAGTTCCTGCTTCCGGCCCTGCTGATCCTTGGCCTGTTCACCCGCCTCGCCGCGCTGGGGATGATCGGCTTCGTGATGGTGCAGAGCCTGACCGACATCCTCGGCCACGGCGCCGGGCCTGAGACCATCGGCGCCTGGTTCGACCGGTTTTCCGACGCGCTGATCCTCGACCAGCGCAGTCTCTGGGGGCTTTTGCTCGCCGTCCCGCTTCTGCTCGGCCCCGGATGGCTGGCCTTGGACCGCGTGGTCTGGCGGCAACAGGCGGCTTGATTTTTGCGGGGTTTTTGGCAGATTCGAGGGAGTGAAGGCCGAACCTGATGCCTCTTCCTGACTGCGCGGGCAGCCGGACGACGACAAGGTTGCCGGACGCACGGCCTGCCGCAAACCCGCGGCGGGGAATTCGCAGGGGAGACAGCGGCATGCCGACCGGCACCGTGAAATGGTTCAACGCCACCAAGGGCTACGGCTTCATCGCCCCCGATGACGGCGGCAAGGACATCTTCGTCCACATCTCGGCGGTGGAGCGCGCCGGGCTCAAGACGCTGAACGACAACCAGAAGATCGCCTACGAACTGCTATCGGGGCGCGACGGACGGTCGTCGGCCGGTGATCTGCGGATTCTGTAAGCCGCTGATTACCCTTCGTTTTTCCACCCTCACGCGGTGAGGGCCGCTTCCGTTTGTGCGTCCCAGCCGAGGTACCATGTGGCCCCGTCCCTGATGACCGGGCGCTTCATCACCGCGGGCTGCGCGGCGATCTGGGCCTCGGGGTCCGACGCCTTCAGGAAATCGTTGAAGCTGCGCCAGGTGGTGGACTGCCGGTTCACCACGCGGTCGCCGAATTCGTGAACGATGTCAGCGATTTCCTTTTCCGACAGCGGCTCTGCCCGGACATCGCGGAAGGTCACCTCGCGCCCGGCCCTTTGCAGGGTCTTGAGCGCAGTCTTGCAGCTGTCGCAGGTCGAGAGGCCGTAGAGGATCATCGCTGCACCGTTGTCGGATTTCTGTCGGGCTTCTGTCGGGCTTCTGTAAGGCATCCGTCCCGACAGCACTACCCCGGCGCCCTTGCCGCCTGCACCCCGGCCCAGGCGGAGACCGGCGGCAGCGAGACCAGCCAGACCAGCCCGGCGACGCAGCCCGCGGTGAACCGCGCGGCGGGGGAAGGGGCGTTCAGGTCCAGCGCAGTTCGGCGAGCAGCGGCAGGTGATCCGACGGCTGGGCGCCGCGCAGGCGGGGGAGGTCGAGCGGCGACAGGTCGAGGTCAGGCGAATGGGCGATGCGGTCCAAGGGCAGGAAGGGTCGTTGCGAGGGGAAGGTGGCGGGCGTCGGCATGATCCGGAACGGCCGCGCGATGCGGCCCAGGCCGACGCGCAGGGAATACTCGTTGAAGTCGCCGAGCAGCACCGTCGGCCGCGGCGGGTGGCGGTGCAGCGCGGCCTTGATCGCGTCGAGCTGGAGGCGACGGGCCGAGCGCAGCAGGCCGAGATGCACCGCCACGATGCGCAGCGGGTGGATGCCGTCGAGGTCCACAATCACCGCGCCGCGCGGCTCGAAGCCGGGGAGGTCGAGCCGCTCCAGCCCGCAGACCCCGATCCCGGGCCGGGCCAGCAGCGCGTTGCCGTGCCAGCCGAGGCTTGCGGCATTGAGCCCGATGGGCAGCGGCTCCAGCCCCGTCTCCGCCGCGATCCGGTCGCGCGGCAGCGCCGAGGGCCGTTCGCCGGTGCGGAAGTCGGCTTCCTGCAGCGCCACGAGGTCGGCCTTCAGCGCGGCGATGCCGGCCAGCACCCGGCCGGGGTCGCGCTTCAGGTCGGTGCCGAGGCCGGCGCGGATGTTCCAGGTCGCCAGACGCAAGGAGGGGTTGGAGGCGTCGCTCATCCTGCCAATATGGGGGAGAAGTCCAGCCGTTGGGGAGGGGGCCTTGCCGTCGAAATCCGCCATCGTCCTGGCCGCGATCCGGCTGTTGCTGGCCGCCGACTGCGGGTTGGCCGCGGTGCAGGGCAATGTCCCGGCGGTGTTCGTCACCGGGGCGGCTTTGGCGCTGACCTTCCTGCCGCGGCTGCTGGCCGGCCGCGTCGGCCTGCGGCTGCCGCCGAGCTTCCTCGCCGCCATCGCGCTGTTCGTGCTGGCGACGCTGTATCTGGGCGAGGTCTGGGACTTCTACGGAAGGCTCTGGTGGTGGGACCTGGCCTTGCACTTCGGCGCCGCCATGGGCTTCGGCATCCTGGGGTTCCTCTTGGTGTTCATGCTGTTCGAAGGCGACCGCTATGCGGCACCGCCCTGGGCGGTGGGGGCGCTGTCGTTCTGCATGGCGATCACCGTGGGCACGCTGTGGGAGGTGTTCGAGTTCTTCATGGACAGCGCCTTCGGCTTCAACATGCTGAAGTCGGGGCTGGACGACACCATGGGCGACCTGATCGTCAACGCTCTGGGGGCGGCGTTGGCAGCCGGGGCGGGGGTGGTCTACCTCCATGGCGAGCCGGGCTGGCGGGTGACGCCGTTCGACGCCTTCATCGCGGCGAACCGGGCGCGGTTCAGGAAGGTGTTACGACGGAAGTAGGTCCGGGCGGGGGTCCGGCGGAGCGTCACACGGTGGGACGCCTGGTGGAGTGAACGATTCCAGACGGTTGCGCGATTCGATTTACGAAGCGGTAGGAATTGGGTCGGGTAAATGGGGCGCGCGTCGGGTTAAGGATGGTGCCCCTCACCGGCGCGCCGGGCCGGCGGGTGACGCCGTTGGACGCCTTCCCGCGGCGAACCGGGCGCGGTTCGGGAAGGTTTAGAGGAGGTGGCGGAAGTAGGGTGCGCTTCAGCGCACCATTCGGCAGGCGGGCGTCAACCCGCCGTTAACCCTGGTGCGGGACGTTGCGGCCATGTCCCGCTACCTCCGCCCCCGCCTGCCCGGCGCCACGATCTTCCTGACGGTCGCACTGGCCGACCGCGGGTCGGACCTCTTGGTGCGCGAGATCGCGACGCTGCGCGCGGCGGTCCGCGCCACGCGGGCGGAGCGACCGTTCGGGGTGGCGGCCTGGGTCGTGCTGCCGGACCATTTCCACGCGGTCTGGACCCTGCCGGAGGGGGACGCGGACTATTCGCTGCGGATGGGCGCGATCAAGGCGCGGTTTACCCGGGCGCTGACCGGAACCGACCGTAGGGTGGGGTTTTACCCCACCATGGGAACGGCTGGTATGTCGGGCGCGCTCGCTGCGGGCGGCGATGGTGGGGTGGAACCCCACCCTACGATCGGCGGCCGGTGGCGCTCGAGGTCGAAGGTGATGAAACAGGACGGACGGGTCTGGCAACGCCGGTTCTGGGAGCATCACATCCGGAATGACGAGGACTACGCGGCTTGTGTGCGGTATTGCTGGATCAATCCGGTGAAGCATGGGCTGGTGGAACGGGTGGAGGACTGGCCGTATTCGTCGTGGCACCGGGATGCGGGCGGTGATCCGGGGATTTTGTAGGGTGGGGTTCCACCCCACCATGTGACGGTGCGGCCGAGCGGGTTTTTGGGATAGGGCACGGTAAGTGGTGGGGTGGAACCCCACCCTACTAGGGAGAACCGGAACCCGTGGTCGAACCGGGATTTCTCGGCAGCAAAGCTAGGAGACTCTGGGCCCCATAGCCCCGTTCTTCGCCCTTTAGGTAACCGCTATCATTCGGTGCGTATATTGCAGCAGCGGCGTGCTGAAGAACAGCGTCCCTTAGTTCTGGCGAATTTCCGGCTTCAGCGAGAGTTTTGTAGGTCATTAGAGCGTTTTGGCGATGCTTGTTCGTAACATGATTGTGCCGATGGGCTGAATACGAACGAACACACTGAAACAGGCCGTATACCAAAACCCCAAAAACAAGTAACTTGCTCGTAATGATCTGCGCGCTTTCAAAAGAATTCGTTGACGGGAACCAATGAAACAGGAAAAGTGTAGCAACTGCATAGCCGCCAACTACAAGAGCAGCGATTGTAGATGCTATGAGCCACCTTACAGCAATCTTCTTGTGTTCACCAGCCTCGTCGCCGAAGTACTTTGCCATTTGAGTGACGCCCTGTTCCGCCGCCGCCTCCCTTACTTCTTGCAGTATTCTGGCAGCCTGTTCGGACGTCTCATTGATGGATTTGAGGACCCTTTCCTTATCATCGCTTATTGCCTGAATCGCAGCACGCCCACGCGCCTCAAGAGAGTTGAAGTCAACGGTTCTCGAGACGAGGTACGAAATCAACGGAAACAATTGATTGAATGCAGGTTGGTGGGCTGCAATCAATTGATCAACCAATTGCTGGCGGTTGGCCTCCGGATCGCCGGACGAAACCTTGAACGCTAGGATTTGCTCGAAATGAGAGTAAGCTGCCTTTGCTTGCTCTTGTAGCAGTTTCTTCTGTTGAAAGGGGAACTCTGTTATTGCCTCGGGAGGGACGCGAGAGAACAGGTCTACCATCCTTCGGGCAGGTTCCACTGCGCCCTCAAAGGACATCTCACCCAAACGCTCTTTTTGAATGAGACTTTCAGGGCTAAACTCCTGAACCCTCCGAATATCCTGCTGGACGTCCTCAATTATGATGCTGTCAGCCATCCCTCACCCCCAAACCCCCTCGAACTCCCGCCATTCCCCCCTGGACATGCCGGACCCCTCGAACCCCACCGTCTCACCCGCGAGCCGCCGTTTCAACACCGCCGCCGCCTTTGACGAGAGATTGACGCCCCCCATCCGGTAATCCTCGAACGCCGCAAACGCCAGCGGCACCCAGTCCTTCACGCAAGAAGCAATCGCCTCGGCATAGACCCGGATCTCGTACTGCGCATGGGCATCGGCGCGCAGGCGCAGGAAGTGGAAGAGGTTGTGCAGGTCCACCTTCCAATACCATTGGGTGTAGATGTTGGCGGGCAGGTTCATCCGGGCAAGCTCTCGCGCGAGGCCCTGCTGGCCGTCCTGGGACAGCATCGCCTCGTAATGGTCATAGGCCTGCGCGGCGTCGGCCTTGAGCAGCGCCAGCACCCGTGCCGCCTCCTCCCCCGCCAGCACCTCGCCCCGGCCCTGGTTGTTCACCGTGGACTGGGCGGCGAGGTGTTCGGGGGCGGGGATGTAGAACTCGCGGTCGAGGATCGAGTAGCGGGCGGAGTATTCGTTGACGTTGGCGGTGCGGTGCCGGATCCACTGCCGGGCGACGAAGACCGGCAGCTTGACGTGCAATTTCACCTCGCACATCTCGAACGGGGTCGAGTGCCAGTGCCGCATCAGGTAGCGGATCAGCCCCTCGTCGTTGGACACCTGTTTCGTCCCGGCGCCGTAGGAGACGCGGGCGGCCTGGGTGATCGCGGCGTCGTCGCCCATGTAGTCGATGACCCGGATCAACCCGTGGTCGAGCACCGGAATGGGCGTGTAGAGATGCGCCTCCATGCCGGGGGAGACCGCGCGCAGCGTCGTGCGCGGGGTGGCGCGGGCGGTCTCGATCTCGGCAAGCTGGTCTTGGGTCAGGGGCATGGCCGCGACTTTCCGCTAGATGTTGGGGGTGGCTGACCCGCAGCCTACTATGGGGGCGAAACGCTCGGCAAGGGCGCGCGGCATTCCTGCATCACCGCCGCAGCTTGGGCTTTGGAAAGATTGACAGAACGGGGGGTCAACCGGCACGATTTGCGGCAAAACACGCCCCTTGAGAGAGCGAGCAGCATGATGATCCGGAAGCTGGTGGCGCCGTTGGCGCTGTGCGTCGTGGCCGCGTGCGACGGAAATCCCCTCGGCGCGGGCGGCGGCGGCGGCGAGCCGCCGGTGGTGGACAACGACGTCCCGGCCGCGGTGGCCCTGGACCTCGACGCCGCCGGCTACAACCCGGGCGACGCCACGATCACCGTCCGCCTGCGCAGCCAGGACGGCACCCAGCTTGACCAGTCCTATGTGCGCAACGCCGCCTTCGACATCCCGGGCTATGTCGCCTACACCACGCAGGCGACGACATCGAACCGCTTTGCCGTGGCGCTCACCGCGGAATCAGGGGACGTCAAGGCGATCCAGGTCGTCGACGGCGGCCAGTTCTCGTCGTATTTCGCCGGCGGCTCCTTCACCCGGTCGGGCACCTTCACCAACCCCGGACCGCTGGTCGGCGCCCAGGCGGACTATTCCGGCACCTATGTCGGGCTGCTGAACACCGGGATCCCGGCCCCCGGGGGGCCGGGAGGAACCCTGAACCCGACGATTTCCGACCGCGTCACCGGCCGCGCGCTGCTCACGGCGGACTTCACCGACATGTCGGTGAGCGGCGGCGTCGACACCCGCACCAACGTGCGGACGGGCCAAATTTACGTCGACATCGCGCTGGTTCCCACGACGATCAGCACCACGGGCACCTTTGTCGGCATTGTGGAGCGGCTGGATGGCCAGTGGGTCACCGCCGGTGACTATGCCGGCATCTTCGGCACCCAGGGCGAGAACGTCGCCGCGATCCTCGTCTTCCGCCCGACGACTTCGGCGACCCTGGTGGAGCACGGGATCATCGTGCTGCCGAGCTGTGCGACCGGCGGCGGACCGGCATGCCCCTGAGCGCCCGTGCGGCGGCGCTGACGCTGTCAGCGCTCGTTGCACTTGCGGGATCACCGGCCGGCGCGCAGGCGACCGCGGCGGCGGAGGCGGAGGGGGCGGCCGGCTACGTGTCGCAGGACATGACGCCCGCCGCGGCGCGGCTGTTGGCGCGCAGGGCCCTGGACATCGGCCGCTCGGACCTCGCCGCCAGCATCGCCCGGCAGATCCTGGCCGCGATCCCCGACGACCCCGAAGCGCTGATGCTCTTGGCAGCAAGCGAGGCGCAGCTTGGCAACAACGCCGCGGCGGCGGCCGCGGCCAAGCGCGCCTTCGCGATGGCCGAGCGACCGGATTGGAAGTTCGAGTCCGCGTATCTGGCGGCCTATGCCCTGTCGCTGGCGGATCGCAAGGCCGGCGCCAAGTTCTGGCTGCGGCGGGCCAGCGACTTTGCGCCTGACGCCGCCGGTTCCTCGGCGGTCGCCAAGGGCTACCGCGACCTTGCCGCCCGCAGCCCGCTGTCCACGCGGCTATCCCTCGATGCCGGACCCTCGGCCAACGTGAACGGCGGCAGCCGGCACGGGACGATGGAAATTTTCGGGCTCCCCTTCAACATCCCGGAGGCGCTGCCGGGCAGCATCTGGAGCATCGGGCTCGATGCCACCTACCGCCTGGGCGAAAGCGAGCGCGGCGTGACCGAGCTGTTCGGGTCCGTGACCCACCAGTCGGTGTGGCTTTCGGACGAGGCGCTGGCGATCGCCCCGGAGGCGCGGCCGTCGGACTTCGCCTATTCCCAGATCGACGCGGGGATCGAACGGCGCTGGCTCGATCCCGGCCAGACCTTGGTCTACCGCCTTTCGGCCGCGGCCATGGGCAACTGGTATGGCGGAGAGCCGCTGTCGCAGGGGTTGCGTCTGCGCGGGCAGATCGACTGGACCGGACGGCCGGGCGAAATCTGGACCGGCGCGGCGCGACTGGAAGCGCTGGACAGCGCCCGCAACCCGGCGCGGGACGCCACGACCTCGGAACTGAGCGTCGGCTGGCAGAAAACCCTGGCCGGCGGCGCCAGACTGGGGCTGGACGCCGGCGTGAGGCGCACCGTTTCGGAGGCGGCGGACGTGGAGAACGATACCGCCTTCGCGCGGCTATCCTATTCGCCGGACGCGCTTCCGCTTGGCATTGCCGCGTCCTTCAACCTGGGCGTCGCGGCGCGGCGGTTTCCGCAGATGTCCGGCTTTGGCACCGACCTGACCCTGACGCTTGGCACCACGCTGACCTTCACCGAAGCCGATGTCATGGGCTTTGCCCCGCAGGTCACCATCCACGCCGAACGCACCCGGTCGGAGTTTGCCCCGCGCGATACCGAAAACCTGAGCATCGGCCTGGGGATCGTGTCGCGGTTCTGAGCAAAGCCGCTGGCGGATTGCCCGCGGGCGAAATATCCCGCAGCCTGGCAAGGGAGGCAGTCATGCAGGTCCGCTATCTTCACACCATGGTCCGGGTGCTGGACCTGGACAAATCCATCGCCTTCTACAAGCTCCTGGGGCTGGAGGAGACCCGGCGCTCGGAAAGCCAGGGCGGGCGGTTCACGCTGGTGTTCATGGCCCCGCCGGGGCAGCCCGAGTGCCCGGTGGAGCTGACCTGGAACTGGGACGGCGATGCCGGTCTGCCCTCCGACAGCCGCCACTTCGGGCACCTCGCCTATGCGGTGGAGGACATCTACGCGATGTGCGCGCATCTGCAGGCGAACGGGGTCACCATCGCCCGCTCGCCGCGCGACGGGCGGATGGCCTTCGTGCGCTCGCCCGACAACATCTCGGTGGAGCTGTTGCAGATGGGCGAGGCGCTGCCGGTGGCGGAGCCCTGGGCGTCGATGCCCAGTGTCGGGCACTGGTAGGCACAGCCCGCGTCAGTCGCGTTGCGGGAACGACCAGATGCTCAGCGTATCCGGGCCGAGGCGCCGGGTTTCGACCAGCGTCAGGCGCGGGGCCTCGCCGAGGAGGTCGAAGCGCAGCGGGCCGGTGAGCGGGTGCCCCTCGCCGCCGATCAGGACACCGCCATGGAAGAGCGCGAGCTCGTCCACGAGGCCCTCGCGGATCAGGCTGGCGGCGAGCGTGGCGCCGCCTTCGCAGAGCACACGGGTGAGGCCTTCGGCGGCCAGCGCGCGCAGCGCCGTGCCGGCGTGGCTGTCGGGCAGTTCGATCAGGCGGGCGCCGGTGGCGGCCCAGGCGGCGCGGTTTCCGGCGGGCGCGGCGGGGCCGTGCAGCATCCAGACCGGGGACTGGCGCGCGGTTGCGCCGAGGCGGCTGTGCGGGTCGTGGCGCAGGCCGGGATCGAGCACCACGCGCACCGGCTGATGCGCGGCGCCCAGCGCGCGGACGGTGAGGTCGGGGTTGTCGGCCCGCGCGGTGCCGGCGCCGACCATGACCGCATCGTGCTGCATCCGCATCGCATGGACGGCGCGGCGGGCCTCGGAGCCGGTGATCCAGCGGCTTTCGCCGCTGGCCATGGCGGCGCGGCCGTCGAGGCTTGCCGCCAGCTTCAGCGTGACGAAAGGCAGGCCGCGCGTGACCCGCTTGAGGAACCCGGCGTTGAGGCGGGTGGCCTCGGGGGCGAGAACGCCCTCGGTGACCTCGATCCCGGCCGCGCGCAGCAGCGCATGGCCGCGACCCGCGACGCGCGGGTCGGGGTCGGTCAGCGCGGTGACGACACGGGTGACGCGGGCGGCGATCAGCGCCTCGGCACAGGGCGGCGTCCGGCCGTGATGGGCGCAGGGTTCGAGGGTGACATAGGCGGTTGCGCCGGCGGCGTCGCCGGCGGCGGCGAGCGCCTGGGTCTCCGCATGCGGAGTTCCGCCCGGGGCGGTCCAGCCACGGCCGAGCACGCGGCCGTCGCGGACCAGCACACAGCCCACCGCCGGATTGGGCCAGACCTGGCCCAGGCCCCGCGACGCCAGCCGCAGGGCATGGGCCATGTGGTCCGCGTCGGTCACTCCTCGGGCTGGGCCTGCGGGCGCAGCTCCTGCACGAAACGGTCGAAGTCGTCGGCGGCCTGGAAGTTCTTGTAGACGCTGGCAAAGCGAACGTAGGCCACGGTGTCGATGCGGCTGAGGCTTTCCATCACGATGTCGCCGATGGTGCGCGAGGGGATGTCGGTTTCGCCCAGGCTTTCCAGCCGCCGCACGATGCCCGAGATCATCTGGTCGATGCGTTCGGGATCGATCGGGCGTTTCTGCATGGCGATGCGGATGGCCCGTTCCAATTTGCCGCGGTCGAACTCCTCGCGCTTGCCGGAGTTCTTGATGACCACGAGATCGCGCAACTGCACCCGTTCGTAGGTGGTGAAGCGGCCGCCGCAGGCCGGGCAGAAGCGGCGCCTGCGGATCGAGACGTGATCTTCTGCCGGACGCGAGTCCTTCACCTGCGTATCGATGTTGCCGCAGAACGGGCAGCGCATGGCGCCCTCCCCCTTGTTGTCGTTGCCTGCCTCTAGGTCCGGGGTGTCGCCCCCCGTTGACCGCAAGACCATAGCCCGGGTCCGAGGGCTTGCATAGCGGGTTGGGACCGGCCCCAGATCGGGGGCATTGCCGCTGTGGCAGCGCGGTCTCACGCGAACGCGCGGGCGGCGGCGGCGGCGAACCTGGCGTGATCGTCCCGGCAATGGCGGGGTGAACCCCGCCCTACCCCAGCGCGTAGCCGGCGCCCCTGACCGTGCGCAGGGGGTCGTCGCCGCCCTGGGCCATCAGCGCCTTGCGCAGGCGGCCGATGTGGACGTCGACGGTGCGGGTGTCGACGTAGATGTCGCGGCCCCAGACGCGGTCGAGCAGCTGGTCACGCGAGAAGACGCGGCCGGGGCGTTCCATGAAGGTGGCGAGCAGGCGGAATTCGGTGGGGCCGAGCTTCAACGCCGCGCCGGCACGGGTCACGCGGTGGGTTTCGGGATCGAGCCGCAGGTCGCCGAAGTCGAGGACCACGCCGACGGTGGAGGGCCGGGCGCGGCGCAACTGGGTGCGCACGCGGGCCATGAGTTCGACGACCGAGTAGGGCTTGACCACATAGTCGTCGGCCCCGGTCTCAAGGCCCCGCACGCGGTCGATTTCCTCGGACCGCGCCGACAGCATGATGATCGGAACGTTGCGGGTTTCCGGGCGCGCTTTCAGCCGGCGGCAGATTTCGATGCCGGAGACGCCGGGCAGCATCCAGTCGAGCAGAATGAGGTCGGGCGTGGATTCGCCCACCAGCATCAGCGCCTCTTCCCCGTCGGCGGCGGCGGCGACGCGGAAGCCTTCGGCCTGAAGGTTGTAGGACAGCACCTCGCGCTGCGCGCCTTCGTCTTCGACCAGCAGGACGGTGGGCTGCGCCATGGCCATCAGCGGCCGCCCGCGGCGAGACCGGCCGTGGTTTCGGCCTTCTGCCGCGGCTCCTCGGGCATCTGTCCGGTCACCAGGTAGATCACCTGCTCGGCGATGCCGGTGGCGTGGTCGCCCACGCGCTCGATGTTCTTGGCGATGAAGTGCATGTGCATGCAGGGCGAGATGTTGCGCGGGTCTTCCATCATGTGGGTCAGGAACTCGCGGAACAAGGCGTTGTACATCTGGTCGACGTCGCGGTCGCGGACACGGACATCGGCAGCGAGCCCCACGTCGCGGCGGATGAAGGCGTCGAGCGCGTCCTTCAGCAGCTGCTCCACGGTCCGCGCCATGCGGCGGATGCCGCCGGCGCTGCCGCCGATGGGGGCGGTCTGGATCAGCACCAGCGACCGCTTGGCGAGGTTCTTGGCATAGTCGCCGCAGCGTTCCAGCGAGGCCGCAATCTTCATCACCGTCAGCACCGTGCGCAGGTCGGAGGCGATCGGCTGGCGCTGCGCGATGACGCGGGCGCATTCGGCGTTGACCTGCTCTTCCAGCGCATCGACGGCGGTGTCGCCCTGGCGGACCTTCTCGGCCAGATCGGCGTCGCGCGTTTCCAGCGCCTGGGCGGCGTTGAGGATCGCGGTCTCGACCAGGCCGCCCATCTTCAGGACCAGGGCCTGGATACCTTCGAGGTCGCGGTCGAAGGCGGTGGCAATGTGGCGATCGCTGTTCATGGCGCGCTGTCCCTCAGCCGATCCGGCCGGTGATGTAGGACTCCGTGCGCGGGTCCTTGGGGTTGGTGAAGATTGCGGGCGTATCGCCGTATTCGACGAGGATGCCAAGGTGGAAGAACGCCGTGCGCTGGCTGACACGGGCGGCCTGCTGCATCGAATGGGTGACGATGACGACCGAGAAGTTGGCACGCAGGTCGTCGATGAGTTCCTCGATCTGCGCCGTGGCGATGGGGTCGAGCGAAGAGCAGGGTTCGTCCATAAGCAGCACCTCCGGGCCGGTGGCAATGGCCCGCGCGATGCAGAGCCGCTGCTGCTGGCCGCCCGAAAGCCCGGTGCCAGGGTCGGCGAGGCGGTCCTTGACCTCGTTCCACAGCGCCGCGCGCTTCAGGGCCGTCTCGACCAGACCGTCGAGATCGGCCTTGGTGCTGGCAAGCCCGTGGATTTTCGGCCCGTAGGCGACGTTGTCGTAGATCGACTTGGGGAACGGGTTCGGCTTCTGGAACACCATGCCGACGCGGGCGCGCAGTTGCACGGGGTCGATCGCGGGGGCGTAGATGTCCTCGCCGTCGAGCTTGATGTCGCCCTCGACCCGGGCGATGTCGACGGTGTCGTTCATCCGGTTCAGGCAGCGCAGAAAGGTCGACTTGCCGCAGCCCGAGGGGCCGATGAAGGCGGTGACGGTGCGGTCGAGGATGTCGACCGACACGTCCTTCAGCGCGTGCTTGGCCCCGTAGTGGACCTGCACGTCCCTGGCGGACATTTTTATCCTGTCGGCGGTCACGGATCTCTCCGTCAGCACTTTAGCGTCGAGCATCGCATCCTCCATGGGTCGTCACCAGCGCCGCTCGAAACGGTTGCGCAGGTAGATGGCGAGCGCGTTCATGACCACGAGCACTGCGAGCAGGATCAGGATCGCCGCCGAGGTGCGGCTGACGAAGCCGCGTTCGGGGCTGTCGGCCCAGATGAAAATCTGTGTGGGCAGGGTGGTGGCGGCCGAGAAGGCGCCGTCGGGCACCGCCGTGATGAAGGCATTCATGCCGATCAGCAGCAGGGGTGCGGTCTCGCCGATCGCCCCGGCCAGCGCGATGATGGTGCCGGTCATAACGCCCGGCATGGCGAGCGGCAGGACATGGTGAAAGATCACCTGCTGCTTGGAGGCGCCCACCCCCAGCGCTGCCTCGCGGATCGAGGGCGGCACCGCCTTGAGCGCGGCGCGGGTGGCGATGATGATCGTGGGCAGGCTCATCAGCGCGAGCGTCAGGCCGCCGACGAAGGGCGCGCCGCGCGGCAGGCCGAACCAGTTCAGGAACACCGCCAGCGCGAGGAGGCCGAAGACGACGGAAGGCACGGCGGCGAGGTTGTTGATGTTGACTTCGATGAAGTCGGACAGCCGGTTCTTCGGCGCGAATTCCTCAAGGTAGATCGCCACGCCGATGCCCACCGGGAAGGAGATCGCAAAGCAGGTCAGCAGCAGCCAGAAGGTGCCCACGAGCGCGCCTTTGAGTCCGGCGAGTTCCGGGAAGCGCGAGTCGGCGTTGCCCACGATCCCCCAGTTCAGCGGGCTGCCGATCCGATCCTCGGCCACGAGCTTGTCGTAAGCGGCGATCTGCACGTCGGTGACGCGACGGTTCTCTTCCGGAGTGGCGCGGTCGACGAGGCCCTTGTGCAGCTGGTCGAACGGGTCGGAGACCGGGACCTTGATCGTCAGCGTCTGGCCGACGAGCGACGGATCGGCGAGCACGGCGTCGCGCACCCGGTACTGCGCCCCGTCGGACAGGAGGTCGCCGATTTCGCGCCGCGTGGCCCGGTCGGCGTCGGGGAACATCGTCTCGATCGTGTCACCCATCATGCCGCGCCAGTTCGACTTGGCGAGGTCGTCGGCTTCGATCATGGCCGGATCGATGGCGACGTCGATGGTCACATGCGTCTGGGTGAAGGCCTGGTAGCCGGTGGCCACCAGCGAGGCGAGCATCAAGGCGAGGAAGCCGAGGGCGATCGCAATGGACGTCAGTCCGAGTGCCTTGAGCACGCGCTCGCCGCGCCGGCGTCTGGCGACGTTGGCGGCGTAGGCGGGCGAATTCCAGTCGCGGTGAGCGGCGGGGGCGGGGCCGGCGCTGTCTGTCATGTCGGGGGCCCTTTCAATCGTACTGTTCGCGGTACTTGCGCACGATGCGCAAGGCCAGGACGTTGATCCCGAGGGTGATGACGAAGAGCACCATCCCGAGCGCGAAGGCCGCGAGCGTCTTGGGGTTGTCGAATTCGGTGTCGCCGATCAAGAGCGTGACGATCTGAACGGTCACCGTGGTCACCGTGTCGAGTGGATTGAAGGTCAGCTTGGCGATGATGCCGGCGGCCATGACCACGATCATCGTTTCGCCGATGGCGCGGGATACGGCCAGCAGCACGCCGCCGACGATGCCGGGGATGGCAGCCGGGAACAACACCTTCAGGATCGTCTCGCCGCGCGTGGCGCCGAGCGCCAGCGAGCCGTCGCGCAGGCTGCGCGGCACCGCCGACAGCGCGTCGTCGGCGAAGGACGAGATGAAGGGGATCAGCATGATCGCCATGCAGAGCCCGGCGGCGAGCGCGGTGTTGGGCGACACCGGCAGGCCGATGCTGGCGCCCGCCTGCCGCAGGAACGGGGCGACGACGAGGATGGCGAAGAAGCCGTAGACCACGGTCGGCACGCCGGCGAGAATCTCCAGGATCGGCTTGATCCAGGCGCGGAACCGGCGCGAGGCGAACTCGTTGAGATAGATCGCCGTCATCAGTCCGATCGGCACCGCCACGACCAATGCGATGGTCATGATCAGGATCGATCCGAGGACCACCGGGATGATGCCGAAGGCGCCCTGCCCGGCGACCTGGTCGGCGCGGATGGCGATCTGCGGCTCCCACTGCAGGCCGAACAGGAACTCGTTGAGCGGCACCAGCCGGAAGAACTTCACGCTTTCGAAGACGAGCGAGAAGATGATTCCCAGCGTGGTGAAGATGGCGATGGTGGAGCAGCCGATCATCAGGCCGAGCACGATCTTCTCCACCCCGTGGCGGGCGCGGAACTCGGCCGCGACGCGGGACCGGGCGAAGACAGCAAGGCCGAGGCAGAGCGCGGCGACGGCCGCGAGCATGGCCCAGCGCGAGGTGGCCTGGAGGCCGGCGAGGCGTTCGGCCGCCGCGAGTTTCCACGGATCCGGATCACCGAAGATCTGGCCTGCGGCGATCGACTTGATCTCGGCAAGCACCAGCGAGACGGCACCGGGCTCAACCCCGTCGAGGGTGCCGGGAGGCAGACCGCCCATGACGCTGCGGTCGATCACCGGGCCCTGCAGCAGGAGCCAGAGGATCAGGAGGAAGAAGCCCGGCAGGCCGACGATGAGGGCGGCGTAGAGGCCGTGGAACCCCGTGAGCGAATGCATCCGGGCACCCGAGGCGCGGATCTGCTCGGCAGCGAACCGGTTCAGGATGTAGCCCGCCAGCACCGCGGCGAGGAGTAGGGCGAAGGCGGCAATGGTCATCGCGGCTTTCCGACGGTCGGCGGGGGATCATCCCCGGGGGCCTGCGCCCCCGGGGATGGGGTCGGGTCACTTCGCCGGCGCTTCCATCGTGACGCCGGTGGAAACGGCTTCCTGGACCTTTGCCAGTTCTTCCGTGCCGAGCACCACGAGGCCGCGCTCGGACAGGTAGCCGCCCGCGCCCATCGCCGCGTCCGACGCATATTCCGTCAGGAACTCGTTCAGGCCGGAGATCACGCCGCGGTGGGCGTTCTTCACGTAGAAATACAGCGGGCGCGAGATCGGGTAGTCGAACGAGGCAATGGTTTCCAGACCCGGCTCGACGCCATCGATCTTGACGCCTTTCAGCTTGTCCAGGTTCTCGTACAGGAACGAGTAGCCGAAGATGCCGACGGCGTTCGGATCAGCATCCAGACGCTGCACGATCAGGTTGTCGTTTTCGCCGGCTTCGATGAACGGGCCGTCCTGCCGCATGCGCGAGCAGTCTTCCTCGACGAACTTCTTGTAGGCGTCCTTGTCGCCGGCATCCTTCAGCGCCTTGGCATAGTCGGACGCCTCGCAGCCCTTGTGCATCGCCAGTTCGACGAACGCGTCGCGGGTGCCCGATGTGGGCGGCGGACCGTAGGCGATGATCGCCACATCCGGCAGCGACGCATCGATGTCGGACCATTTCTGGTACGGGTTGTCGACCAGCCCGCCCTCGCCCGGCACCTTGGCCGCCAGCGCCAGGTAGACCTGCCCCAGCGACAGGTTCCAGTCGGTCTCGTTGGCGCGCGACACGGCCATGGCGAGGCCGTCATAGCCGATAAGCGCCTCGGTGATGTCGGTCACGCCATTCGTCACGCACAGGTCGAATTCCGACTTCTTGATGGCGCGCGATGCGCCGGTGACGTCCGGATGATCGGCACCGACGCCACCGCAGAAGATCTGGAAGCCACCGCCGGTGCCGGTCGATTCCACGACCGGCGCGGCGCCGCCCTGGTTGGCGAACTCCTCGGCCACGGCCTGGGTGTAGGGGAACACGGTGGACGAGCCGACGATGCGGATCTGGTCGCGGGCCTGGACGGCCGTGGCGGCGGCGGCGAGCGCGAGCGCCGAGGCGGAAAGCTTGAGCAGCATGGATCACTCCGTTGCGGTTGGCAGACCGGGCGGTCCTGCCGCCCTTGGCCGCCCGCCTAAGGGCGCTGCGCGAAGCCTGTGCAACGTTTGCGTGACAGTTTGATGACAAGGCCGGACCCGAAGCCATGCCGCGACGCCTCGCCCTGCTCCTGCCGCTGTCGGCCGGCGCGACGGCCGCAGTCTCGCGCTTTGGGGCGGATACCGGCAGGGGTTCTGACGCGGCATGGGGGGAAGGGCTTGGCCGCGCCCGCGCGGCTCAGCCAAACAGCCGCTCGCCCTGCTCGTCGATCACCTGCTTCGCCTTGGCGACCGAGATCGCGGTGGCGTCGTCGCGCGAGGCCATGGTGTCGGCGCGGATCAGGTCGTGTCGCTTCGGGGTGCCGCCCACCTCCTTCTCGATCCGCGCCCCCACCCGGTACTGCCCACCCTCCTTGATCGGCGTGGGGGTGATGTGGAAGCCCTTGTACTCCTCGCCCTTCGCGGGGGCGGGGTCAGAGGGGGCAGAGGAGCCGAAGAGGCGGGACCAGAAGGGCATGGGCAAAGCCTGGGATGGAAGGCGGTCAGTAGTGGTAGCGGCACTGCACGATGACGAGGCTGTCACCCTCCATCCGATACACCAACCGGTTCTCGCGG
>JANOGU010000077.1:0-10855 GCA_031406135.1 Rhodobacterales bacterium
TCCATGATCCCGCCCCAGGAGCGCAGCACCCTGGCCCGGCCGATCATCGGCATCAGCGTCATCCCGGCCTCCATCACATGTTCCACCATCGGCAGGTTCCCGCGCGCGGCGTAGCTGGCGTAGAAATCGAGGTCGCCGCCGAAGACGAGGCCGCCCTTGTCGGACTGGCTCATATAGAAATGCCCCATGCCGAAGCTGACGAAGTGGTTGATGCAGGGCTTGAGCCCCTCGGTGACGAAGGCCTGCAGGACGTGGCTTTCGATCGGCAGGCGCATCCCGGCCATGGCGGCGACCTGGCTGGAGCGGCCGGCGACGATGATCCCGACCTTGCCCGCCTTGATCGGCCCGCGCGTGGTCTGCACGCCGGTGACGCGGCCGCCCTCGATGTCGATGCCGGTGACCTCGCAGTTCTGGATCAGGTCCACGCCCCTTTGGTCGGCGCCACGGGCGTAGCCCCAGGCCACCGCGTCGTGCCGGGCGGTGCCGCCGCGGGGGTGGTAGAGGGCGCCGTAGATCGGGAAGCGGGTCTGCTCGAAGTCGAGGTAGGGCAGCAGATCGCGCACCCCCTCGCGGTCCAGGAGGATCGCGTCGTCGCCCTGGTTGACCATGGCATTGCCGCGGCGGGCGAAGGCATCGCGCTGGCCGTCGGAGTGGAACAGGTTGATCAGGCCGCGCTGCGAATGCATCACGTTGTAGTTCAGCTCGCGCTCCAGCCCCTCCCAGAGTTTCAGCGAGTGGGAGTAGAATTCCGAGTTCCCCGGCAGGAAGTAGTTCGCCCGCACGATGGTTGTGTTGCGGCCGATGTTGCCTTGGCCCAGCGTGCCCTTCTCCAGCACCGCGACATTGGTCAGGCCATGGTTCTTCGCCAGGTAGTAGGCGGTGGACAGCCCGTGCCCGCCGCCGCCGATGATGACGACGTCATAGGCGGGCTTCGGCGCCGGATCACGCCAGACGGGGCGCCAGCCGGTATTGCCCTTGAGGGCCTGGGTCAGGATCGACAGGGCGGAATAGCGCATCGCAAGTTGCCTTGGGGCCGGGCGGAGCGAGTGTCCCGCGTCGTCCCGGGATATGCAACAGCCGGCAGGCAGGGCCTGCCCGGTCCGCGACATCGGGCGTCGCAGACGGGTGAGGAGGGTCCGCGAAACAATTGCCGCTCCCGCCCCGTAGAGACAGCCAACCACGGAGGTTCCGATGCACCGCCGCCGACTGCTGCTGTCCGCCCTGGCCCTGCCCTTTGCCGCTCTCGCCGCGCGTGCGGGTTACGAGGTGGAGCTGAGCGATGCCGAATGGCGCGCCCGCCTGTCGCCCGCGCGCTACGCCATCCTGCGTCAGGGGGCGACCGAGCGGGCCTTTTCCAACAGCCTCAAGGGCGAAAGCTCCGATCTTCTGGCCGAGGCGCGCAAGGGCACCTACGCCTGTGCGGGCTGCGACAATCCGGTCTATGCCTCGCAGGCCAAGTTCGACAGCGGCACCGGCTGGCCGAGTTTCTGGGATGCGCTGCCCGGGCGCGTCGGAACGCGCCCCGACCCCGGGATTCTGGGCGACCGTACGGAGGTGCACTGCGCCCGCTGCGGTGGCCACTTCGGGCATGTTTTCGACGACGGCCCGCAGCCGACCGGCAAGCGGCACTGCCTCAACGCCCTGGCGCTGACGTTCCGCCCCGCCTGACGACCCCGGCCCGAGGCTGATTCGCCGCGCCCGTCCTGGGGCAGGATTAACGTCTCGTTGACCATCGCCGCCACATTCGCGCCACGGTTGAGCACGTCTCACGTGCAGCGACAATTCCTCAGTCTTGTTGGGGGATCGTTTCGGGCAAGGTCGATTTCTCAGCACCCGGCACCGGCTCCGCCACATTTTTGCCCCAGCCCTGACCCCTATTGCCCAATGGACTAAACCGTCCGGCCTTCCCGCAGCCGATCAGCCCCGGCTCTGGCTCCCGCCGGCCCCGTGCCCGACCACGGGATTGTTGAGGGATCATAGCGATGCGCTGCCCGCCCGTTCTGTACCGCGCTGCCCGTGGCGCCTATGCCGCCGCCCGCCAGTGGAGCCGCCGCTTCACGCGGGACGAGGACGGCTCGCTGATCGTGTTCGGCATGGTCCTCTTCCTCCTGATGATCATGATGGGCGGCCTCGCCGTCGACCTGATGCGCTACGAACAGCGCCGCACCGCGTTGCAGCAGACCATCGACAGGTCGGTGCTGGCCGCGGCCAGCCTGACCCAGGACCTGGACCCTGTGTCGGTGGTCAACGACTATTTCGACAAGGCCGGCCTGCTGCAGTATCTTGAGGAGGTCACGGTCACCCAGGGCATGAACTTCCGCATCGTCGAGGCGCGGGCACACGCCGGTCTCGACCCGTTCTTCTCGCAGATGGTCGGGATCGACGAATTCGACGTGCCGGCCATGTCGGAGGCCGAACAGCGCATCACCAACGTCGAGATCATCCTGGTGCTGGACGTCTCCGGCTCGATGTCCGGCACGAAAATCTCGAACCTGAAGGTCGCGGCCAAGAACTTCGTCGACAAGGTCAAGGCCAACGACGCCGAGCACCGCATCTCGATCGGCATCGTGCCCTACAACGCGCAGGTGAACCTGGGCGCGGTGCTGCGCGGCAAGTACAACGCCACGCACCTGCATGGTGTGGCCAACGTCAACTGTCTGGACCTGCCGCAATCGGTGTTCAGCGCCATCGGCATGTCGCGCACCACCGAATACCCGATGTTCGCCTTTGCCGACACCACGCAGGGCACCAGCACCGCCAACAGCTACACTTCCTGGAGCGACACCTCGTCCAGCGGCGGGAGGATGAGTACCTCGTCGCCGTTCTGCCGCAACACGGCGTCCAATATCGTGCGCCTGCCGCAGACCGATCCGACGGTCATCAAGGGCTACATCGACGGCCTCGCCGCCGCCGGCAACACCTCGATCACGCTGGGGATGAAGTGGGGCGTGGCGCTGATCGAGCCCGGCGCGCAGCCGCTTTACAGCGAACTGATCGGCGAAGGGCACATTCCGTCCGGGCTTTCGGGCCGGCCGTTCGACTGGTCCGACGAAGATTCGATGAAGGTGATCGTGGTCATGACCGACGGCGACCATGTCGAACATACCCGCGTCACCGACGCGTACAAGACCGGCATGTCGCCGATCTGGCGCTCGACGGCGGACGGCAACTATTCGATCCGCCACACTTCGAACCGTCCTGCTGTTGCCGGCACCAACGAATACTGGGCGCCCCACCGCAACTCGGGCGCCGGCGAATGGCGGGCTGCGGCCTGGAATTCGGGCAGCGGCGCGACGCAACTGACCTGGCAGGACGTCTGGGCGAACCAGCGGGTAAGCTGGATTGCCTGGCAGCTCTATGCCCGCGCGCTCGGCACGGACAGCACAAGCCGCTCCACCTGGTACAACAACACCCGGAACGTCATGCGTGCGACCTGGTCGTCCGAGACCGCGATGGACGCGAGCCTGCAGGCCTCGTGCAGCCAGGCCAAGGGCAACGGCGTCCTTGTCTATGGCATCGCCTTCGAGGCGCCCGCCATCGGCACCGCGCAGATCCGCGCCTGCTCGTCGTCCGACAACTTTTTCTTCGTCGCCAACGGCAGCCAGATCAACTCGGCCTTCAACGCCATCGCCACGAACATCAGCCAGCTGAGACTGACGCAATGACCCTCGCGTCCCTCCGATCCCGTGCCGGAGCCGCGCTCCGCCGCGCCTGGGAGCGCGAGGACGGCAACGGCACCTTCGAACTCGTGTTTGTCCTGCCGATGCTGATGGGCATCTTCATGACGTCCTTCGAATCCGGCTACCTGATGGCGCGCCAGATCCTGCTGGAACGCGCGACCGACCTGGTGGTGCGCGAAATCCGGCTTGGCCGGATGGCGAGCGCGACGCTGCCGGAGATGAAGACAGCGATCTGCGACCGGACCGTGATCCTGGTCAACTGCATGTCGAACATCTCGATCAACCTGCAGCGGGTATCGAAGACGACGTGGAACCTGCCGTCGGGGATCGTGCCCTGCGTGGACCGCGTGGACGACATCGATCCCTCGGTGATCGTCAGCCCGAACACGCCGTCCGACGTGATGCTTGTGCGCGTCTGCGTGATGCAGGACGCGATCTTTCCCGGTGCGGGTCTTGCGCTCGGGCTGCTCGCGGAGGGCGACAACGGTTACCCGCTGGTGTCCGTCTCGGCCTTCGTGAACGAACCGTGAGGAGCCGGACGATGTCATCCCTTGCCCGCTTGCTGGCCCGCTTCCGCCGCGCCGAGGAAGGATCGCTCATCGTCGAGGCGATCCTGACGCTTCCGTTCCTGCTCTGGGCCTATCTCGCGCTCTACACCTACTGGGACGCTTACCGGGCCATGACCATGAGCCAGAAGGCCGCCTATACCGTCTCGGACATGATCTCGCGCGAGCAGACGCCGATCAACGCCGCCTACATCACCGGCATGAAAGACACGCTGGACTACATGATGAGCCGGGATTTCCCCTCGGTACTGCGGGTGTCGAGCGTGGTCTACGAGATTGACAATGCCCAGATGCAGATCGAGTGGTCGCGGTCCACGGACTCGGCCGGGGCGCCGGCGCTCACCACCGCGGCGTTGCAGGACCTTGTGCCGTATATCCCGGCGATGAACGACGGCGACACGATCATCCTGGTCGAGAGCTGGGTCGAGTTCACCCCGGCGCTGCGGATCGGGCTCGAGGACACGACCTATCGCGAGTTCATCGTGACCCGCCCGCGGTTCGCGCCGCGCATCGTCCTGCAATAGGCCTTCACCGTCTGGACGGCCCGGACCGGCGGCTCTAGCCTGCCGGAATGCCGCGTGCCGCCGTTCTTGTCCTCTGCGTCCTGCTGCCGGCCTGTGCCGGGTTTCCGGACGTCGATGCGGCCGAGAGCGCGCTGGCCGACAGCCCGCCGCCGCAGCTTCTGCCAACCGAAGACCTCCTCGCGCGCGCAGCCATCCCGGGGCGGGCCGAGGTGGCCGGGGAGAGCGTCGCCGCCCGGGCGGCCCGGCTGAAAGCGCGCGCCGCCTGGCTCCGCGCCATGCCGGTCCGCTGATCCCGCCGGGGCGTTCGCGCGTTGCGGCGCGTCCGGCGATGCGCTAGCGACGGCGCCGGACCGCGATGGAGATCCCGCGCATGACCGCCCCCCTGCGACTTGGCCTGGCCGGGCTCGGCACCGTCGGCATCGGTGTGGTGAAGATCGTGCAGGCGCACCACGACCTGATCGCGGCGCGCGCCGGCCGGCCAGTCGAGATCGTCGCCGTCTCGGCCCGTGACCCGGGGAAGAACCGCGACGCGGACCTGTCGGGCTATGCCTGGGAGCCCGATCCGGTGGCGCTGGCCCGCCGGACCGATGTCGATGTTTTTGTCGAGGTCATGGGCGGCCACGACGGTCCGGCGAAGAATGCCACCGAGGCAGCCATCGCCGCCGGCAAGGACGTGGTGACGGCGAACAAGGCGCTGCTTGCCCATCACGGCCATGCCCTTGCGCTTCAGGCCGAGGCCGCCGGCCGCGTCATCCGCTTCGAAGCCGCGGTCGCCGGCGGCATCCCGGTGATCAAGGCGCTGACCGAGGGGCTGGCCGGCAACGCCATCCGCCGGGTGATGGGCGTGATGAACGGCACCTGCAACTACATCCTGACCCGGATGCAGTCGGCCGGCCTGCCCTATGACACGGTGTTCGAGGAAGCGCGCCAACTGGGCTATCTGGAGGCTGACCCCAACCTCGACGTGGGCGGCATCGATGCCGGCCACAAGCTGGCGCTCCTGGCCGCCATCGCCTTCGGCACTGAAGTGTCCTTCGACAAGGTAGAGCTGGAAGGCATCGGCGCGATCTCGATCGACGACATCCGCCGGGCCGAGGACATGGGCTTCCGCATCAAGCTTCTGGGCGTGGCGCAGATGACCGGACGCGGCCTCGAACAGCGCATGACGCCCTGCCTGGTGCCGGCCGACCACCCGCTCGGCCAGTTGCAGGGCGGCACCAACATGGTCGTGCTGGAAGGCGACAGCGTCGGCCAGATCGTGCTGCGCGGCCCCGGCGCGGGCCAGGGACCGACCGCGTCCGCCGTCATGGCCGATGTCATCGACATCGCCCGCGGCAGCCGGCTGCCGACCTTCGGTCTGCCCGCGGTGCAACTGGCGCGGCCGGTCGCCGCCGCGGTCGCCTCGGCGGCGCCGTGGTACCTGCGGATAACGCTGGTCGACAAGCCCGGGGCGCTGGCCAAGATCGCGACCGCGCTGGGCGAGGCCGGCGTGTCCATCGACCGCATGCGTCAGTACGGCCACCAGGGCGCCGAGGCCCCGGTCTTGATCGTCACCCACCGCGCCACCCGCGACGACATCGCCCATGCGATGGGCCTGTTCGCCGCGACCGGCGTGCTGGTCGGCGCCCCGGTGGCGCTGCGCATCGAGGAAGTGTAGGCGGCGGCCTCAGCCGCCGAGTTTCTGCGCGAAGGTTTTGGCCTGAAGGTGGAACAGGCGGGCATGGTCGAGCATCGTCTCGATGATCTTCTGGTCCGACTTGTCGTCGGCCTTGAGCTTTGCCAATTCCTCGCAGGCCTTGCGCAGGTCGGTCGCCGCCTTGAACACGGCGGATGCCTGTTTCAGCATTTCCTTCCGGTCGGTCATCGCCGCGGTCCCGCATCCGTTGCCCCGCGGCGCAGGATACACCTGCGGCGCGCGCCGTCCAACTCTGCGTATCCCGCCCCCGGGACTGCCGGGCCCGGGCAATCCCGCCCTCCCGCCACGGCGCGACCCCGCTTGCCGCCGTGCCGCGCCCCGCGCTATGGGGAGCCGTCAGCAGGCCGAGGGAGCTAGCCAGTCATGTCGGACGCGCAGGTGTTTCAGGACCGTCTGCTCTCCCTGGGTCTCGCCCGGGTGTCGGAGGCGGCGGCACTCGCCTCGGCCCGGCTGATCGGGCGCGGCGACGAGAAGGCGGCCGACCAGGCCGCCGTCAACGCGATGCGCGACCAGCTCAACCTTCTGGACATCGACGGCACGGTGGTGATCGGCGAGGGCGAGCGCGACGAGGCACCGATGCTGTTCATCGGCGAGAAGGTCGGGACCGGGAAGGGTCCGGCGGTGGACATCGCGCTCGACCCATTGGAAGGGACCACACTGACCGCCAAGGACATGCCGAACGCGCTGACCGTGATCGCCATGGCGCCCGCGGGAACCCTGCTGCACGCGCCCGATGTCTACATGGACAAGCTCGCCATCGGCCCGGGTTTCAAGTCCGGCACGGTGACGATGTCGATGAGCCCGTCCGAGCGCGTCTCGGCGCTGGCCGCGGCCAAGGGCTGCTCGACCGAGGACATCATGGTCTGCGTCCTGGAACGCCCCCGGCACGAGGCGCTGATCGAGGAAATCCGCTCCACCGGCGCCTCGATCCGGCTGATCACCGATGGCGACGTGGCCGGCGTGATGCATTGCGCGGAACCGGAACAGACCGGGATCGACATCTACATGGGCTCCGGCGGCGCACCGGAGGGCGTGCTCGCGGCGGCGGCGATGAAGTGCCTGGGCGGGCAGTTCTTCGGCAAGCTCGTGTTCCGCAACGACGACGAGCGCGGGCGGGCGAAGAAGGCGGGGATCGTGAACTTTGATCGCGTCTACACCCGCGACGATCTGGTCAAGGGCGATGTGATCTTTGCCGCGACCGGGGTGACCACCGGCTCGATGCTGCGCGGCATCCGGCGCGAACCGGGCTGGGTGACGATGGAGACGATGCTGATGCGGTCGAAGACCGGCTCGGTGCGGCGGATCGAATACCGCTCTCCGCTCCGGTGAGGGGGTCAGGCTTCCTCGAAGAAATTCGCGGAATTCCCCGAAGAAACTTGCGAAGGCGATGACCATGCGCGCCTTCCTCGATGTGGCGGCCTCGCTTTCGGGGCGCCGCTGGACCGGCCCTCCGCCCGAGGTGGAGCGTGCCGCCGAGGTCATCGCACGCGAGGCGCGGCTGGACCTGACGGTCGCCCGCATCTTGGCCCGCCAGGGCGTCGCGGCCTCTGACGCCGCGGCCTACCTTGCGCCAAAGCTGCGCGACCTGCTGCCCGATCCGCTGTGCTTGCGCGACATGGCCACGGCCGCCGACCGGCTGGTACGCGCCACGGCCGGCGCCGACCGGGTCGCGGTCTTTGCCGACTACGACGTCGATGGCGGCGCTTCGGCCGCGCTTCTGATCGACTGGCTGCGACAGATGGGGCGTGCAGCCCGGCTCTACATCCCGGACCGCATCGAGGAGGGTTACGGCCCGAACGCCCCGGCCATGGCTGCTCTGGCCCGCGACCACGATCTGATCCTCTGCGTCGACTGCGGCACCCTCTCGCACGAGGCCATCGCCGCGGCGCGAGGGGCCGATGTCGTCATCCTGGACCATCACCTCGGCGGCGAGACGCTGCCGCCGGCGCTGGCCTGCGTGAACCCCAACCGGCAGGACGAGGACGGATCGCTCGGCCACCTTTGCGCCGCGGGCGTCGTGTTCCTTTGCCTTGTCGAGGCCAACCGGCGCCTGAAGGCCGCGGGTCGGCCGGCGCCGGACCTGATGGCCATGCTCGATCTCGTGGCGCTGGCGACGGTGGCAGACGTGGCGCCGTTGACCGGCGTGAACCGCGCGCTGGTGCGGCAGGGTCTGGCGGTCATGGCCCGGCGCGCACGGCCCGGGCTGGTCGCGCTGGCGGATGCGGCGCGGATGACCCGCGCGCCGGACACTTACGCGCTCGGCTACCTCATCGGTCCCCGGGTCAATGCCGGCGGCCGGATCGGGGCGGCCGACCTTGGCGCCCGCTGCCTGGCCACCGACGATGCCGCCGAAGCGGCGGCACTTGCCACAAGGCTCGACGCGCTGAACGAAGAGCGCCGCGGCATCGAGGCCGCCGTGCGCGAGGCGGCCGAGGCGCAGGCGCGGGCGCGGGGGGTGGACGGGCCGCTGGTCTGGGCGGCGGGCGATGGCTGGCACCCCGGCGTCGTGGGCATCGTGGCGGCCCGGCTGAAAGAGGCGTTCCATCGCCCCGCCGTGGTGATCGGGATTGACGGCGGGATCGGCAAGGGCTCCGCCCGCTCCGTCGCCGGCGTGGACCTCGGCACGTCGGTTCAGCGCGTGGCTGCAGAGGGGCTGCTGCTCAAGGGCGGCGGGCATCGGATGGCCGCCGGACTGACCGTTGCCGAGGCGCAGATCGAACCGGCGATGGCGCGGCTGGGTGAGCTGCTGGCCCGCCAGGGCGCCGGGACGGGCGGACCGGAGGACCTGCGCATCGACGGCCTGCTCTCCCCCGCCGCTGCCACCCCCGCGCTGCTGGAGGCGTTGGAAGCCGCCGGCCCCTACGGTCAGGGCGCCCCCGCCCCGCGCTTCGCCTTCGCCGACATGACGGTGACCACCCGTCCCGTCGGCGACCGCCACCTCAAGCTCTCCGCCAAGGCGCCCGACGGCACCCGCATCGACGCCATCGCCTTCGGCGCCCTGGAAGGCCCGCTGGCGGCGCTGGCCGCGGGCGGACGGTTCCACCTCGCCGGGAAGCTCGACCGCAACGACTGGGGCGGGCGTACGCGGATCGAGCTGCGGCTGGACGACGCCGCGCCGGCCTGAACGGTCACTTCTTCAGCTTCGAGACCACGGCTTCCAGATTCGCGCAACGCTGCTGCAGCTTCTTGATCGCACCGTCGTGCTCCCTGATCGTGTCGTCGGCCTTGATCTGCCTCGACAGCATCTCGTTGATGGTCTTGACGAGACCTTCGAATTCGCGGCGCATCTTGGCAATGTCGCCCTCGACCTTGCCGACCGACTTGCCCAGCGCATCGGTCACCGTGCGCTGGCCGTCGGCATCGCTCTTCAGCGTCGCGGTCGTCCGTTCGAGGGTCTCAAGCCGTTTGCTGTCGTCGAACATCCGATGCACTCCCCAGGGTTGCGCTGAGTGGTGGTCGAGGGGCTGCCGGATGGCAACGCTTTTCCCCCTTGCGAATGCGCGACCCCTTGGCTAAAGCCCCGGCCATCGTCCGCGGCCCGTTCGTCTATCGGTTAGGACATCAGGTTTTCAACCTGAGAAGAGGGGTTCGACTCCCCTACGGGCTGCCACTTCATCAATGTAAACTATTGTAAATGAAGCTCTCTTTCGGGAGGCGCCGAACTCCTTCCCCCATTACTTCCCCCTACCGGCTTCCGCATGGCCGGATTCGCCATGTATCCGGTTGCCGTGCGCGCTTCCTCTGGCAGGTCCACCGTCTTGGCCGCAATCGATACGCTGAGGCTCGCCCGTTTCGCCGCTGCGCTGCCCCCCTGCGACTCCGACAGGAGCAGCCAAACAAGGTTCACGGGGTCCGGTATTTGGGGGAATTGCGGCCCTGCGGCTGTTGATCCGACCCTGATACAAGACGCTCGCGCAGCGCCTGATCCGCACCTGTTCTCAGCGGAACGAAGCTGCGACATCCGCCGTTACCCGCCTGCCGGATGGCGCTTTGCGCGGTCGGCCGCTCCAACGGGTGACAGCGACCGCCTTGGTGTAGCGAGACTTGCACCTCACCGGGCCACGTCCGGCCCAAACACGCGCATGACCTCGGCGGGGGTCCGAAGGCTCGACCAGGCGGAGCCATGCGCGGAAGCCGGGCGCTCGCCATAACGACGCCAGTCCACGGCCTGCACCGAGGTCCAGATCGCCTCTAGCTCGGCAGAGCGGCCCGCGGCGCGACTGCTCGGCATCAAGCGGCGTGAACTTGCGACGGATTTCTTCTTCCCGGAATTGCTCGGCGAGGTGGCCATAGGGAACGTCTGAAAAACCTGCCACTCCCTGCGTGATCTGGTAGGCTTGGGCATCCCTGCAAGGAGCCCTTCCGATGCCGAAGCAGCCAGCCTTTCCC
>JANOGU010000083.1:0-4982 GCA_031406135.1 Rhodobacterales bacterium
CTGCGGGCGGATGTTGCGGCGGTGCCGAGGCCAAGGTCAAGCCGCAGGCAACTGCTGACGCTGCGACTCAGACACCGGCCGCCGACACCAAGACCAAGCCGGCAGAATCTTCAGGCTGCTGCTGCGGCTGACCCTACCGCCCGCCCTTTGACACGACAGCAAGGACAAAAGATGACCAGAACAGCTTCATTTGACGTTGGTGCCTATTTTGACGGGCTGGGCCATCTTGGTGTCGTAAAGCAATTGCTGGCCGAACCGGGCGTGCAGGAGGCAAGCTCCAATCCCGGTTCGGCCTCGGTCACAGTGCGGTTTGACGAGGGCGTTACCAGTGTCGGCAAACTGCAGGCGGTGATCGTGGCGTGCGGCCAGCATTGCCGGGGCGAAAAGGTGCCCGCCCATATCTGCGCGCCGGGCGGGTGCTGTCAGACCAATGCGAACTCGTCTCCGTTCGCCCTACCCAGGTCGACCGTCAGGCGACGAGAAGGCCGCGCCACTCGGCGAGAGCGGCGGCACGGGCGGCCTTGTAGTGATCGCGTGAAGAGAGTGTGCGCTCCTGGCAGAAGTGGTTGCAGACCGAGGCATGGACCGAGGCGAATCTCTGCAGACTTCGCTTGCGCCGGAACCGCTGCATCGCCCGCTCGCGTCGTCGGAAGGGCAGGTGGGAGTTCTCTGCCCGGTTGTTGACCCAGCGTCCCATCTCGCGGTCGTCGCCGCGGCCGAGGTCCTTCAGGGCCGCGCCGTAGGTGCGCAGGCGGTCGGTCACAATGGTCTCTGGGCGTCCGTGTCGGCGCATGGCCTTCTTCAGAAAGCCCAGCGCTGCCTGGCGATCCCGCGACTTCGTGACGTAGCTTTCCAGGACCTCGCCCTCATGATCCACAGCGCGCCAGAGGTAGTGCATCTCGCCGTTGATCTTCACGAACATCTCGTCGAGGTGCCAGCGCCACTGACGGCAGGAGCGCATTCGATCCACGCGCCTTCGCCTCACCTCGGCGGCGAACATCGGGCCGAAGCGGTTCCACCAGAAGCGCACGGTCTCGTGGCTGACCTCGATGCCGCGCTCGTGCAGCAGGTCCTCGACGTTGCGAAGCGACAGCGGAAACCGGATGTAGAGCATCACCGCCAGGCGGATGATCTCGGGGCTCGTCTTGAAGTAGCGGAAGGGGGAGCGGATGGGCATGCGGCGTGGGTAGGCGACGACCGGCGCGACGGCAAGAAAGTTCCTCTGACATCACCGTCCAGCTTGCTCGAACGATCGGGCGTCGCGAACTTTGGCTCGATGGTGTCCGCCACCAGATGCTTGGTCACGGTATTACGCGACACTCCCGTCAGGGGCGCGATCTCGCGAATCGAAAGCTTCTGCCGCAAGTGCATCCGTCGGATGATGTTCAAAAGTCCCATGTGGATCACTCCGTTGCCCCCACCGCTCACGGCTTCGGGGGAAGGTTCACATGGCTCAGTTCTCAATGAAAATTATGCGCCTACCCGGCTCAGTTCTGGGTGAAAATCAACAGACAGCGGGAAGCGCACGTACATCATGACCGCCAGGCGGATGATCTCCGGGCTGCTGTGGAAGTACTTGAAGGGATCGCGTTTCGTCATGGCCGGAGGCTACGAGGCCGCCCCGACCGCCTCAACCGGATACCTTCTGACAAGACCGATACTGGCAGCGGATTCGACCCATCGCAGATTTGAAGCCGATCAGCGCATGCAATATGAGTTGTGGAACGCAGCCCGTTTCCAGAGCCCCGAGTCCAACACCATGCCGAACGCCAAGCCACCCAGAAACCTGACGCCCGTACTCTGCCAGCGCCTGTCGCAAGAGATGCTGAAGGCCTGCCAGGATGTGGCAGCACGCCATGGCCTGGTGGTCGAGGCCAAGGAGATCGCGGCCGTCGATCTGCGCTGGGGTTTCGATCTCGAGTTTCGAGTGTCCATCCCGCTTCCGGACGGCACCGCGCTGGATCCGGAAAGGCTGCGCTTCGAGGCGCTTGCGGAAGCCTTCGGGCTGTCTGCCGCCGACTACGGTCGCCAGTTCAGCACCGGCCGTGAGACCTTCCGGATTGTGGGCATCGACCCCCGTAGGCCAAAATATCCGATTTCTGCCGAACGCATCCCGGACGGGCAGGGGTTCAAGTTCACCGCCGACCAGGTGGCGCTGCTGCTGCAAAAGGGGATGCGCGACGTGACCCCGCGGGACTGAAGGCGTCGGCGAAAGCGGCCCATTCCCGTCATTCGTCTGCTGATGGCGCTGGCCCAGAAGCGGTCTTATACCAACGGTTGCTTGGTCTGACTCTGGGGGATTGAACGAACCCGCTGACGCGGGACCAGTCGATGCTGACTTAAGTCTCTGTGTGTGTGTACTTCCAGAAGCCCTCATGCGGTGCCAGAAGTTCCTGCGCAATTTCGGGGAACGGTCCAAGCACCGCGATCTTCTTCTGACCTGCAGCAAGGACCGTCCGCGCGGCGAGGTTCAGGGTCGGATTGGCGGGGTGGTCGCCGGTGAGCGCGAGGAGTTGGGTTTCCTCATACCCGTAAACCAATCGACCGATGTTCGCCCAGTAGATCGTGCCGGTGCACATTGCGCAGGGCTCGCCGGTTGAAACCAGAGTGCAGGTCCACAGAAACTCCGGCGGGTAGGCCTCCGCCGCCCGCCGCGCCAGTTCGGTTTCGGCGTGACGGACCGTGTTGATATTGCCCTGGCGCATCAGAATGGCCCCATCGGGACCAACCAGCACCGCGCCGAACGGGTGGTGGCCGTGAGAAGCCGCATCGCGGGCGACCGCGTCGGCAGCGCGCAAGTGAGCGATCATTTGGTCGCGGGTCATTTCCACCTCGTGCTCGGGCATTCCTGGTCCCCTCGCGCCGGCCGAAGGAAGAGTATCATGCCCAGTATGTCAGGCAACGCGCAGGAAGCACACCCGCGACGCGACCAAAATCCCGCTGCTCTGGACCCGCCAATTCTGTCCACCCGGCTGTGGCCGTCGGCCGAGGCATCGGCGGCATCTGCACCCCTTTGCACAACCCCGGATTCGACGCTTTCCCTCCCTGCGGACGTTGGCCCGCCAGGGATGGTGCAACTCGCCGTGCAGCCACCGGACCCTCCCCGGCAAGCATCGGGCCGAAGCGGTTCCACCAGAAGCACACGGTCTCGTGGCTGATCTCGATGCCGCGCTCATGCAGCAGGTCCTCGACGTTCCGCAAGGACAGCGGGAAGCGGACGTAGAGCATCACCGCCAGGCGGATGACTTCAGGGCTGGTCTTGAAGTAGCGGAAGGGCGAGGGTCTGGGCATGGCCCGCCAGGCAGATGATCTCAGGGCTCGTCTTGAAGTAGCGGAAAGGGCTGGGTCTGGGCATTCGGGGACACTACGTGGCGGCCCGGCCTGGCTCAAGCGAAGTTCTTCTGACAGCGCCCCGCAGAGAGCTTCATCGACACAACGGCGGTCCGCCTCTGGCTCCGTCATTTGTCAACATGACCTAGGCAACACTCGTCCGTTCCGTATCCCTGTCGATCAGGCGGGTGCGAAAATCCGCGCGGAAGGGGCGCATCCCCACAGGGGTCAAGTCCTGATCTGCAAGCCAGTCACGAAAGCCGGGCGACCGCAACAGCGCGTTCTCGGCGGTGCGCAGCGCATGAAAACGCCGGTCGATGACCTCGATCTCGCCGGGTGCCGCCGGGTGCAGGGCGAGGAAGTTCAATCCCTGCGGCAGAGCCGCGAACATGGCCCGATAGCGCGCGCCGGGATCGTCGCAGTCGCTCCACCCGGTTTCCGTGATCTTGTCGAAGATCATGAAACCCGCCGCCCGCGCCGCCGCGACGCCCGGGGCAAAGGAGTCCTCGGTAATGCCGGCCATATTGTGCGGCCCGCCATAGGTGGCCAGCGTGGGACACATCAGCAGGGGCAGGCGAAACGCCTGTGCCACCCTGACATAGCTGCCCACGAATTCCGGGGCCAGAACCGCGCCCATGTGATCGTCAAGATGGGTGACGTCGATCCCGGCTGCCAACGCCGTCTCGACCTGTGCGCGCAGCTCTGCCTCGACCGCCTCGGGCCGCGCGCGAGCGCGCAGCGTCGCGATGTCCGGGTGAAAGTAGCCCAGCGCGTCCGTCAGCCCCGCCGAGACCGGGGGCGTCGTCAGCGGACGCCAGCGGTAGCCCGCGCCCTCGCTGTTCAGCGTCAGATGGACGCCAACGTCCAGGTCAGGGTTGTCCCGCGCCATACCAGCCAATTCGGGAAACCAGGGGCAGGGAACCATCACGGACCCCGAAGTGACGGTCCCGAGGGCGCTGAGTTCCGCAAACGCCGCATTCGCGCCGTGGCACATGCCCAGATCGTCGGCATGGATAACGACCGTCCTTGTCATCTGACCTGCGCCAGGAGGCCGGCGATTTCGCGCTCCGCCGCCGCCATGTCCTCGCCGCCGGACATGATGCGCACCACCTCGTCACGGCTGATTTCGGACTTGCGGAAAGTGCCTTTCGACGTGCCCCGGTTCAGCAGGGTGAACACGTCCGCGACCGGATAGGCATGGTTGATGTTGTGCGTGATCAGGATGACGGCCAGCCCCCTCAACCGCGCCTCGATCACGAATTTCAGGACCATCGCTGCCTGGTGCACGCCCAATGCGGAGGTCGGCTCGTCCAGAATGATGACCTTCGCGCCGAAGTGGATCGCCCGTGCGATGGCGACCGATTGGCGTTCACCGCCTGACAGCGTGCCGACAGCCTGCGTCGGATCGCGGACCTGGATGCCGACGTCGATCAGCGCCTGCATGGCGACAGCATTGGCGTGATCCTTGTCAAAGCGGCGAAAGGGGAAAACGCCGCGCACCGGTTCGCGCCCGAGGAAAAAGTTCCGCGCAATGGACATGAGCGGTATGAGTCCAAGGTCCTGGAACACCGTCGCCACCCCGGCCTCCGCGGCATCGCGGGGCGACCGGAAATCCACGGGGCGTCCTTCGACAAGGATTTCGCCCTCGGAGG
>JANOGU010000092.1:0-1682 GCA_031406135.1 Rhodobacterales bacterium
ACCTCGACCACATCGCCAGGCTGATGAACGGCCGACCGCGCAAGACCCTGAACTGGAAAACCCCCGCCGAAGCCCTCGCCGAAGAACTCGCCGCCTTCACCACAAACGTTGCGCTTGGCCCTTGAATCCGCCAACCCCTAATTTGTGTCTGCAACATATTGAAAATGTTCATTTTTAATAGCGTCCCACCGTGTGACGCCTAGCCTCCCGGCTCTCCCTCAGCTTCCGGCACCAGCCTGGCGCGAAGAATCTGCCGCATCAGCAGCACGACCGGCAGCAGCCCGATCCCCAAGATCATCAGACTCGGCACCGCCGCCCCGTCCAGCCGCTCGTCGCGGGCAAGCTGGAACGCCTGCACCGCAAGCGTGTCCATGTTGAAGGGTCGCAGCACCAGTGTGGCGGGCAGTTCCTTCATCGTGTCCACGAACACGATCAGCGCCGCGGTCAGCGCCGAGGGCGCGATCACCGGCAGCATCACCCGCCCGATGGTCCGCCCCGGCCGCGCCCCGAGCGTGCGCGCCACCCAGTGCAGCTGCCCCGGCACCGCCGCCAGCCCGCCATCCAGCGCATTCAGCGCCACGGCAGAGAAGCGGACGAGATAGGCGATCAGCAGCAGCCCGGCGCTGCCGGTGACCAGAAGCCCGGTCGAGACCCCGAACGTCGCCCGCATCCAGCCGTCGAGCGCGTTGTCGAAGGCGGCGAAGGGGATCAGCAGCCCCAGCGCGATCACCCCGCCCGGCACGGCATAGCCGAGCCGGGCCAGTTCCACCGCGCCGCGGGCCGCCCGCGTCGGCGACAGCCGCGCGTGCAGTCGCAGGACCACGGCCGCGCCCACGGTCAGCGCCGCGGCCGCCGCGGCGAGCGTCAGGCTGTTGAGGATGAGCCGCAGGTAGCGGGGCGAGAAAACGTCCTGCCCCGAGCCCAGGGCCATCTCGAGCAGGATGACGGCGGGCAACAGGAACCCCAGCAGCACCGGCAGCCCGCAGAAACCCATCGCCGCCGCCGCCCGTCCGCCGGTCAGCCGGGCCGGGGCGACGCTCTCGAAGCGGCGGCCGGGGTTGTGGAACGCCGCCCCGCCGCGGCTGGCCCGTTCCATCAGCGCCAGCATCAGCGCCAGCGTCAGCAGCAGGAAGGCAAGCTGCGCCGCCGCCGCCCGGTCGCCCATCGAGAACCAGCTCTGGTAGATGCCGGTGGCCAGCGTCGGCACCCCGAAATGCGCCACCGTGCCGACGTCGGCGATGGTCTCCATCACCGCCAGCAGCGCACCCCCGGCAATCGCCGGCCGCGCCATCGGCAGCGACACCCGCCAGAAGCTGTGCCACGGCCCCTGCCCCAGCGCGCGGGCGGCGAACCAGGCGGTGGCGCTCTGGTTCAGGAAAGCGGCGCGGGCGAGCAGGTAGACGTAGGGGTAGAGCACCAGGATCAGCATCGCCGCCGCGCCGGGCAGCGAGCGGACGTCGGGAAACCAGTAGTCGTTGGGCCCCCAGCCGGTGACGGCCCGGAGCCCGCTCTGCACCGGGCCGGGGTGGTCAAGAAGCGTGGTGTAGGCATAGGCCAGCACGTAAGCCGGGAAGGCCAGCGGCAGGGTCAGCAGCACCTCGAACAGCCGCACGCCGGGAAACCGCGTCATCGTCACCAGCCAGGCCGCCCCGGTGCCCAGCGCCGCGGTGCCGAGGCCCACG
>JANOGU010000119.1:0-2374 GCA_031406135.1 Rhodobacterales bacterium
CTCCAGCTCCTCCGGCCCGAGGTCAGAGGCGGGCGTGTTGACCAGATCGCGGGTCAGAACCTCGCCCGCCGCAATGACTTCCAGCCGCCGCGCATCCACCCCCTCCGGCGCCACCAGCCGCGCCGCGGGGGCGGGCTTCGCGGAAGGCCGGTAGCGGTCGAAACGGTAGCCCGCGAGCAGCCAGCCCAGCGCCGCCTCCTCCCGCTCCCCGGGCGGCAGGTCGCCCGCCAGGCGCCAGTCCCCCGCCGGCAGGGCGCTCGCGGCCTTGGCCAGCCCGAAGCGCGTCCGCTGCCGGGCGGCGGGCGTGCCAGTCCCGACTGCGGCTGCCACCGGATCGCCCTCCGGCCCGGGCAGGAGCCGCACCTCGCCCAGCCCCGCCTCGAACCCGGTCGCCCGCAGCCAGGCCGCCTGCGCCGGGGGCAGGGTGGCAAGGAACGCCTCCAAACCGCCGCTCCCGACCAGATGCAGCGGGCGGGCCTCGGGCGAGGGCGGGGCGAAGGCGGGCATCGGCGGGCGGCTGGACATGACGCGCCAGCCTAGGCGCCCGCGCTCCGGGCGCAAGCCCCGCCTGCAGCATCATTCTTGCCCCAATACCCCGGGGGGCGGCGCAGCCGCGGGGGGCAGCGCCCCCCACGCGACCTCCCCGCAGGCGTGGCCCTCGCCACCGAGGTCGGCGGCAGCGGCGGCGGCTGAGTGGCCCCACCCTTCGGGGCCCGAAGCCGGCGCCTCCCCGGGTCCGTGGACGGTCAGGCCAGATGCGGACGGAAGGCGGCGATCACCTCGGCATAGACGGCGCGCTTGAAGGGGACGATCTGGGCGAGAAGCTCGTCCGCCCCGATCCAGCGCCAGGCCGAGAACTCGGGATGCGCCGTGTCGATACGGATCGCGCTGTCCGGGCCGTCGAGGCGGAACAGGAACCACTTCTGCCGCTGGCCGCGGTACTTTCCGCCCCAGACCCTGCCCAGAAGTTCGGGCGGCAGGTCGTAGGTCACCCAGCCCCGGGTGCGGTCGATCAGCGTCACCAGGTCGGCGGTCACGCCGGTCTCCTCGCGCAGTTCCCGCAGCGCCGCCGCCTGCGGCGTCTCGCCCTTGTCGATCCCGCCCTGCGGCATCTGCAGGGCCGGGGCGGTGCTGTCCAGCCGCTGGCCCGCGAACAGCAGGCCCGCGCGGCTGATCAGCGCCACGCCGGCGCAGGGGCGGTAGGGCAGGTCGCTGGCCATCCCGCCGGTCACGGGGTGGCGGTGACGGTGTCCAGCTGGCCGTTCATCGACATCACCGCTAGGCCCTTGATGATGTCCACGGCATAGGCGAGCTGGTAGTCCTCCTCGCGCAGCTTGGCGGTCTCCGCGGCGCGGGCGGCGTCGGCCTCGTATTGCGCGCGCTCGTCCTCGGTCATCGAATCGTTGGTCAGCGCCCCGCGCAGGCCGGCTTCGGAGCGGTCGGCGGCCGAGGCCGGGGCCTCGTCCGCCTCGCCCTCGCCCGGGGGCGGCTGCACCGGCTGGGCGACGATGATGTCGGGGGCCACGCCCAGGGCCTGGATCGACCGGCCCGAGGGCGTGTAGTAGCGCGCCGTGGTCAGCCGCATGGCGCCATCGCCGCGCAGCGGGATCACCGTCTGCACCGAGCCCTTGCCAAAGCTCTTGGTGCCCACGACGATCGCCCGGCGATGGTCCTGCAGCGCGCCGGCCACGATCTCGGAGGCCGAGGCCGAGCCGCCGTTGATGAGGACGACCAGGGGTTTGCCGCCGATCTCGTCGCCCGGCGTGGCGTTGAACCGCTCGCCGTCGGCCGGAGTGCGGCCGCGGGTCGAGACGATCTCGCCCTTGTCGAGGAAGGCGTCGGCGACCCGGATCGCCTGGGTCAGCAGGCCGCCGGGGTTGTTCCTGAGGTCGAGCACCACGCCGGCCACCTTGTCCACCCCGCCCAGCGCCTCGGTGTTCTTCTTCAACTCGTCGAGGAGGCCCGGCGTGGTCTGGTCGTTGAAGGTGGTGACGCGCAGCACGATGGTGTCGCCCACGGTGCGGCCCTTGACCGCGGTCAGCTTGATCGTGTCGCGGATGATCGAGACGTCGAAGGGTTCGGCCACGCCTTCGCGCACCACGGTGATGATGATTTCCGACCCGACCGGCCCGCGCATCAGTTCCACCGCATCGTCCAGCGCCAGCCCCAGCACCGATTCGCCGTTCACATGGGTGATGAAATCGCCCGCAAGGATGCCCGCCTGATCGGCCGGCGTGCCATCCATCGGCGAGACGACCTTGATGAAGCCTTCCTCCTGCGTCACCTCGATGCCCAGTCCGCCGAATTCGCCCCGGGTCTGCACCTGCATGTCGCCGAAATCTTCGGCCCCGAGATAGCTCGAATGTGGGTCGAG
>JANOGU010000161.1:0-1511 GCA_031406135.1 Rhodobacterales bacterium
CCTCGGATCAGCGCAAATCCCACCTCCCGGAATGGACCCACATGTACAATTGGCACCGCCCGCACGGCAGTCTAAACTCCAAGCCACCCATCAGCCGTCTCGCGTTACCGATGGACAACCTGTTGAGGTTCCACATCTAGGGCGAAACTGACGGTGACGGCACCGAATGGCCCGAAATCGGCGTGGAAGCGGCTGCCGGGCGGGGCCTCGATGGCGCGGATGAAGCTGCCGGAGAGGACGATGTCGCCGGGGGAGAGACGCTCGCCGAAGCGGGCGAGCCGGCGCGCGAGCCAGACGATGCCTTGCACGGGGTCGTCCAGAACTCCGGCACCGAGGCCGGTTTCCTCCACGGTGCCGTTGCGGGTGACGATGGCGCCGGTCCAGCGCAGATCATGGGCACGGGGGGCGTGGCGGGCCTCGCCCAGGACCAGCCCGCCGTTGGCGGCATTGTCGGCGACGGTGTCGATGATGGTTCTCGTGGCGCCAGTGGCGGGGTCGCTGCGGCGGATGCGGGTGTCGAGGATTTCGAGCGCCGGGGCCACCGCTTCGGTGGCGGCCAGCACCTCGTCACGGGTGACCTCTCCGGCGAGCGGGGCGGCAAGGAGGAAGGCGATCTCCGCCTCCACCCGCGGCTGGATGAAGCGGGTGGCGGGGATGGTGGCGCCGTGGGCAAAGAGCATGTCGTCGAGCAGGACGCCGCTGTCGGGCGTGTCGATGCCAAGCTGGCTCTGCATGGCGCGGGAGGTGAGGCCGATCTTCCAGCCGATCCGCTTGCGCCCTTCGGCCAGCTTGCGTGCGATCAGGGCGGACTGGATGGCGTAGGCGTCGTCCAGCGTGAGTTCGGGATGGCGCTGGCTGACAAGGCTCGTCTGTTCCCGCGTGCGCTCGGCTTCGAGGAGTTCGGCGGCGAGCGTGTCGGGGTTCACGGTTGGCCCACGGTGTTGGTCAGCGTGTCGAGGCCGTCGGCGGCAATTTCCACGGTGTCGCCGGGCTTGAGCCAGACCGGCGGGTCGAGGCGGGCGCCGGCCCCTGTCGGCGTGCCGGTCAGGATGATGTCGCCGGGCATGAGCGTGGTGAAGGTGGAGATGTAGGCGATGAGCCTGGCGGGCGGGAAGGTCATGCGCGAGGTCCGGTCGTCCTGCCGCAGCGCGCCGTTGACGCGAGTGGTGAGCCGGATGTCGGCGAGTTGCCGGGGGTCGGTGAACGGGGTGAGCGTGGGGCCGAGGCTGCCGGAGGCGTCCCAGTTCTTGCCCTGAGTGACGTTGAACTTGCCGTGCCGCACCCAGTCCCTGACGGTGCCCTCGTTGGCGAGGGTGAGGGCGGCGATGTGGTGGAGCGCCTCGGCTTCGGGGATGCGGCGGCCGGGCCGTCCGACGATGAGGGCAATCTCGCCCTCGTAGTCGAACTGAGGGCTCTCGGCCGGGGGGGTGAGCGGTTCCCGGTGACCCACGAAAGAGCGCGGGAAGCGGACGAAGAGCGAGGGGTGGTGCGGGGCCTCCTGGCCGTCGCGG
>JANOGU010000186.1:0-3070 GCA_031406135.1 Rhodobacterales bacterium
TACCAGATGGACCGCCTGTCCGCCGCCGCGCTGCGTGGCGCCACCGCGGCCCAGGCGCCGATGGGCTTTGCCGAGGCCCCTGCCGCGCGGGTCGAGCCCGAGGTCGCGGCCGAGGGCCCGCTGGGCGCCGCGCGGGCGCAACTGCACGGCAACTGGATCGTGGCGCAGACGGAAGACGGGATCGTCATCGTGGACCAGCACGCCGCGCACGAGCGGCTGGTCTACGAGCGGCTGAAAGCGCAGGCCGAGGGCGCCGGCATCGCCGCGCAGGTGCTGCTGATCCCCGAGATCGTGGACTTTCCCGCCGCCGACGCGGCGCGGATTCTGGCGGCGCGCGACGAGCTCGCGCGTCTGGGCCTCGAGATCGAGCCCTTCGGCGGCAGTGCCGTCGCCGTCCGCGCCACGCCCGCGATCCTCGGCACGGTGGCCGTGGCGCCGCTCTTGCGCGATCTCCTGGACGAACTGGCCGATCAGGGCAGCGCGCCCGGCCTCAAGGCCCGGATCGACGCGATCCTGTCGCGCATGGCCTGCCACGGCTCGGTCCGCTCCGGCCGGGCGCTGCGCGCTGAGGAGATGAACGCGCTCCTGCGCGAGATGGAGGCGACGCCGAACTCCGGCCAGTGCAACCACGGGCGACCGACGCATGTGACGCTGTCGCTGGCCGACATCGAGAGGCTGTTCGGACGGCGATGATCGAGGTTCTGGGCGTTTCCCTGCATTGGTCCGACCCGGTGGTCCTGATCCCCGCTGCGGTAGTGCTGCTGCTGGTCCTGCTGCTCGCCACCACCCTGCGCGCGGCGCTGAAGGCGGGGTCCGCGGCCGATCCGGTGCTGCGCGAGGTGGGCTGGCTTGCCCGCCGGGTGGAGGCGCTGGGCGAGGGGCAGGAGCGGCTGAGCGGCGGCTTGACGCATGTGTCCGAGGCGCAGGCGGCGGCGCAGGCGGCGACGGTGCGGCTGATGGAGGCGCGGCTGGCCGAGGTCGCGCGCGGCATGACCGAAAGCCTGCAAGGCTCGGCCACGCGCACCGCACGCAGCCTGGGCGACCTGCAGCAGCGGCTGGAGACGATCGACAAGGCCCAGGCCAATATCGAGAAGCTGTCGGGCAACGTGCTGTCATTGCAGGACATCCTGTCCAACAAGCAGACCCGCGGCGCGTTCGGCGAGATCCAGCTCAACGACATCGTCGCCAAGGCGCTGCCGCCGGATGCCTATGCCTTTCAGGCCACGCTGGGCAACGGCCGCCGGGCGGACTGTCTGATCCACCTGCCCAACCCGCCCGGCCCCATCGTGATCGACGCCAAGTTCCCGCTGGAAGCCTACGAGGCGCTGCGCAAGGCCACCGGCCCGGCGCTGGTGCAGGCGGCGCGCGACCTCCGGGTGGCGGTCAGGGCGCATATCAAGGCCATCGCCGAGCGCTACATCCTGGACGGCGAAACCGCAGATGGGGCGCTGATGTTCCTGCCGTCCGAGGCGGTCTATGCCGAACTGCACGCCAATTTCGGCGACGTGGTGCGCGACGGCTTCGCGGCCAAGGTCTGGATCGTCTCGCCCACAACCTGCATGGCCACGCTGCACACGATGCGCGCGATCCTGAAGGACGCGCGGATGCGGGAACAGGCCGGGGCGATCCGCGCCACGCTGCGCATGCTGCATCGCGACGTGGAGATGGTGGTGGAACGGGTGGAGAAGCTTTCCACCCACTTCGGCCAGGCACGGGCCGATCTCGAAAGCATCCAGACGGCCGCGGAGCGGGCGGGCAAGCGGGCGGCCCGGCTCGACAATTTCGACTTCGAGGAGCTGGAGGGGCCGGCGCCGATGCTGCCGGGCAAGGCGGCGGAGTGAGCGGCCGGTGATCCGCCACCTGACGCCAGCCGACTACCGCATCCAGCCCTGGGCCAACGGCCGCGGGCAGACGGTGGAACTGGCGCGCGCCGACGGGCCAGAGGGGATGCGCTGGCGGCTGTCACTGGCGACGGTGGCCGAGGACGGGGCGTTCTCGCTGTTCCCCGGCATCGACCGGGTGCTGACGGTGATCTCCGGCCCGGGCTTCCGCATCACCGGCGCCGGCATCGACCTCGACGCCCGGCCCTTCGCGCCGGTTGCCTTTCCCGGCGATGTCGCCGTCGCCGCCGAAGGCGTGACGGCGGCGTCGGAGGATTTCAACGTGATGCTCGCCCGCGCCCTGGGCCCAGCGCAGGTCTGGCTGGCAGCGGGGGACTTGGCCGCCGGCGGGCTGCTGGCGCTCTTTGCGCCCGACGGTGGGCTGGCGGCGGGGCGACGGTTGGGGCTACGCGACCTGATCCTGACGGAGACCGGACTTGCCGGGGTTTCCGGGCGGGTGATCGCGGTTCGCCTGCCCGGCAGGCAAATTCCTTGAAGCAAGGAATTTGCAAATCTCTTGCTTCAAGAGATTTGCGCCGCCGCGGGCCGTTCGCCCCGGGTCAGATGTGGAAGAACGGCTGCGCCAGCCGCGGCAGCAGCGACTTGAAGCGCAGCTTCGCGTCGGTCGCGGCAAGACAGATGCAGCCCCCCGCTCTTCGGCCACCGGCGCATGCCCGGTCGAGGCATTCGCCATCTGCACGTCACCCGAACCGCTCGCAGTTCCGCAAGTTCGGCGTCATGGTGGCGGAACCGCGGGCGGTGATCCGGCCGCGGGCGGAAACGGCGGCTTTGGCGATGGAGACGGCGGCGTGAGGGACTGGAAGGGCAGGCGCTACTGGCTGGTCGGGGCCTCCGAGGGCCTCGGCCTGGCGCTCGCGCGGCTGATCTCCGGCGCGGGGGCAGAGGTCATCCTGTCGGGGCGCGATCCCGAACGGCTGGCCGCCGCGGTGGCGCTGATGCCCGGCAAGGCCAGCGCCATCGCCTGCGACGTCGCTTCCCGCGAGAGCGTGGAACAAGCGGCGGCGCAGGCCGGGGACATCGACGGCGTGGTCTTCCTCGCCGGGGTCTACTGGCCGATGCCGGCGCAGGACTGGAACGCCGCCCATGCCGAAACCATGGCCGACATCAATTTCACCGGCTGCCTGCGGGTGGTGGGTGCCGCGCTGCCGCCGATGGTGAAACGCGACCGC
>JANOGU010000241.1:0-8195 GCA_031406135.1 Rhodobacterales bacterium
CCTGAACTGGAAAACCCCCGCCGAAGCCCTCGCCGAAGAACTCGCCGCCTTCACCACAAACGTTGCGCTTGGCCCTTGAATCCGCCAACCCCTAACGACTCACTGCAACTCCCTGAAATAACTCACAGAAAAAAATGTCCCACCGTGTGACGCTTCAGTGGCCCCGCCAGATCCACCCCCCGCCGAGCACGCGGGAGGAGCCTTCCGCGTAGAAAACACAGGCCTGACCGGGGCTGACCCCTTCCTCCGGCGCCAGCAGTTCCACCTCCGCCTCGGTCGCCGACAGCGGCCGCAGGAGGGCGGGGCGGGGCTCCCGGGTGGACCGCACCCGGGCCAGCACCGGCCATTCTCCCCTCGCCGTCAGGGGCGCATCCCCCAGCCAGTTGACCTCGCGCACCGGCACGGTCCGGGTCGCCAAAGCGGCCTTCGGCCCCACCACGACCCGCCGTGCCGCGGGGTCCAGCCGGACCACATAGAGCGGCTCGCCCAGCCCACCGATCCCCAGCCCCTTGCGCTGCCCCACCGTGTAGTGGATCACCCCCCGGTGCGCGCCGAGCACGGTGCCGGCCTCGTCCACGATCTCGCCGGGATCGGCCGCGCCCGGCCGCAGCTTCTCGATCACCGCGGCGTAGTTGCCGTCCGGGACGAAGCAGATGTCCTGGCTGTCCGGCTTGTCCGCGACCGCCAGCCCGAACCGCGCCGCCAGCGCCCGGGTCTCGGCCTTGGAGGCCAGCCCGCCCAGGGGGAAGCGCAGGAAGGACAATTGCTCGGGCGTGGTGGAGAACAGGAAATACGACTGGTCGCGACCCGGATCGGCGGCGCGGTGCAGCTCGGGACCAGCGGCGCCGTCGATGCGGCGGATGTAGTGCCCGGTGGCCATGCAGTCGGCGTCCAGGTCCCTCGCGGTGGCCAGCAGGTCGCGGAACTTCACCCGCTCGTTGCAGCGGATGCAGGGCACCGGCGTGGCGCCGCCGAGGTAGCTCTCGGCGAACTCCTCCATCACCGCCTCGCGGAAGACGTTTTCGTAGTCGAGCACGTAATGCGGAAAGCCCATCGTCTCGGCCACCCGCCGCGCGTCGTGAATATCCTGCCCGGCGCAGCACGCCCCCTTCTTCGCCAGCGCCGCGCCGTGATCGTAGAGCTGCAGCGTGACGCCCACGACATCATAGCCTTCGGCCTTCAGCATCGCCGCCACCACCGAGGAATCCACGCCGCCCGACATCGCGACCAGCACGCGGGTGTCGGCAGGGGCTTTCGGGAAGCCCATCGAATTGAGCGGCAGGTCGCGCATCACGGTCCTTTCCGGGAACGCCGCGAATATAGGAAAATGCCCCGCACTCGCAATCCCCGCCCTTCACCGAAGATTAAGCCTGATGGCGCAGGCTGGTCGCCCGAACGAGATGGGGTGAGCCATGTTTCTCAAGCGTGTGGACGGGCCGCGCAGCGTGACCTTGCCCGATGGCAGCATCCTCAGCCGCGCCGACCTGCCGCCGGCCGACACCCGCCGCTGGGTGGCCAGCCGCAAGGCCGTTGTGGTCAAGGCGGTCCTGCATGGTCTGCTGCCCGAGGCCGAGGTGCTCACGCGCTACGCCCTGTCGGAGGAAGAGTTCGCGCTCTGGCGCCACGCGGTGGAAGCGCATGGCGAGGACGCGCTGAAGGTCACGGCACTGCAGAAGTATCGACAACTTTAGATTGACCCGGGCTTTCCCGCCGGGAGAGTAACTCTAGGTTAACCATTGCGCGGCAGTATCGTTAACCAGCACGTCATTGATGGGGGCCCATAGCAATGCGTATTCTGCTGGTTGAGGACGATCCGACCACCTCGCGCAGCATCGAGATGATGCTGACGCATGCCAATCTGAACGTCTATTGTACCGACCTGGGTGAGGACGGGATCGATCTGGCGAAGCTTTACGACTACGACCTGATCCTGCTCGACCTCAACCTGCCGGACATGTCCGGCCATGACGTGCTGCGCCAGCTGCGCCTCGCGCGGATCGAGACGCCGATCCTGATCCTGTCGGGCTCCGACGACACCGATTCGAAGCTGCGCGGCTTCGGCTTTGGCGCCGACGACTACATGACCAAGCCGTTCCACCGCGAGGAACTGGTGGCCCGCATCCACGCCATCATCCGCCGGTCCAAGGGCCATGCCCAGTCACTGATCCGCACCGGCAAGATCACCGTCAACCTCGACGCCAAGACGGTGGAGGCGGAAGGCAAGGGGGTGCATCTGACCGGCAAGGAATACCAGATGCTGGAACTGCTCTCGCTGCGCAAGGGCACAACCCTGACCAAGGAGATGTTCCTCAACCACCTCTACGGCGGCATGGACGAGCCTGAGTTGAAGATCATCGACGTCTTCATCTGCAAGCTGCGCAAGAAACTGGCGGAGGCCACCGGCGGGCAGAACTACATCGAGACGGTCTGGGGCCGCGGCTATGTGCTGCGCGACCCGGTGTCCGAGACGCGCCCGCGTATGGCCGCCGCGGGCTGAGCGCCGCCGGCTTTCCGGGCCGCCGAGGCAAGGCGGCTCCCTCCCCCTCGTGGGGAGGGATGGGGTGGGGGGCTCCCGGCCCGCGATCTTGTTGTGACCTTGCATCCCTGCGAGGCGCTTGTCCGGCGTCACCGCGCTGCCTACACCGGCAGGGCAGGGAGGGGCGCCATGGACGAGATTCCGGTCGGGCATTTGACCGAAGCACAGGCACAGGCAGAGCTTGAACGGCTGGCTGCGGCCATCGCCGAGGCCAACCGCGCCTACCACACCGAGGATGCGCCGGAGATTTCCGATGCCGCCTTCGACGCATTGAAGCTGCGCAATGCGGCCATCGAAATCCGGTTTCCCGATCTCAAACGTGCCGACAGCCCCTCCGACCGGGTCGGGGGTGCAGTGGCCGAAGGCTTCGGCAAGGTCGCCCACCGGGTGCCGATGCTGTCGCTGGGAAACGCCTTCGCGACCGACGAGGTGACCGAGTTCGACCGCCGGGTGCGCGACTTCCTGAACCAAACGGGCGCCTTGGACTACACGGCCGAACCAAAGATCGACGGCCTGTCGTTGTCGCTGCGCTACGAGGGCGGGGCGCTGGTGCAGGCGGCGACGCGGGGCGATGGCGAGACCGGCGAGGACGTCACCGCCAATGCCCTGACCATCGCCGACATTCCCCGGCGCCCGCCGGGGGCGCCGCCGGTGATGGAGGTGCGCGGCGAGGTCTACATGAGCCATGCCGAATTCGCCGCGCTGAATTCGCGGCAGGCGGCGGCGGGGGGCAAGAGCTTTGCCAATCCGAGGAACGCCGCCGCGGGCTCGCTGCGGCAGCTTGATGCCTCGATCACCGCGGCACGACCGCTGCGGTTCTTTGCCTATGCCTGGGGCGAGCTGTCCGAGCCTCTGTCCGACACGCAATTCGGGGCGGTGGCCCGGTTGGCCGCGATGGGGTTCCCGACCAACCCGCTGACCCGGCTCTGCGACGGGCCGGAAGCGATGCTGGGGCACTATCGGCTGATCGAGGCGCAGCGGGCCACGCTGGGCTATGACATCGACGGCGTCGTCTACAAGGTGAACGACCTCGGCCTGCAGCGCCGTCTGGGCTTCCGCGCTGCCACGCCGCGCTGGGGGATGGCGCACAAGTTCCCGGCGGAACTGGCCTGGACCCAGCTTCTGGCCATCGACCTGCAGGTCGGCCGCACCGGGGCGCTGTCGCCCGTCGCCCGCCTGGCCCCGGTCACGGTTGGCGGCGTGGTGGTGCAGAACGCCACGCTGCACAACGAGGATTACATTGCCGGGCGCGACGCCAAGGGTGCGCCGATCCGCGGTGGCCGCGACATCCGCGTCGGCGACTGGGTGCAGGTCTATCGCGCCGGGGATGTGATCCCCAAGATCGCCGATGTGGACCTGTCGCAGCGGCCCGCAGGAACGGAACCCTTCGTCTTCCCCGAGACCTGCCCCGACTGCGGCAGCCCCGCGCTGCGTGAGGCCGGCGACAGCGTCCGCCGCTGCACCGGCGGCCTGATCTGCCCGGCGCAGGGGGTGGAGCGGCTGAAGCACTTCGTCAGCCGCGGCGCCTTTGACATCGAGGGGCTGGGGGCCACGCAGGTGGAGATGTTTTTCGCCGATGCCGACCTGCGGGTCAGGACGCCTGCGGCGATTTTCACGCTGGCCAAGCGGGATGCGGCCAATTCGGCCAAGCTGAAGGATCGCGACGGCTTTGGCGAGGTCTCCGCCGCGAAGCTTTTCGCCGCCATCGACGCGCGGCGGCGGATTTCGCTCGACCGGCTGATCTTCGCGCTGGGCATCCGGCATGTGGGCGAAGTGGCGGCGGCGTTGTTGGCGCGGCACTACGGGACCTGGGTGGCGTTCGAGGCGGCGATCACGGCGGCCGTCCCCGGCACGCCCGAGTGGGCCGACCTGACCGCCATCGACGGGGTGGGCGAGACGCTGGCGGGAAGCCTGACCGCGGCGTTGCAGAACCCGGCCGAACGGGAAGCCATCGACGCGCTGGTGGCCGAGCTTGAGGTCCTGCCTGTGGCGGCGCGGCTGGCGATGGACAGTCCGGTTGCCGGCAAGACGGTGGTCTTCACCGGCACCCTTGAAAAGATGACGCGCCAGGAGGCCAAGGTGCGGGCCGAGGCGCTGGGGGCCAAGGTGGCGGGGTCGGTGAGCGCGAAGACCGACCTGCTGGTCGCGGGTCCCGGTGCGGGGTCGAAGGCGAAGGAAGCTGCCCGGCTGGGGGTCAGGGTGATCGACGAAAGCGAGTGGCTCTCGCTGATCGGGCAGGCATGAGCCGGCCGGAGCTTCTCTTCCCCCTCTTCGCCGACCTCGAGACTTTGCCCGGGGTCGGGCCGAAATCCGTGAAGCTGTTTGCCGCGCTGGGGGTGGAGCGGCCGAAGGACCTGCTGTTCCTGTTGCCGCATGCCGGGATCGAGCGGGTACGGCGGGCGTCGGCGCAGGGGGCGCCGATGCCCTCGGTGGTGACGGTCGAGGTGACGGTGGGCCCGCACCTGGCGCCGAAGTCGAAGGGCCGGCCCTACCGGGTGCAGGTGCGCGACGCGCAGCTCGACTTCCAGCTGGTCTTTTTCCATGCCCGGGCGGACTACCTGACGAAGCTGTTGCCGACGGGGCAGCGGCGGATCGTTTCGGGCAAGGTGGAGCTGTTCGACGGCATCGCCCAGATGGTCCACCCCGATCATGTGCTGCGGGTGGAGGAGGCGGGCGATCTGCCGCGGTTCGAGCCGGTCTATCCGCTCACGGCGGGCCTGACGCAGCGGGCGATCGCGAAGGCGGCGGAGGCGGCGCTGGCGCGGGCGCCGGAGCTGGCGGAATGGATCGACGCGGCGCTGGTGCGGCGCGAGGGCTGGCCCGGCTGGGCGGCGGCAGTGGCCGCCGTGCATGCGCCGGCGTCGAATGCCGACCTCGCGCCCACCGCCCCGGCGCGGGCGCGGCTCGCCTATGACGAGTTTTTCGCGCATCAGCTGACGCTGGCCTTGGCGCGCCGTGCGGCGCGGCGGGGGAAGGGGAGGGCGACGGTGGGGACCGGCGAGCTGCAGGCGCAGGTACTTGCGGCGCTGCCCTATGCGCCCACCGCTGCGCAGCGCCGGGCGGTGGCCGAGATCGCCGGCGACATGGCCTCTCCCCTGCGGATGAGCCGGCTGCTGCAAGGCGACGTGGGCTCGGGCAAGACCCTGGTCGCGTTTCTGGCATTGCTGGCCGCGGTGGAAGGCGGCGGGCAGGGGGCGATCATGGCGCCCACGGAGATTCTGGCGCGCCAGCACATGCAGGGGCTGGTGCCGCTGGCCCGTGCCGCCGGGGTGCGGATGGAGCTGCTGACCGGGCGCGACAAGGGTGCGGAGCGCGAGGCCAAGCTCGCCGACCTGGCGGCCGGGCGGATCGGCATCCTGGTCGGCACCCATGCGGTGTTCCAGCGCGACGTGGTTTTCGCCGACCTGCGGCTCGCCGTGATCGACGAGCAGCACCGCTTCGGCGTGGCGCAGCGGATGGAGCTTGGCGCCAAGGGCCTGGCCACCGACACGCTGGTGATGACCGCGACGCCGATCCCGCGCAGCCTGGCGCTGGCGAGCTACGGCGACATGGATGTCTCGGTGCTGGACGAAAAGCCGCCGGGACGCAGCCCGGTCAAGACCGCACTGATGTCGGCCGAACGACTGGACGCGGTGGTGGACCACCTCGCCCGCCCGCGCCGTGGCGGAGGGGCGGCAAGCCTACTGGGTCTGTCCGCTGGTGGAGGAAAGCGAGGTTGTCGATCTCGCCTCGGCCGAGGCGAGGTTCGTGGCGTTGCGGGCGGCGCTGGGCGACGTGGTGGGCCTTGTCCACGGCCAGATGCCGCCGGCGGAAAAGGATGCGGCGATGGCGCGGTTTGTCGCCGGGACGACGCAGGTGCTGGTCGCCACCACGGTGATCGAGGTTGGCGTCAACGTCCCCAACGCCTCGATCATGGTGATCGAGGGGGCGGAGACCTTCGGTCTGGCCGCGCTGCACCAGCTGCGCGGAAGGGTGGGGCGGGGGGCGGCGCAATCGACCTGCCTGATGCTCTATACCCCGCCGCTGACCGAGGGCGCCGAACGGCGGCTGAAGATGTTGCGCGACACCGAGGACGGCTTCCGCATCGCCGAGGAGGACCTGGCCATGCGCGGTGCGGGCGACCTGATCGGCACGGCGCAGTCGGGCCTGCCGCAGTTCCGCGTCGCCGATCTGGAGCGGCAGACGGCGCTGATGGCGGTGGCGCAGTCGGATGCGCGGGCGCTGATCGAGACCGACCCGGACCTGGCGGGGCCGCGCGGAAAGGCGGCGCGGGTGCTGCTGTGGCTGTTGGATCAGGATCGGGCGATTCGGCTGATCAACGTCGGGTGATCGCTAAAAGTTCACAAATGTTCTACTAAAGTTCTTGACATCGCCGGCGGGATCGTGAGAACAGAATGGCAACAAGGGAGTTGTCCATGCTGTCCGACCTCGCCGCCGCCCTGCATCGCAGCCGCGCCACGCTGGCCCAGGACACGCTGGGCGCGCTCGCCCTGTTCACGCTGCTGATCGGCGGGCTGTCGCTGCCGATGCTTTGACCCCCCACCCCTGACCCTCTGCCTCGCGGTCCTGTCGCGCGTCTTTCCCCGGACGCCAGCCCTTTCCCCGACGGACACGCAACTGCGCCGCCACCCGAGCCCCGGGTTGGCGGCGCTTCTTTATCCGGCTGCGGCGCGTTCGGCCGCTTCCGCCGCCTCGGCCGCCGCCTCGATCGCCAGCAGGATCGAGGCATGGCGGTTGCGGTAGTCGCGGGCGGGCAGCAGCACCTCGAACCCGTCGAAGGGGGCTGCCGGCACCGGACCGCCGCTGGTCAGCATCGCCCGCAGGCCGTCCCGCGCCGTCTCGATCTCGGGCCGGGTGCGGCCGGGCAGCGCGGCGCCCACGACCGCGGCCGCGGCCTGGCCCAGCGCGCAGGCCTTCACGTCCTGCGCCATCTCGGCCACGCGCCCGTCCTTCATCACCAGGTCCATGGTGACGGTGGAGCCGCAGAGCGGCGAGCGCTTCCGCACGCTGGCCTGCGGGTTGGGCAGCCGGCCGAGATGCGGGATCTCGGCCGCCAGCGCCAGGATGCGGTCGGAATAGAGCCGGATCAGATCGGCGTCGGACATGCCTTCCCCCGCGGGGCGATGCAACTTAGATAGCCGCGAGTGCCCCCCGCGCCAAGGCCCGCCCATGTTCGACCCCGCGACGCTGCGCTACGACGCCGACGGCCTGATCCCTTGCGTGGCGCAGGACCATGGCTCGGGCGAGGTGCTGATGCTGGCCTGGATGAATGCCGAGGCCGTGGCGCGGACGCTGGCGACCGGCCGGGTCACCTACTGGAGCCGGTCGCGTCAGGCGTTCTGGGTGAAGGGCGAGACCTCGGGCCATGCCCAGCACCTGATCGAGTTGCGGCTGGACTGCGACCGCGACGTGCTGCTGGTGGTGGTCGAGCAGACCGGCCCGGCCTGCCACACCAACCGGCGGACCTGTTTCTTCACCGCCGTCCGGGAGGGGGCGGAGGTGGAGCTGATGGCGCCGCAAGGGGAATACCCGCCCCGGTCATGTTCCGGGGCCGCGCGGGTCCCCAGGGGGCCCGGATCAAGGGCGGGGCGGGGGGGGGTGAAAGCCCGGCCAGCCGCCGGATAACGGCGGGCGTTGGCCCCACGGCGCGGGGCCGCCC
>JANOGU010000274.1:0-10529 GCA_031406135.1 Rhodobacterales bacterium
AGGCGGCCAAACTTGGGCGCACCGCTGGGCGCCGATGCCCGCCCGGCAGAGATACGGCACCGCATCGACGCGCTGCGCGCCCGGCTGAAGGAACTCCCCGAGCCGACGGACCCGCCGTTGCCCGAGATGCGCAAGCATCTCCCTCCACTCGCCCGCGCCGTCGAGACCCCGGACGACGGCACGCTGCAGCATCTGCGGGCGCGTAAGTCCGACCTCGACTTCCAGCGCGGCAGGGCGCAGCCGCGCGACCTTTCGGCCGACGACGCCCGCCTTCTTTTGCGCCACCGCCCGGTGTGGATGGCCAGCACGCTGTCTGTTCCAGCCCGCATCCCGCTGATTCCCGGACTGTTCGATCTGGCGATTTTCGACGAGGCGAGCCAGTGCGATATCGCCTCGGCCCTGCCGATCTTGGCACGGGCGAAACGGGCGGTGATTGTGGGCGACCCCGACCAGCTCTCCTTCATTCCCGCTCTGGGGGTGGCGCAGGAGCACGCACTGATGGATGCCGTAGGGTTGCCGAAGGCGGGGCGCGGCGCTTGGGCGCAGAGCCGCAACTCGCTCTTCGACTTCGCCCGCAACCGCTTGGGTGCAGGCGGGCTGCACCTTCTGCCCGACCAATTCCGCTCCGCCCCCGACATCGTGGACTACATCAGCCGCGCATTTTACGGCGGCCGGCTGGTGGCGCGACGCTCGGACGAGGAATTCCAACCTCCCGGCAGCTATCGCCCCGGCCTGCACTGGGAGGACGTGCGCGGGCCCTGCGGGCGCGAGGACGGCGGCAACGTCAACCACACAGAGGCCGAATGGATCGCCGCGCGAATTGCCGCCCTGGCCGGGGAACAGAGTTTCGAAGGTTCGGTCGGCGTCATCTCTCCCTTCAACGCTCAGGTCGGGCTGATCCGGCGCCTGGCGGGACGCGCGGTTCCCGAGGCGGCGCGGCAGCGGTTGCGGCTGACCATCGACACAGTGGACGGCTGGCAGGGCGGCGAAGCGGATGCGGTCTTCATCTCGCTGGCCGTCGGGCCCGGGGCCGCGCCATCCGCAGTGACTTTCCTGCAGAAGGACCGCCGGCGCTTCAACGTCGCGGTCAGCCGGGCGCGCGCGGTTGCAGTGATCGTGGGCGATCTGGCCTGGGCGCGCGATTGCGGCATCGCCCATGTGCAGATGCTGGCGGAGCGCGCCACGCAGCCGCCGGCGGCGGCGCCGCGCGGTTTCGACAGCAAGTGGGAACGGCGCGTGCACGAGGCGCTCGTGCGGCGCGGGCACAATCCCGAGTCGCAGTATAGGCTGGGCAGCCGGTCGCTCGACTTCGCGCTGTTCCACGGCGCGGTGAAGCTCGACCTCGAGGTGGACGGGCGGAAATGGCATATCGGCGTAGGCGGGGAACGCAAGGTCTCCGACCGGTTGCGCGACGGCGAGCTGATCGCCAAGGGTTGGAAGGTGCGCCGGTTCTGGGTGGATGAACTGGCGGCAGACATGGAGGGTTGCCTTGACATCGTCGAACGGGACCTCGGGCTCCGGCACTGACAGCGGCGCCACGCTGCCGCCCCTGCCGCCGCCGCGCCGGCTGCCCCTGGCGCTGATCGCAATCTGGGGCCTGCTGGTGCTCGCCTTGCTTTTGGGGCTGTTCCTGCAGATCGCCGGCGAACGCGACCGGTTGGCCGCGCGCGAGGCCGAGGTGCTGCGGCTGGAGAGTAGCGTCGTGGGGCTAGATGCGCGCCTTGAGGGTTTGATCGACGAGATCGCCGGGCTGGAGAAAAAGCGCATCGACGCGGAGGGCGCGCTCGCAACTGCCGAGGCGGCTGCGCAGGATGCCGAGGCCGTCGCGGTCGCGCGCGATGCGGCGCTCGCCGAGGCGGAGGAGGCGCGGAAGGACAAGGCGGAGGCCGAGGCGGAGAAGGCACAGGCCGAGGCGGAGCAGAAGCAAGCGGAAAAGGCGCGCGACGCGCTGGACATGCTGGCAAAGTCAATGAGCGCAGAAATCGAGAGGCTGCGGAACGAGAAGTCGAAGGCCGATAGTAAAACCGCCACGGCGAAGGAGGAGGCAGCCCTCGCCCGGCAAGCGCACGACGACCTGGTGCGGGACCGGGATGATCTGGCAAACCGCGTCGGCCCCCTGCGGTCAGAAGTCGCCGATCTCGATCGGCGCAAGGCGGAAGCCGAGGCGGCGTTGCAGGGCTGGAAGGTGCGTGAAGAGGAGGCACAGAAGGCCGCCACCGAAGCCGGGGCCCGCAGCAAGGACGCCCAGAACCGGCAGGCAAGCGCGGAGGAACAGATCGCCGCCCTTCAGGCCGACGAGACGCGGCTCACGGAATCGATCACCGCCCTGATGCCAAAGGTGGCCGACCTGGAAGCCCGCAAGGCGGAAATGGAGGCGACGCAGGCGGATCTGGCCGAGGCAAAAGCCCGGCTAGCCCAGATTTCGGCCGATGAGGCGCGCGAGACGGTGGCCAGGGAGGCAGCGAGCGACGCGGCGGCGACCCTGCAGGGACTGAACGACCAGGTCGCCGCGTTGCGCGCCGAGGAGGCCCGCCTGCGCCAGGCGGCCGAGGCCGCCGCCGGAGCGGAGGCCAGGGCTGACGAGGCGCAGAAGCAACTCGACAACCTGCGCGCGCAGGTCGAGGCCGTGCGCGAGCAACTGCAAGGCAGGACAGCAGAGCTTGCGTCCGCTCTGGCCGAGCTTGCGGCAAAGCGGGCGCTCGCGGCCCAGGTCACTGCCGACCAGGCTTCCGCTGAGGCCGCCAGCGCCGCGCGCGTCGCAGCCGAGGGCGAGGCGGCGCAAGCCCTGGCCGCGCTGGAGGCGCTGCGCGGCGAAAATGCCTCCGCCGAGGCTCACCTTGCGGCAAAGCGGGAGCTCGCGGCGCAGATCACCGCGGACAAGGCCGCCGCCGAGGCCGCCAGCTCCGCGCGCGCCGAAGCCGAACGCGAGGCGGCCAACGCCGTTGCCGAGCGCGACACACGGCACACCGAACTCGCGGCGGCAAATGCAACGCTGCAAAGGGTACAAGCCCGAATGGACGAGCTTGCGCGTCGAGCGGCGCCGGACGCCCTAGGCGCCAACACCATACCGAGGTAACCGAAGATGCCGTCGCTTTTTCCTGCCCTCGATCCGGCGCTTCTGACGCTGGCTGCGATCTTCGGAACAATGACGCTGGCACTTGGCGCCACAGTCGGCTGGGCGGTCTTCCAGGTCCGCGCTGATCGCCTTCCGGCCGAAACCCGCTTTGCCGACATCCGCGAACGCCTGGCGCTGGCCGCGGCCGAACTGGCCCGCAAGCAGGAGGAGCTGCGCCGCATCGACCAGCAAATCTACGACCGCGACCGGCTGGCTGCAGAGGCCGCGGCGCTGGAGTTGCGGCTGTCCGACCTCCGGCTGGAATGGGAGAACCTCGCGGCAGCCCGCGAGGAGATCGCCCGGGTCAAGTCGGAAGCAGCCGAGGCCGCACAGGAAAGGGCCGGATTGGAGCAGGAGCTGGACGGGCTGCGCGAACAGGCGGAGGAGGCGCGCCGGCTGGTCGCGGTTGCAGAGGAGCTGTACCGCAGGAAGGAGGACGCGGAAGCAGAGTTTGCGCGCGTCCGCGCCGATCTGGACCGCCTGCGCCCGGACCTGGACGCCGCCCTGCGGACCCTTGCCGAGGCGCGGGCGGCCGAAACCCGCGCTGAGACCCTGCTGCAGCGTGCAGAGCAGATCGAGACCGAAATTGCGCGGCTGGAGGCGCAGCGCGCACCCCTGTCCGGGGAGCTTGCCGCCGCGGTCAGTGAGCGCGACTCGGCGCGGCACGCCCGCGATTTGGCAGAGGAGGCGCGGGAGAAGGCCGAGCGCCAGCGCAACGTGATCGAGGCCGAGATCGCAGGCCTCCATACGATGCTGGGGAAGCTAAAGGACGAAACCTTCATCGTCGGAGGCACGGGGGGCGGCACAGGCGGCGGCACGGGCACGCCCACCGAGGACCAGCGCCGCGCCATGCTGGCCGACCTCGTGGCCGCGCCCAACTGCCTGGCTGCGCCGGCAGGGCTCCGCGGCGCCCTGCGCACGGAGACCAACGCGCTGCACGACGTGGCCCGCTACCTGCGCGACTGCGGACTCAGCTTCAGCCGGCGCACGTTGAACGCCTTCCATACCGCACTGAAGGTCAACGACACGACGCAGCTAACCGTGCTGGCCGGCGTCTCGGGCACCGGCAAGAGCCTGCTGCCCCGCCGCTATGCCGAGGCGATGGGGATTCACTTCCTTCAGGTCGCGGTGGAACCGCGCTGGGACAGCCCGCAGGACCTGCTGGGTTTCTACAACTACGTCGAGCAGAAATACCGCGCGACCGAACTGGCCCGTCTTCTGGCCCATCTCGACCCCTGGCGCAGCATCGAGCTGACCGCGGACACGCCGGACCGGCGCGACCACATGGCGCTGGTCTTGATGGACGAGATGAACCTGGCCCGGGTGGAATACTACTTTTCGGAATTCCTAAGCCGGCTGGAGGCGCGCCCGGCCTGGCGGGCGAACTTGGCGCGACGGGCCTGCGAGGATGCGCTGATCCCGGTGGACATCCGAGGGCTGACGAACCCGCCGCGACTGTTCCCGGCGCACAACCTGCTGTTCGTAGGCACGATGAACGACGATGAGAGCACGCAGAGCCTGTCCGACAAGGTGCTGGACCGCGGCAACGTGCTTCAGTTCCCCGCCCCAGCCGAGTTCCCGCCGCCTGCGATCAGCTCCGGCACTCCAACCGACGAGGCGCAGGCTTTCGGCGAATGGCGGGGCTGGGTTCGGCCGTCAGCTTCGCTTCAGGGCGCCCAGGGCGATCTCGTTCGTGAGACGATCGGCGCGCTGGCCGGGATCATGCAGGGCTTCGGCAAGCCCTTCGGGCACCGGCTCAACCAGGCGACTCGCGCCTATGCCGCCAATTACCCGGTGGAGGGCAATGCCGGGCTCGACGTGCGTGTGCCGCTGGCCGACCAGATCGAATTCCGGATACTGCCCCGCCTGCGCGGGGTGGAGATCGAGCAGCACGCGGAACGGTTCGAGGCGCTCGAGCAGCTCGTCCGCACTCGGCTTGACGATGCCGCCCTGGCGGACCGGATCGCCGAGGTCCGCGAGGACCAGGTGCGCGGTTCGGGGCTTTTCGTCTGGCGCGGCCTGATGCGCGGGACATGAGGATGGACGTGGAGCTCTGGCTCCGCCCCTGGGCGCGCTATGTGCCCGCGTGCCGGCTGGCCCTGGCGTCGGGCTCGGCCGCGCTCCCGGATGACCACGCCGGCCCGCCATGGCTCTACCTCCGTCAGCCGGCCGACAGCCCCCCCCTAGTGGACGGCCGGTACGACACGGCGGAGCTCTCGGCACAGATGGCCGAGCGCGCCGCGGCCGGCCAAGCGCAGCACGAGACAAGGACAAGCCTCTGGCTTTTGCCGCTGCCGCTACGGCGCGCCGCCGGCCAGGTTGTTGCCGTCGATGGCGGCACCTGCCGGCTGATTTGGCCCAACGCGCCAGAAAAGCCGCAGACCGGCGTCGAACCCCGGGACGACCGCGAGCGGAGATCGGCGGCGCTGATGCTGCGGGCCGAGGCCGTCTGGGACCGTATCGGCGACGTGGAGGATGCACTGTCCGACCCAGCGCGCCTGTGGGGAAGGCTGCGCGAACGCTGGACGGCCACGGACGCCGGCGAGCCTCGAATGGACGAGATTGTGAGGCAGGCGCGGGAGATGGGCCGCGTTCTAGACGCGCTCGAGGCGCATCTACGGCGCATCCTGCGCCGAGTCCACCGCATGACGCCCCTGGGCCGGGTGCAGGAGCTCGACCGCAGGTCGCTCCTGTGGATCGCCCGCCAGCCGGGGGAGAGGCTGGCCGAGCGCGCGGGCGACAGCCAGCGCATCTTGGCAATCGCGCGAGAGGAAAGCTTCGACACGCTGGAGAACCGCGTCCTGCGCGCCTACTGCGAGCTCGCCGACCGCCACGGCCGAGACTACATCGGCCGCAACCGCACGCGCCGTCAGACCCGTCGCGCCCGGTTGGTTGAGCACTTCGGTAAGCGCTGCAGGCGGCTGGCGCACGAGCTCGCCGCCCGCGGCGTGCGGCAGGCCGAGCCGGGCCTGACACCGAACTTCGTGCTGCAGCAGAACCCGCTCTATCACCGCGTCTGGGACGCATGGCAGGCGCTGCTCGCCCGCGAGCGCGCTACGGACGAGCTCTGGCGCTGGCAGGCGCGGTCGTGGGAGGAATTCTGCGCGCTGGCGTTGGTTGTCGCCCTGATGGGGGTGGCGGGCGCCCGGTTGGTCGCCACGGCGCCGCTGTGGTTCCGCGATGAGCAGCGCCGCGGGACGTGGATCGAGACCGATTCGCCGCTGGCCGTTGTGCATCTGCCGGACCGCGGCTTGATCGCCGAGGTGCAAACGGTCGCACGGACTGACGCGCTGGCCGGTTTTGCCGCGCCGCTGTGGCTGCGTATCGGGCGGGCGGGCGAGACGCGGGGATTCCTGCGGCGCCTCGCGGTATGGCCCCTTTGGAGTCCGCAGGGAGGGCTTGCCGCGGGCGAGGCGGCCGAGGTCCGGCAGTTACTGGTGCAAGCTGGTGGCGGGGCACTGGCGGGCGGCCTGGTCCTGCGCCCGGCGGTAGTTCATGAACATGCCGACTGGGAGCAGGACGGACCGGCGCTGACGCTCACGCTTGGCACCGAGGGGGCGGCGCTGCGCGATGCCCTGTTCATGGTCACGGAGTTCGTCGAGGGTTTCCTGCCGGAGGACCGGCCGTGACGCGGCGCATCGTCGGGTTGGACCTCAACGGCCGCTTCGATCTGGCCGCCCGCGACTGGGGCGAGGACGACGAGGACAGCGGAGACAGACCGATTCGCATCCTGCAGGGCGGCACCGCCGCGGCTGTGGTGCACACGATGGCGCACCGCCGGGTGGCCGGACCGCAGGCCGCATTGGCGCCCCACGGCCGGGGCCGGGGCTGGGGCGACATCGGCGACCCGGGCCGTCGGCGACCGCTGTCTGGTGCGATTGACCGCGGCGCCGGCACGGAGGACGACGCCAACGACCTTCGCGCGGCTGTCGATGCGCTGGCCCGCGGCGCCGATGAGGTCGTCGCCGCGGTTCCCGACCTGCTTGGCTTTGCCGAAGCCGCACAGGGCGCGATGATCGCCGCCCTGCGGGCGCGGCGGCGGCAGGCGCGGTTGCTCTGGCGACCGGTGGCGGCATTCCTTGACCTGCTCGCGGAGGGCGAGATCGGCCCGCAAGACGAAGGCCTGCGCTTCCGGTTGCTGATCCATGCCGGCGGCGGCATCGAGGATCAGATTCTGACGCTGCGACAGGACACTGGGCATCCCGGCCATTTCGCCCCGCAGCGCGACGGACCCGGCCAGCTGTGCGCATCGCAGGTCGGGCTCGACGCTCTATTCGACCGCGCCCAGCGACTGGTTGTGGCGGCGAACATCGGCATCGACTGGTCGCGCTGCGACGCCTCCCGCCTCGGGCCGGCACTGGTGACCGGCGCGGCCGAGAGTGGGCAGACTGAGGTCCTGCGCGCCTGGAACGGCAACTGGGAGGTGGCGACCGCGCCGGCGCTGGCGCCGGAGGCCCTGGGCTTGGCCGGGCTGTACCTGCCGGCACCGGCGGCGCCGATAACAGTGACTTTCCTAGTCACGCCGCTCGCCTCCGCCCTGGCCGCGGCGCTGGCCGGCGCGGTCGAAGGCGCCGCCGGGCCGGTCGTCCTAGCCGGCCCGGAGACCGTGGCGCGCGGCTGCCTGCACGCCGGCCGACTGATTGCACGCGGCCTACCACATTACTTCGACCGGCTGGAGCCGATCGCCATCGCGGTCATGCACAGCGACCGGCCGGCGTGGGAGCATTTGATTCCGCCGGACGCCGTGGTGCCGGCCAACCGGGAACACGTGTCGCCGGAACTCGGCGGCTTCGAATGGCGGAAGCGCAAGGCAGAGCTCGATTTCTACGTCCTCAAGGGGGAAGGGGAAGTGCGGCACTGGACAGTCTTCCGTCCGCCGGGTCCATCTCGGACGGTTCCCGTGGCCCTGCGCATCCGGCAGACGCCGGGGCAGAGCTGGGCGCGGCTGACGGTCGGCGCTCAGGACTGGGAGACGCTGGCGCGCAGTCCAGTCCTTCTCGACTGGGAAAGCCTGACGCCTCTCCCCGAAACGCCGGAGGAGGTGCTGGAGCGGCTGCGCAACGCTCCTCCCACCATCCCCGAGCGGGTCGTGGAGGATGCGCACATCGACCTGTGGCTGGGCAGCATCTGGGCAGGCGAGGGAGAGGCCGGCCAGCTGGCGGCGGCTGAGGCGTTGGGGCGGACAAAAGGGCCGGACGATTGGGCCAAGGCGATCGGCCGGCAGCGGCGCCATCCGGACGCGCCGCGCGAACGGCTCCGGCCCGTCGGCACCGACGGCGACCTGCCGCCAGGCCTGCCGCCCGAAATGCGCGACGGCTTCCGCGCCGCGCTCGACCGGATGGCGGCCGGGCTATGTGCCGCCACGCTGCGCGATCCGCCGCGCGACAATAGCCTACTTAAGGCTCTGACCTGGAGCTTTACGGCCTGCCCCGGACCGGCGCAGGAAGCCATCCTGCGGGCGCTGGAGGCACTGGCGGCCGGCCGGCACCATCCGCTCCTGGTGCCGTCCCACGCCTCGCGCGTCCTTCACCAGGGCTCCGGCCGCGCCATCGGCGGCGCGGCGCGACTGGCGCGGCTCTTTACCTATCTCGAGCAGGCGCCCCTCAACACCGACACGATCAACGCGCTGGCCATGGCGCTGTCGCGCCGGCAGGAAGCGCCGGAGGCGCTGACACGCGCGCAGGTGGACCACTTACTTTCCCGGCTGGGAGAAGAGCTCATCGACCGCATCCGGCGGCACGACCTCAAGGTCCGTTTCCGCAACACCATCCTGGCGATCGCGGCACTGTTCCGTTGGCGGCTGCGCGAGCCCTTCGCGCTTCTGGCCGAACCGCGCGGCGGCCATCCACCTGATCCCGCGGCCATTGCGTTGCGCGAGAAGCTTTTGGAGGCGCAGGTGCTTCTGGAGGACCCGCACCGGCATGTCGCCCAGCGGGAAGACAAGGTCGCGGTCGTGAAGGCGATCCTGCTGCATCTGGATGGCCGCGGCGATCCAGGCATCCTCGACCGCATGCCGACGGAGGACGACAATGAGTCGGTGGACGACAACGCGTAACTTGGGCTGACCGATTCGACGTGCTTTTGACCACGGTGACCCGTACCCTAGCAACTGTGTTTACGTGACCGGGTTTTGTCGCCATGGGACGCCCGTTTTCAGGATCGCGTTTGCGATGGTGACCAGCCTACGGGCGATGGCGACGATGACGAGTTTGTGCGACTTGCCGCGCATTTTGAGGCGCTGCGCGACCGGCTTCAGAACCGGATTGTGACAGGCGGCGGCAAGTGCGGCCTGGAACAAGACATGTCGAAGTGAGCTCCGCCCTCCTGCGATTGCTCGCCTTCCTCGCATCGCACCACTGTCGTGTGGGACAGGTGCAAGGCCGGTCATGGCTGCGGCCTCTCCGGATGTCATCCGGCCGAGTTCCGGCATTTCCGCGATCAGCATGGCCGCGGAAACCGGGCCAATCCCGGGGATGGACCGCAGAAGCCTTGCCTTTGCAGCCGAGGTTTCCTCCTGCGCGATGACGCTTTCGATCCGTCGCTCCAGATCACCGACCTGGGTGTCCAGCATGGCCCCGAGGTCCGCATCCATGCCCTCGACGTCGGCGGGGATGTCTTGCTTCCTGCGCGCCGCGATCTGCGCCGAAAGCCGCCTGCGCATGTCCACGATCTGCGCCCTGCGCGTAGTCAACGCCCTGAGAATACGCAAATTCTCGGTTGGCAGCCGTCGACCGGCTTCCGGTCGGAACAGCATGAAACGGGCGATCAGCTCTGCATCGATCCGGTCTGTCTTCGCGCGCGTGCCCCGGGAAAGGGCAAAGGCCTTGATCTGTGCCGGGGGCAACTGGCCTGCATCGATCTCCGCCGCGACGAGCGTGGCCCAGAGCACCCATTCCTGACCGCCCGTCGCTTCAAACCCGATCTTGACCGGGCCGGGCATCTCCCGGATCGCCGCGACCAGCAGTTCGTGGCCCTCTGCCGAGTTCGCCAGTCGGAACCTCTGCTCGCCGGGAAAGCAAAACCCGTCCAGCCAATCGCGGGACACATCTATCCCGACCACGGTCGTTGCTGTTATCATGTCACTCTCTCTTCCTTATGCTTCGCGGTCCCGGAAAACGGGCCGCCGTCAACTGTTCGAGACGGTGAGGAGAGGCGGGATCAGCCTGCTAGAAAACGTGGTCAGGCCACAAGATGTTCAGCGCTGTATCCAACCCCGTCGCCGGGCCTGGCCGGGAGCGGCGACGGGGTATCTATAGCAGGGCCGAGACACATAAGGGCACCTCGATTTTTGACCATTTTTGCTGGCACGTAGCGCTGGCATCGGCTTGAGCCGCGCGTTCCGCCAGCCGCTGCTCTCTTGGCGCAACTTGGGTCGCGGTCATGGGCTGCTGAAGTGCGGTTTTACGGCCTCGCG